>JAICMC010000003.1 GCA_025929465.1 Nostocoides sp.
CGGCGCCGGATTCCCACTGAGCACCGGACATGCCGTATTGGGCTTGGCTGGGAGGGGCGGTATGCCGCGTGTCGGGTGCTCAGTGCGGGCGCGGGTCTGCCCGGGCGTCTGCTCGGTCGGCGCCGACTGAGCACCGGACACGCCGTATCCGGCTCTGCCCTTCGCGACCGGATTCCGACTGAGCACCGGACATGCCGTGTTGGGCTTGGCTGGGAGGGGCGGTATGCCGCGTGTCGGGTGCTCAGTGCGGGCGCGGGTCTGCCGGGCGCCTGCTCAGTCGGCGCCGACTCAGCACCGGACCTGCCGTGTCCGGCTCCGCCCGTCGGTCGCGGGCGGATTCCCACTGAGCACCGGACATGCCGTATTGGGCTTGGCTGGAAGGGGCGGTATGCCGCGTGTCGGGTGCTCAGTGCGGGCGCGGAGGTGGCAGTGGCGTCGGCATCGCCTCCCGGTGCAGTCCGAACGCCGCGGGGCGGCGGGACGGATCGTGGTCAGGCCGCCGGGCGTTGCCAGCGCGCCCCAGTTGCGGTGGGCATGACCAGCTCGCCGGTGAACCGCCTGGAGCGTCCCACCCGGCGCCGTTCCAGGATGTCTGACTCCACCCTGGCCCGGCGGCGGAGCAACGCCCCGAGATCGACGCGAACCACTTCCAGCCCGACGTTGGTCAACCCGTGCTGCCGAACCCGCTCCGCATCGAGCGCGTCGGGACTCGTGCCGGCGTCGGAGGCCAGGTACTTCTCCTTGCCGTCCAGCTCCAGGACCGTGTTGTCCTCCGCCCAGATGCCGTCCACCCGGCCGATGAACTCGCCACCGGGAGCCAACACGATGACCTGCGGGACGGGTAGGTCGATGCCCCAGCTGTCGAGGGTCAGGTAGCCGAACGACTCCAGCCACGACTCGCGCCGCGCGTCGACGAGGGCCAGCGCTGCATACGCCCGCGGCCGGCCGCGCCACCTGATCTGGCACGCCAGCTCTGTCTCGACGTCGTCGAGCGTGCACAGCCTGCTCCTGACTGCCGCGTCCACCAACGGCACCGACACCGCGGGCGCGTTCCAGCGCAGGCAGTCGGCCAGGGTTCTCGCGACGCTGGTGCAGGGCAGGCCGCTGGCCAGCACCGGATGCATGAGTACCGAGTCGCCGTGGTGAACGGTGACACCTGTCAGGTGACGGGAGCGGTGGACGATGCCGTCGACCGTAAGGTGCACCCTGGAGAGTGGCCGCAGCGGCAACGGCAGACCATGCGCAGCCGCCGCCGTGAGGTGGCTGAGGACGCATCCGCCAGGGTGTCGCAGCAGGACCGATTCGGCGACGGCGAGGTGGTTGCTCCGCCGACTGTCGACCCGCTCATCCTGGTCGGGCAGGGCGTACAGCCCCGAGGCCAGCCGTTGGAGACGCCCGCCACGAACGGCGCGGGTGAGCCGATCGCCCGACACACCCAAGGCCAGTGCCTGAGGTCGGCCGAAGGTCGATGGCAGGTCGGGGAGCTGCATGCGGACGAGGGTGCCCAGCGATCCGGTCGAGCGCGAGCCATCAGTCCGGCCCTGTGGATGGTCGCTGTAACCGCACGGTCCTGTGGATGAGCAGGCGGTGCCCCCGCCAGCTCCGGAAGCACTGAACACCGGACACGCGGCATACCGTGAGTGCGCGAGGGCCGGTCTGCCGCATGTCGGGTGTTCGGTGCGAAGCGGGGGGAGCGGTCTGCCGCATGTCGGGTGTTCGGTGCGAAGCGGGGGAGGGGTCTGCGGCATGTCGGGTGTTCGGTGCGAACCGGGGGGAGGGGCCGGGGTTCGGGGTACCAGCCCTCCCGCATGGCAGGATCAGGCCATGTCTTTCCTGATCAAGGTCGGAGTCAACGCCGTCGCGCTCTGGATCGCCGCCATCGTTGTCCAAGGGATCAACCTGGCCGAGTCCAGCCACACCTGGACCTCCAAGGTCGTGACGATCGTCCTGGTCGCCCTCATCTTCGGGCTGGTCAACGCCGTGGTACGGCCCATCGCCAAGCTGCTCTCGTTCCCGTTCATCGTGCTCACCCTCGGGCTGTTCACGTTCGTCGTCAATGCCCTCATGCTGGAGCTCACCGCGGCGATCTCCAAGCCGCTCGGGCTCTCGTTCACGATCACCCACTTCTTCTGGGACGCCATCATGGGCGCCGTGATCATCACCCTGGTGTCCATGGTCCTCAACCTCGTGCTGCCCGACGGCAAGGACTGACGCCCGGCTCCTACAGTGGGGGGATGACCCTCGACGACGACGGCACCCCGGTCCGGCTGCGCGACGCGCTGGCTCGCGTCCCCGCCTACAAGGCCGGCCGACCGCCCGCCCCCCGGGGCGACCTCACGGCATACAAGATGTCCTCCAACGAGAACCCGTACCCGCCGCTCCCGAGCGTCCTGGACGTGGTCCATGAGGCGGCGACCGAGATGAACCGGTACCCCGACATGGCGGTCACCGACCTCACCGTCCGGCTCGCGGAGGCCCTCGCCGTGGCACCGGAGTGCATCGCGACCGGCACCGGCAGCGTCGGCGTCCTCGGCCAGATCATCGCGGCCACCTGCGACCCGGGTGACGAGGTGGTCCACGCATGGCGCAGCTTCGAGGCGTACCCGATCGTCGTCGCGCTCGCGGGGGCGGAGTCGGTCATGGTCGGTCTCGACGAGCAGCACCGGCACCGGCTCGACGCCATGCACGCCGCGATCGGCGACCGCACGAAGGTCGTCATCGTCTGCACCCCCAACAACCCGACCGGGCCGGGCGTCACCCACACCGAGCTGCAGCGGTTCGTCGAACGGGTCCCCGACCACGTGCTCGTGGTCATCGACGAGGCCTACGTCGAGTTCGTGACGACGCAGGATGCGCCCGACGCGCTCGCCCTGCACCGGGCCCATCCCAACGTGGTGGTGCTGCGGACCTTCTCCAAGGCCTACGGACTGGCCGGCCTGCGGATCGGGTATGCCGTGGCGTCGTCCGTCGTGGCCGAGGCGCTGCGCAAGACGGCCGTCCCGTTCGGCGTCAGCACGGTCGCGCAGCGGGCGGCGATCGCCAGCCTGGACGCCTTCAACGAGCTGGAGGTGCGGATCAAGGACCTCGTCGCCGAGCGCGCACGGGTCCTGGCCGCCCTGCGGGAGCAGGGTTGGCCGATCCCTGACAGCCAGGCCAACTTCGTCTGGTTCCCGCTCGGCGCAAAGGCGCTCGCCTTCGCTGCCGCCTGCTCCGAGGCAGGCCTGTCGGTCCGGCCGTTCGACGGCGACGGGGTTCGCGTCACGATCGCCGAGACCGAGGCCAACGACCGGATGATCGCCGTGGCGGCCCGGTTCCGGAGGGACGGGTGACCGACCGGCGTGCGACCCCTCCTCGGGGGGCGATCCCGTCCGGGGCCGCTCGGTCCGGGGCCGCTCGGTCCGGGGCCGCTCGGTCCGGGGCGGCTCCGCGCGGGGCCGCTCCGTCCGGGGGCGCTCCGCAGGGCGGCGCGCCGCCCGCGCCACGTGCGGTCCCGCCCGCCCGCGAGGAGCTCGTCGCAGCGCTTCGCCCCAGGGCGGACCTGCCACGACCCCGCCGCCGTCGGCAGCACGTCGAGGTGACCGGTGTCGACCCCTCGCTCACTGCCTGGGCCGACCTGGCTCGGGCCGACCTCGCGGGCCGCCTGGGCATCGACCCGGCCGGCATCGAGGTCGCCTGCCTCGGAGCGGTGACCTGGTCCGACGCGGCCTGCGGCTGCCCCGACCCCGACGTCGCCCAGCTGCAGGTCCCGGTCGACGGGGCGTATGCCGCGCTCATCGTGAACGGCCTGCGGTTCCACTACCACGGCGGCGGACGGCGGGGACCCTTCCTCTGTGCCGACTGAGCGGTCCGGACGGCTGCGGACCGCAGCATGTCCGGGACGGATGTGGCGCGAGGGGTAGGAATTGCGTCCCGGACCGTCTACATTCGCCAGCACGGCCTCGGGAGCTTCAGCACTCCCGTGTCAGCGGCCGTCTCGTAGGGCAAGTGTCGACCCGGCGACTCGCCGGGCGGGAGGAGTACGTGCTCGTGAAGCGCATCATTGCCATGGCGGGGACCGCGGCCACGGCCCTGTGCCTGGCCACCACCCCCAGCTGGGCCGCACCACCCACAGCAGGCGCTGCGGCGCCGGCTCCCAGCTCGCACGGCCCCGTCGTCGCCAAGAGCAAGACGGGCAGCTACATCGTCGTCATGAAGGCGGATCCGCTGGTCCGGACGGTCAAGCAGAAGGACCTCAACAGCGCCCCGGCCAAGCAGCGCAAGGCGGCGATCCGCAAGACCCACGACAACGTCATGAACGAGGCGGGTGTCTCCACCTCGCGCAGGACGACGGACTTCAGCAACGCGCTCAACGGCTTCGCCGTCCGCACCGATCTCGCGGGCGCCCAGCGGCTGGCCAAGGAGCCGAGTGTCCAGGTGGTCCTGCCCGACGAGCTGCGCCAGCCGACAGCCGTTCCCGCGTCCGGCAACACCCCACCGCACGCAGCCACCAACGGTCTCAACGCCTTCCTCGGGCTGACCGACAAGGGCGGGGCCTACTCTCGCGGCGTGACCGGCGAGGGCGTCCTCGTGGGCGTCATCGACAGTGGCGTCTGGCCCGAGCACCCGAGCTTCCGGGACAACGGCACCCTGCCGCCGGCGCCGACGTTCGACACGAGCGAGCGCTCCGCCTGCGCGTTCGGCAACAGCGCCTGGAACGCCAACGACACGGCGTTCGCCTGCAACAACAAGCTCGTCGGGGCCCGTGAGTTCCTCGACACCTACCGGGCCAACACTGGCCTGGAGTCCTACGAGTTCGACTCGGCCCGCGACAACGAGGGTCACGGCACCCACACCGCGTCTACAGCCGCTGGCAACGCAGGCGTCCGGGCCAACATCTTCGGGGTGAGCAAGGGGACCGTCTCGGGTATCGCCCCGCGCGCGCAGGTCATCGCCTACAAGGCGCTCGGCGACGGCGGCGGCTACACCTCAGACCTGTCCGCCGCCATCGACCAGGCCGTCGCCGACGGTGTCGACGTCATCAACTACTCCATCGGCGGCGGGGCGAACACGGTGAGCGCCGACACCATCGCCTTCCTCTTCGCTGCCGACGCCGGCGTCTTCACGGCCGTCTCGGCCGGCAACAGCGGGCCCGGCGACGCGACCATCGGCGGTCCGGCCGACGTGCCGTGGGTCACCGGAGTGGGCGCGACGACGTACCCGACCTTCTACCAGGGCTCGATCAAGCTCGACGGCGGCAAGAGCTACGTCGGCGGCTCGGTCACCAAGAGCTCCCCGAAGGCCGAGCTCGTCGACGCCGCCACGGCGGGGCTGGCCGGCGCGACCGGTGCCGACCTGTGCGTGGCCGGCACCCTCGACCCGGCCAAGGTCACCGGCAAGATCGTGCTCTGCGGCCGCGGCGGCAACGGCCGCATCGCCAAGAGCTTCGAGGTCCAGCGGGCCGGCGGGGTCGGCATGGTCCTGTACAACCAGGTCGACGTCGACAACATCTTCACGGACAACTTCTACGTCCCCACCGTGATGGTCGACAACACACCCGGGGTTGCGATCCGCAGCTGGGTCAGCTCCAAGGCACACCCCCGGGGCCAGCTCGTTGCGGGCGGCGTCGGCAAGGCGCCGTTCAAGACCCCGACCGTGGCCTACTTCTCCAGCCGTGGCGAGAACCCCACGGCCGGCGACATCATCAAGCCCGACATCAGCGCCCCCGGCGTCCAGGTCATGGCCGGCAACACCCCGGCCCCCTCGCCTGGCACCCAGCCGGCCGGTGAGCTGTTCCAGGCGATCGCGGGCACCTCGATGGCCAGCCCGGTCGTCGCGGGTTCCTACGCTCTGCTCAAGCAGGCGCACCCTCACTGGTCCGCTGCCGCGGCGAAGTCCGCGCTGATGACCACGGCCGACAAGAACGTCCGGGACGACGACCGGGTCACCCAGGCCGGCCCGTTCGCGATGGGTGCCGGTCTGGCCGTCGTCGGCAAGCCGGGCGACAAGGGCTCGGCGTTCCAGCCGGGCCTGGTCTACGACGCCGGGATCAACGACTACCTCGGCTTCCTCTGCGCCGAGGGACCGGAGGCCTTCGCTGACCCGGCCGCCACCTGCGCAGGCCTCGCTGCGGCCGGTGTCCCGACCGCGGCTGCCGACCTCAACTACGCCTCCATCGGCGTCGAGGCGCTCCCCGGCACCCAGACGGTCACCCGGACGCTGACCAACGTGTCCGCCTCGAAGGTCGCCGTCCACGCAGACATCGCGGCACCAGCCGGATACTCGGTGCAGGTGTCCCCCGCATGGGTCCGGCTGGCGCCCGGAGAGTCCACGTCCGTCAAGGTGAGGATCACCAACACCGGGGCCGCCACCGGCCAGTGGAAGTTCGGCTCGCTCATCTGGCGCGGTGACGGCTACCGGCTGCGCAGCGCCATCGCCGTCAAGGGCGTGCCGATCGCCGCACCCACCTCGGTGACCGGCACCGGCACGGACGGCACCGCGTCGGTCGACGTCCAGTTCGGCACCTCCGGTGCCTACACCGCGACGCCGCACGGCCTGGTGCCGGCGGTGGACAACAAGGGCACGGTCAGCCAGGACCCGGACCAGACCTACCCCAGCGCCGACGACACGCCCGCCACGGCGGTCCCCGTCCCGTTCACGTTGTCCGGGGTCAGCCTGGCCAGGTGGTCGCTCGTCCTGCCCGGCGACGACGACCTGGACATGTACCTCCTCGGTCCGTCCGGCGACCTGGTCGCCTCGAGCACCAACGGCGGGACCAACGAGCAGATCACCGTGACCGACCCCGCCGACGGGGCATACACGATCATCGTGCACGGCTGGGCGGTGGCCAGCCCGGACACCCCGTTCGACCTGCGCAGCTGGCTGGTCCCGAGCGTCGGCGGCGGCAGCCTGGCGGTCACCTCGGGCAGCCCGGTCCAGGCGGCCATCGGCGAGACCAACACGGTCGGCCTGTCCTGGACCGGACTCACCGCGGGTACGGACTACCTCGGCAGCCTGACCCACGCGCTCGACGGCGACACCGTGGCGACGACCGTCGTCTCGGTCACCGGCTGAACAACGGCAGGTCGGACGGCGTATGCCGTTCGCGCACCGGAGGGGTCCGGCGCCACGGCGCCGGGCCCCTCCGGCCTTCTTCCGACTCCCTACATAACAATCCGATAACACCCTTTCGACCCCTCGACGCGGCGTCTCGACGATGCCACAGTGCGACAAGGCGGCCACACTTCCTGTCCGTGACCGCGATGGCCGCCAGAGCCTCGGAGGATGGTTCATGCGTCGACTTTCTGCCCTCGTCCCGGCCGTCGTGGCCGCCCTCGCCCTCGGCGCCGGCGTCTCCGCGGCTCCAGTCCTCGCCGCCTCCGGAGGAGACGACACGCCGACCCTGCTCCCCATGAAGGGCGAGCACGAGAACGGTGCCGACGAGCAGAACTTCGACAAGCTCCGCGACGCCTACTACTGGAGCCGGCTGCTGGCCGGGGACGACCAGCTCGACCTGTCCCAGGCCGCCGCGCTCCGCAGCAGGGCCAGCAGCGCAGCCTCTGCCGTCTCCGACGCCACGGTCAAGGGCCCTACCCGCGGCGGCACGTGGACCTCTCAGGGTCCGAACCCGATCGTCCAGGTGATGCGCACGAGCAACACCTTCGGTGCGATGTCCGGCCGGGTCGGTGCCCTGGCCGTCCGCAACGACGGCTCGATCATCCTGGGCGCCGCCCAGGGCGGCATCTGGACCTACGACGCGACGAGCCAGACCTGGACGTCGCGGACCAACGACGCGGACACCCAGTCGGTGGGAGCGCTCGCGGTGGCACCGAGCAACGACCGGATCGTCTACATGGGGTCCGGCGAAGGCGCCCTCTCCGGTGACTCCTACTACGGGGACGGCATCTGGCGCAGCACCGACGGCGGCCTCACCTGGACCCACGTGTCCAGCCTCTTCACCGGCCAGGCCACCTCGGCCATCGTCGTCGACCCGCGCAACCCCAACCACCTGTTCGCCGCGACCCTGCGCGGTCGTGGCGGGTCGCACCGCACGACGGCCCCGGCCCGCACGGCATACGGTGTCTGGGAGTCCTGGACGGGCGGGACCGCATGGACCCTGCGCAAGGGGACCACCGACGAGCTGCACGGCGCGACCGACCTCGTCATGGACCCGCAGGCGCCGACCCACCTGTGGGCCTCCTTCTGGGGTGACGGGATCTACCGGAGCACCGACGGCGGCAGGACCTGGACGAGCGCGCTGGGCAACCTTCCGGCGGGCAACTTCCTCGAGGGCGGCACCCGGTTCTCCCTGGGCATCTCGCACCCGGCGGGCGCAGCCCAGCCGACCCTGTACACCGGCTTCGACTACTTCGACTCGACCGACGCCTACCACCCCGGCGCGGTGTGGAAGTCGGTCGACGGCGGCACGACGTGGACGAGCGCAGTCGGCACGACGACCGGCTCCGACTCGGTGGTCAACTACTGCGGCACGCAGTGCTTCTACGACAACGTCGTCAAGCCGGACCCGACCAACCCCGACGTCGTCTACGTTCTGGGATCCTACGGCTACAACAACTCCCCACCGTCCGGTGGGATCTACCGGTCGACCGATGGCGGACAGACCTGGCAGAACCTCGGCTACGACATGCATCCGGACTTCCACGCCTTCGCCTTCCAGCCCACCGACACCCAGCACGTCGTCGTCGGCAACGACGGAGGGGTCTGGCAGAGCCAGCACGGCGGCGGACGGCCGGCCGGCGCTGCACTGTCGACCGCGGACTGGGAGGACCTCAACGGCACGGTCGAGCCGGCCACCGCGGCGCTGGTCCACTCGACCGGACTGGCCATCGGCCAGTTCACCTCCGTCGCCACCGTCCCCGACGTCCCGGGGCAGTACTGGGGCGGTACGCAGGACAACGGCACGCTGCGCAAGTCGTCGGTCAACGACCGTTGGTTCGACCAGGCGAGCGGTGACGGCGGGCAAGTCATCGTCGACCAGACCACCCCGAACCCGTTCAGCACGGCATACCCCGCGTTCGTCTTCGGCAGCTACTACGCGATCAGCCCGTTCCGGTACGACCCGTCCAAGGTCAACACCTTCTTCGGCAACGAGACCATCGACGGGGGGATCGACCTGACCGACCGGGCCGAGTTCTACGTGCCCTGGGTCCAGAACCGGGCGAACCCCAACCAGATGTTCCTCGGGACCTACCGGCTCTACCGCACCGACAATGCCGAGACCCCCTCGGCCGGCGACGTGACGTGGACGCCGATCAGTGGCGACCTGACGTCCGGCTGTACCCAGGCCGCACCCAACGGCGCCCGAGGCTGCCTCATCTCGGCGATCGGGGTGGCCGACGGCGGCGACGCCGTCTGGGTCGGCACCGACGACGCGCACGTCCAGGTCAGCTGGGACGCGGTCAGCGCGAAGACCCCGACGTGGCACCACGTGGGTGCGGCGGTGCTGCCGAACCGGCCGGTCAACCAGATCGCCGTCGACCGCTCGAACTGGCGGATCGCCTACGTCGCCTTCGGCGGGTTCAACGCAGCCACCAAGAACCGGCCCGGGCACGTCTTCGCGACCACGGACGGCGGCAGGACGTTCCGGGACGTGAGCAGCAACCTGCCCGACGCGCCGGTCAACAGCATCGCCATCGACCCCTCCGACAGCCGGATCATCTACGTCGGCACCGACGTGGGGACGTTCGTGTCGACCAACGCTGGCAAACGCTACTTCCGGCTGGGCTCGGGCATGCCCAAGGTGGCCACCTGGCAGCTGGACTACGACGCGACGAACGGGGTGCTGCTGGCGGGCACACACGGGCGGGGCGCCTACACGTTGGCCAACCGGGGGCCGTCGGCCGCGCTCGTCGTGAGCTCGACCGACACGGGTATGCCGGTCGGTCCGGGCAGCACCATCGACTACGCCCTGACCGTCAGGAACATCGGTAACGCGGCGGCCACAGCGGTCCAGGTGACCGGCACCGTGCCGGTCCACACGGCTTTCGTCTCCGCGGACAGCGGCGGGAAGGTCAAGGGGCGCACCATCACGTGGTCCGGCCTGACCGTCCCGGCGGGAGGCGCCGTCACCGTGCACTTCGCGGTGCGGATCTACCCGGCCCTGCCGTCGTCGGTCACCCAGATCGTCGAGGACGGGATCGTCGTCCGCAGTGCGGGTGGTGTCGGCACGACGGGTAGCCCGCACACGACCCCCATCGCTCCGGCCCACGCCGTCAGCGTGGTCCCGACCGCGCAGTCCGGCGGAGCCAAGGTCGGCACGTCGGCCAGCTACCACGTCACCGTCACCAACGACGGCTACGCGGCCGACGGCTACGCGGTCGGCGTGACGAGCACCTGACCGGCCGCGGCATACGACGCCACGTGCACGACGCCGCTCAGCACGACGCCGAGCGTCGCCAGCGGTGGCTCGACCGATGTCTGCATCAAGGTGGCCGTCCCCGCAGGAGCCGCCGATGAGGCCAAGGAGGTCGCCACCGTGACGGCCACCTCTGCGGCCGACGCGACCGTGCACGCGTCGGCGACCCTCACGTCGTATGCCGTCGCGAGCGATACCCTCCTCGTGGACGGCGACGGCAACGCACCCGACGTCGCCCCGCGGTACGAGGCGGCCATGGGCTCCACGGCATACGGCTACTGGGACCTCGCGGCCGACCCGAACCTGCCGCAGTCCTACCTCACGGCGCACAAGAACGTCGTGTGGTGGACGGGCAACTCCTACCCCGGTCCGGTCACCCCGTACGAGAACGAGCTCAAGGTGTTCCTCGACGGTGGTGGAAGGCTGATGATGTCCGGTCAGGACATCCTGGACCAGGCGGCCGGCACGACGGCGTTCGTCCGCGACTATCTGCACATCGCGTGGGACGGGTCGGAGAGCCAGAACGACAAACCGACGGCCACCGTGGTCGGAGTCGCGGGCAACCCGGTGTCCGGATCGGTCGGCACCGTCGCGATCGACCACTCCGTCCTCGACGCCACCTTCGAGGACCAGGTCACGCCGATCGACCCGGCGACGGCCGCGTTCCAGGACGACACCGGAGCGACCGACGGTCTCACCGTGGCGGCGGCCGGCTACAAGGTGTTCTTCCTCGCCTTCCCGTTCGAGGCCTATGGCGCGGCCACCGACCGGTCGAGCCTGATGGGTTCCGCGCTCTCCTGGTTCGGGCAACCCTGATGCACGCCTGACGACACCCGTATGCGCGGGACACCCGTATGCGGCGGGTCCGTTCACCCGTCCGTTCAGTCGCCGTCGGTCGGCAGCGGCGACCCGTGGGTCACGACGAACGGGATGCCGCGACCACACTGCGAGAGCACTGTGCGGTCCACCCAACCAGTGACCGACGCCCGTTGGCCCACGACCAGCCCGGTCGTGGCGCCGACGAGCTCGTAGGTCGCCTCCACGCAGGCCAGGTGCAGGCAGGCCCCCTCGCCGGCCCGGAACACCCGACCCCGCAGGGCCGTGGTCGCTGCCGGGCGATCGCTTCGTGCTGTATGCCGGTGCGGGCGAGGCGTGTCCTCGTCGGGTGGGTCCGGTGCGACCGGTGTGTCCGGCACGGTCAGCCGGCTGGCGCGAGCTCGGTGACGACGAGGACCGGACCGACCTGGCAGGTGGTGTTGAGCGTGCCGTCGAGGTGACCGGTCACGCTCACCCGCTGACCGTCGCGCAGCTTCGCGACGCCGTCACCGACCAGCTGGTAGGTCCGGCCGGAGATCGTCATGAGGATGCACGGTCCCTCGATGTCGGAGAGCTGGACCGGGCCGGTCGCCGTGATCTTCTTCTGGCTGCTGGGAAGGGGTGGGTCGGTCGGGTCGCCGGGAGGTGGGGGCGTCTGCACGCTGGTGGGAATGGTCGGGCTGGTCGGCGACGGAGCACCGGTCGAGGTCGTGCTCGCACCCGTCCCGGCGTCTGTGTCCGTCCCGGTCGCCGTGCTGCCACAGCCTGCCACCAGGAGGGCGCCGACGAGGGCCGGGGCTGCGGCCCGCGGCAAGAACCTCATGTACGTGCGACGACCGCGCGGAGCTGATCGTTCCCCTGAGGGCGCGGTTCGGGCCGCCCACCAGCGGAGTTCTCGGCTCAGGGCGCGAGCGGGTAGGTTGGGCAGTGCTAGGCCTGTGAGCACCGCCATCACCCCGCGCGGTGGTCCGCGCAACGCCTCCCGCGACGGTGCGGACCGCATCGCCACGGATGGCCCGAGCCGTCGTCCGCAACCCGGTCCGGCGGAGAAGGAGTGCCCGTGAGCGACACCGACGTCGCAGCAACCGAGGCTGAACGTGAGCCCCGCAGTGAGTTGGACCGGCTGACCGCGCCGGTCCCCGCCGTCCAGGACGGCGGTCCGGAGATGGTCCAGCTGCTGACCCCCGAGGGCCAGCGCGTCCCGAACGCCGACTACGACGCGGTGCTGGAGTCCCTCACCGACGACGACCTGCGCGGGTTCTACCGCGACCTGGTCCTCATCCGCCGGGTCGATGCGGAGGCCACCGCCCTCCAGCGCCAGGGCGAGCTCGGCATCTGGGCCTCCCTGCTCGGACAGGAGGCCGCCCAGGTCGGGTCCGGCCGAGCGCTGAAGCCGCAGGACTACGCCTTCCCCACCTACCGTGAGCACGGCGTCGCCTGGTGCCGCGGGGTCGACCCGCTCAACCTGCTCGGCCTGTTCCGTGGGGTCAACCACGGCGGTTGGGACCCGAACGAGAAGAACTTCCACCTCTACACGATCGTCATCGGCGCCCAGACCCTGCACGCGACCGGGTACGCCATGGGCGTGCAGCGGGACGGGGCCGTCGGGACCGGTGACGACCTGCGGGACACCGCCGTCATCGCCTACTTCGGCGACGGTGCGACCTCCCAGGGTGATGTGTCCGAGTCGCTCGTCTTCGCCGGTGTCACCAACGCCCCGGTCGTGTTCTTCTGCCAGAACAACCAGTGGGCCATCTCCGAGCCGAACGAGCGGCAGACCCGCGTCCCGCTGTACCAGCGCGCCAGCGGCTTCGGGTTCCCGGGCATCCGGGTCGACGGCAACGACGTCCTGGCCGTGTATGCCGTGACGCGGGCAGCGCTCGACCACGCGCGGTCCGGTCAGGGCCCGACGTTCGTCGAGGCGTTCACCTACCGGATGGGCGCGCACACGACCTCCGACGACCCCAGCAAGTACCGCGTCTCGGCCGAGGTCGAGGTGTGGAAGCACCGCGACCCGATCCTGCGGTTCAAGGCCTGGCTGGCCCATGAGGGCAAGGCCGACCACGAGTTCTTCGAGGCGGTCGAGCGGGAGGCCGACGTCCTGGCCGCCCACATCCGTGAGGGCTGCCTGTCGATGCCGGACCCGGCCGGCACCGAGATGTTCGACCACGTCTACGTCGAGCCGCACCCGCTGGTGGCCAAGGAGCGGGCCGAGTTCACGGCATACCAGGCCTCGTTCGAGGGAGCGCACTGATGCCGGGGACCACCATTGCCAAGGCAGTCAACAACGGCCTGCGCGCCGCGATGGACAAGGACGCACGCGTCCTGCTCATGGGCGAGGACATCGGCAAGCTCGGCGGCGTCTTCCGGGTCACCGAGGGACTGCAGAAGGACTTCGGCGAGGAGAGGGTCATCGACACCCCACTGGCCGAGGCCGGCATCGTCGGCACTGCCATCGGCATGGCGCTGCGCGGCTACCGCCCGGTCGTCGAGATCCAGTTCGACGGCTTCGTCTATCCCGCGTTCGACCACATCATCAGCCAGGTCGCCAAGATGCGGGCCCGGTCGCTCGGCAAGATCACGCTGCCGATGGTCATCCGGATCCCGGTCGGCGGTGGCATCGGGGCCGTGGAGCACCACAGCGAGTCCAACGAGGCCTACTTCACCCACACCGCCGGCCTGCGGGTGGTCTGCTGCGCCAACCCCGGCGACGCGTACTGGATGATCCAGCAGGCCATCGAGACCGACGACCCGGTCATCTTCTACGAGCCGAAGCGCCGCTACTGGGACAAGGGCGAGATCCCCGAGACGGCCGAGCTCGGCCTGGGCGACGCGCGCGTGTGTCGTCCGGGCACCGACGTGACGCTGCTCGCGTACGGACCGATGGTGAAGACCTGCCTGCAGGCGGCCGAGGCGGCCGACGCCGAGGGCAAGAGCCTGGAGGTTATCGACCTTCGCTCGCTGTCGCCGGTCGACGTGCCGACCATCGTGGAGTCCGTGCGCCGGACCGGCCGCGCCGTCGTCGTCCACGAGGCGCCGACCTTCGGCGGGCTCGGCGGCGAGCTGGCGGCGACGATCATGCAGGAGTGCTTCTACTCCCTCGAGGCGCCGGTGCTGCGGGTCGGTGGCTACAACATCCCCTATCCGCCGGCCAAGCTCGAGGATGAGTTCCTTCCCGACCTCGACCGCGTCCTGGACGCCGTCGACCGCTCCCTGGCCCACTGAACGCGCCCCCACTGACGCACGCCCATTGACGCACGCCAACTGACCCTCGCCCTGCCTGGAGGAACGGAGAAGCCATGAGTATCAAGGAGTTCAAGCTCCCCGACCCCGGCGAGGGTCTGACCGAGGCCGAGGTCGTCACCTGGAAGGTCAAGGTCGGCGACACGGTCAAGATCAACGACATCGTCGTCGAGATCGAGACGGCCAAGTCGCTCGTCGAGCTGCCGGTGCCGTTCGCCGGCCGGGTTGAGGCGATCCTGGTGCCCGAGGGCGAGGAGGTCGCCGTCGGCACCCCGATCATCACCATCCAGACCGACACCACGGTCCAACCCGGGGACGGCGGGGACGGCGGCGACGCCGCGCCGGCACCGGCCCCCCCGGTTCCCCCGGCCCCCCCGGCCCCACCGGTCCCCCCGGCCCGCGGCAGTGTGGACGAGGGCGCCCGCGAGCCGGGCATGATCGGCAGCCCGGCGCCCAAGGTCGACCCGACAGTGACCGGTGGTGGCGACGACGGCGAGCAGATCGAGGAGGGCAAGATCGGCGGCACGACGTCGACCGGTCGCACCGCGGTCCTGGTCGGCTACGGCGTCAAGCAGACCGAGGCGGTCCGCCGCCCCCGCGGCGCTGCCCCCACCAGCACCCCCTCCCCCCCTCCCACGTCCCCCCCTCCCACGCTTATCGGGTCACCCGATAAACGTGAACCGGTACAGACTTCGCAACCCCGTGATCGTGGACCCAAGTCGGGTGAAGCGGTGCGCGCCTTGGCCAAGCCGCCGGTCCGCAAGCTGGCCAAGGACCTCGGCGTCGAGCTGAGCGCCGTCACCGGCTCCGGAGCGGACGGCATCGTGACTCGGTCCGACGTCGAGGCGTATGCCGCATCGGGCGGGTCCGCCGACCAGCACGTAGCTGCGGCTGACCAGTACCTCGGCTGGGCCGACGGCGAGGCGGCCGACCCGAGCACGGCGTCCGGGTCGCGCGCCATGGCCGCACGCGGCATACGTGAGACGCGGACTCCGGTCAAGGGAGTCCGCAAGGTCACGGCGCAGGCGATGGTCGACTCGGCGTTCACCGCGCCGCACGTCACCGAGTGGGTCACCTGCGACGTCACCGCGACGATGGAGCTCGTCGAGCGGCTGAAGACCGACAGGGAGTTCCGCGAGGTCAAGGTCACACCTCTGCTCGTCCTGGCCAAGGCGATGTGCATCGCCGTCCGCCGACACCCCGGGATCAACGTCTCCTGGGACGAGGCCGCGCAGGAGATCGTCACCAAGCACTACGTCAACCTCGGCATCGCCGCGGCGACTCCGCGCGGCCTCATGGTCCCCAACATCAAGGACGCCGACACCCTGACCCTGCTGGACCTGGCGCGGGCGATCGGCCAGCTGACCGCCACCGCACGGGACGGGCGCACCCAGCCCGCCGACATGACGGGCGGGACCATCACGATCACCAACGTCGGCGTCTTCGGCGTCGACACCGGCACCCCGATCCTCAACAAGGGCGAGGCGGCGATCGTCGCGTTCGGAGCGGTGCGCCGGATGCCGTGGGTCGTCACCGCCACCGACGGCACCGAGACCATCGAGCCACGATGGGTGACCCAGCTGGGGATGTCGTTCGACCACCGGATGGTCGACGGCGAGCTGGGGAGCCGCTACCTCGCCGACGTCGCCGCGATCCTGTCCGACCCGTCCCGGGCGCTCATCTGGGGCTGAGCTCGTTCAGAACGTAGCAGTTGTGGAGATCTGAACAGGGTCGGGGGCGCGCCAGCGTGGCTCAGACGGGTGGGTCGACGGCTGCGCTGAGGTGACCGGGCCCGGGTTTGGGCCGGCGCGGCTCACGCACCCCGGCGAGACCGCCGTCGTCTCCGTCGTCTCCGTCGGACCCCCAGCCACCGAAGCCGCCCGCGACGGTGACCAGGGATCGACGCCGGCGCAGCCGGGCTGGCCGGTAGACCGCGTACGCGCAGATACCGCGGTGCCCCATCATGACCACCTGGGCGTCCCACACGGCGTCGCTGGGTTCGGCCGCCTTGAACGTCCCCGACGCACGACAGATGCCGTCGCGGTCCATGCCCTCGACGACATAGGTGTGCATGCCACCAGCGTGCGCCGAACCGTGGAGGGAATCAAGGGCTGGCAGAGTGTGCGTCATGAGCGAGGCGCACGGAGTCGTCTTCCCCGAGGTCGAGGGGCGCCGGAGCACGGCGCACACCGGCCGGTCAGTCGTCGCCGACGCGCTTCGCGGGGTCGACTCGGTCGGCGCGGACGCGGCCGAGCGGGAGACCAACTGGCGCACCGGATACGTCGAGCACTTCCGCAGGCTCGTCGTCGCCGGCCTGACCGGCCCGGGAGCGGCCGAGCGGATCGCGGCCGACGGGCTCACGTCACTGGCCGCGCGGATGCACTGGTCCGGCCCCGAGGGCGACCAGCCGATCGTCCAGGCCTTCCACAGCCCCGTCCAGGACCCCCTCGGCACGGTCGTCGTGACGGGCGACGGCGAGCGGGCGACGTCCTTGTCGATCCCCTACCGCGGCGGCCGGCTCGCCGGTGACGACCTGCGTCGGCAGCTGGCCGCCTGGGTCGCCGCCGGGGTGATGGAACCTTCGGCGGAGCAGGCCGTATGCCGGGTGCTGGACCACCCCGAGTGGCTCGACCTGGCGGGGCGGACCATCGTCGTGCTGGGTGCCGCCGCCGAGATGGGCCCGTTGCGGTCGTTGTTGCGCTGGGGTGCCGACCTGGCCGCCGTCGACCTGCCCCGGCCTGCGGTGTGGCAGCGGGTGCTGGAGGAGGCCAGGCACGGAGCGGGGCGGGTCCACGTCCCCGTCCTCCTCGGCCACCGCGGCGACCTGGCCGAGCACGCCGGCGCCGACCTCGTCCAGGAGCTTCCCCGAGTGGCCGCGTGGGTCGCCGGCCTCCCGGGCGACCTGGTCCTCGGCAACTACGTCTATGCCGACGGCGGGACCAACGTGCGGGTCGCCATGGCGGTCGACGCCCTCGGCGAGCACCTGGCCCAGCAGCGTGAGGTCGCCCTGGCCTTCCTCGCGACCCCCACCGACGTCTTCGCCGTCCCCGGTGACGCGGTCGCCGCCTCCGTCGACTCCTACGCCCACCGACGGACCAGCAAGGTCCTGCGAGTACCGCTTCGGACCCTCTCCGGGGGACGGCTGCTCCGCCGCAACTACGTGCCGGGTGAGGACCCGGGCGTCCACGACGCGGTGGTGGTGCAGCAGGGTCCGAACTACCTGCTGGCCAAACGGCTTCAGCGGTGGCGCGCGACGACCGCCCGGGCTGCCGGTCAGGCCGTGTCCTTCCACGTCGCGCCACCGACCCGGACCCGGTCGGTGCTGAAGAACCGGGCGCTCGCCGCGGCCTACGGCGGTGCCCACCGGTTCGGGATCGAGGTGTTCGAGCCGGGCACCACGAACTCCCTCATGGCTGCCCTCCTCGTCCACGACCTCAACCACCCGGCACCCAAGAACCCGATGTCGTGGCAGGACGAGGCGTATGCCGCCGTGCACGGCGGTCTCTGGCGCGGGCCGTACGACCCGCGCAGCGCCCTGGGCCTGGCCGCCCTGCTCGGGATCGGCTCGGCCCGCTGACCCCGCTGACCCGCAACGAATCCACCCCAAGTCGCGTGCCACCGTCAACGAATCCACCCCAAGTCGCGTGCCACCGTCAACGAATCCACCCCAAGTCGCGCGGACCGGCTCGACGCGAGTCCGCGACGGCCACGGCATACGAGACAATGGGCCACCGGCGGCCCGCGCCGGCCCCCTGCCCGCGAACCGGAGTCCGCCGTGCTGTCCGCCTACCGTCCCCTGCTGCGTGTTCCGGGGATCGGACGGTTCCTCGTGGGGGCGTCGCTCGCTCGGGTCGGGGGCGCCATGTTCGGGGTGGCGATCATCGTGATGGTGAGCAGCCGTCGCGGCTCCTACGGCGTGGCCGGCGCCGTCTCGGCCGTCGGCATCCTGGTCCTGGCGACCGCCGGGCCGCTCATCGGCCGCCTGATCGACAAGTACGGCCAGGGGCGGGTGGCGCGCCCGTTCGTGGTGTTCTCGGCTCTGGCCGGGGTCGCCACCGTGCTGCTGTCCTACCGTGGCGCGCCCCTGTGGACCCTGTTCGTCGCCTACGGGATGTCGGCATGCCTGCCGGAGATGGGGCCGCTGTCCCGGGCCAGGTGGGCCCACCTGCTGCGCGACGACCCGGAGACGCTGCATACCGCGATGTCCTTCGAACAGGTCTGTGACGAGGGCGGGTTCGTCATCGGCCCGGTCATCGCCGTGCTGCTGTCGACCATGGTCATTCCCGAAGCCGGACTGCTCGGCGCGGTGATCCTGTTCGGGACCGGCATGGTCATCTTCCTCTCGGCCCGCAGCACCGAGCCCACGATCGTCCCGCACGAGGACCGCCCGCTGGGTCTGGCCGTGGGTCGCCCGGGGCTGCTCCTCGTCGCGACCGTGCTCACGATGACCGGACTCATCTTCGGCAGCAACGAGGTCATCGCCGTCGCCGTGTCCGACGAGCGCGGTGACAAGGGCTTCTCCAGTGTCGTGCTGGCCGCGTTCGCCGCGGGGTCCCTGCTGGCTGGTCTGGCCTACGGCGCGCGGGCGTACGCGTGGACGTTCAGTCGCCGGCTGGTGCTGTTCGCCGGACTCATGTGCGTCCTGGAGGCGCCCGCACTGTTCGCGACCAACCTGTGGGCGCTCGCGGTCGTCATGTTCGTGGCCGGTTCGGCAACGGCCCCGATGCTCATCACCAGCCTGTCCCTCACCCAGCAGCTCGTCCCGCCGGCGTTCATCACCGAGGGGATGGCCGTGGCGATCACCGGCATCCTCGTCGGCATCTCCATCGGCACCTCGGTCGGCGGCTGGGCCGTCGGCGCGTTGGGTGCCCAGCAGGCGTATGCCGTGCCCGTCCTGGCCGGGCTCGTCTCGGTGGTGCTCGCGGCCGCCCGGTTCGGCTACCTCCAGCGCGCCGAGTGCGCGGAGGCCTGAGCGGGGCTCAGACGGAGATGGGCGACTCGGTCGTCGTCTCTGCCGAGCTCTTGACCGCCGGTCCGCCACGCAGCTCCACGTGCGGTAGGAGGAACACGATCGCCCAGCCGACGAGCATGACCCCCGCACCACAGAGGAACACCAGGTCGAGGGACTGGGAGAAGCCGACGAAGAACGGCTTGGCCAGCCGGGGGTCGAGGTGGTTGATGAACGAGGAGTCGGACAGCGCGCTGCTGCTCATCGCCGTCGACCCGCTCGTCCTGGCTGCCGCCAGCTGCCTGAGGTAGGCCGCGTTGGCGGGGTTGGCCAGGACGGCGGGGTCCTGCGCGGCGGCCTGGAAGTCGGCCGAGGGGACGATCGTCTTGACGGCGGTGGCGATCTTCCCGGGCACGGTGGAGAACAGGACCGACAGGAAGACGGCGGTGCCGAGCGTGCCACCGATCTGCCGGGTGAAGGTCGCCGAGGAGGTCGCGACGCCCATGTCGGCGCGGTCTGCGGCGTTCTGCACGGCGAGGGTGAGCGGCTGCATCATGAAGCCCAGGCCCACGCCGAAGACGACGCACATGCCCATGACCTGCCACATCGGGGTGTCGTAGTCGATGGTGGCGAACATGAGCAGGCCGGCGACGAGGAGCCCGCCGCCGACCCGGACGAACCGGCGGTAGCGGCCGGTGCGGGAGATCAGCTGGCCGGAGAAGATCGAGCCGGTCATGATGCCGAGGGTGAGCGGCAGCAGCTGCAGGCCCGCGTGGGTCGGGCTGGAGCCCTTGACGATCTGCAGGTAGAGCGGGAGGCAGGCGACGCCCCCGAACAGGCCCATGCCGAGGACGATCGAGACGATCGAGGCGATCCGGATGGTCTTGATCCGGAACAGCTTGAACGGCAGCAGCGCCTCATCGCCCATGGCCCGTTCGACGAGGAAGAACGCGAGCAGGCCGGCGACGCCGATCAGGTAGCAGACGACCGCGTCGGTCGAGGCCCAGCCCCAGTCCCGGCCCTGCTCGGCGACGATGAGCAACGGGACGAGGCCGATGGACAGGGCCACGGCGCCCCACCAGTCGATCCGGTGGTCCAGCCGGCGGGTCCGCAGGTGCAGGGTCTTGGCGACGACGGCGAGCGCGGCGATCCCGAACGGCACGTTGACGAGGAAGACCCAGCGCCAGCCGGAGATGCCCAGGATCGTGGACTGGCCGGCCAGGAAGCCGCCGACGACCGGCCCGAGGACGCTCGAGGTGCCGAACACGGCGAGGAAGTAGCCCTGGTACTTGGCCCGCTCACGGGGCGGGACGATGTCACCGATGATCGCGAGCGCGAGCGAGAACAGGCCGCCGGCCCCGATGCCCTGGAAGGCCCGGAAGAAGGCCAGCTGGTTCATCGAGGTGGCGAACGAGCACAGCACCGACCCGAGGACGAAGATGGTGATGGCGGTGATGAAGAACTTCTTGCGTCCGTAGATGTCGGACAGCTTGCCGTAGAGCGGCGTGACGATGGTCGAGGTGATCAGGTAGGCCGTGGTCGCCCAGGCCTGCTGGCTCAGGCCGTGCAGGTCGTCGGCGATGGTGCGGATCGCGACCGAGACGATGGTCTGGTCGAGGGCGGCCAGGAACATGCCCATCATCAGCCCGACGAGGATGGTGAGGATCGCCTTGTGGCTCAGCGGTGTGTCGTCCTGCGGAGCGGGTGTGGCGACGTGGGTCCTGGCACCCGAGGCCGCGGCGGGCGGACCGGACTGCGGCCGGCGGCTGGCGCCGCGTATCGAACGGCGGGGCTTGGCGTGTCGGCCGGTCATCGGTTGTCCTTCGTGTGGGTCGGCGCCAGGGGCGGGGAGAACAGGGTGCCCGCCTCCTTGGCGTGCTCGAACGAGCGGGTGAACTGCTGGAGGCGCTCGATCAGCTGCTCGGCCTCGGCGGGATCCCAGTCGGCGAGCACCCGCTGGAGCCACTGACCCCGTCCGGCCTTCATCCGGTCGACGAGCTCGTTGCCGGCGTCGCTGAGCGACACCATGGCGGCCCGGCCGTCGGCTGGATCGGGGATCTTGGCGACGAAACCGTGGGCCGCCAGGCCGGTGACCTGACGACTGACCGTGGAGACGTCGGAGTGGATGCAGTCGGCCAGGGCGGACACCCGGCGGGGGCCGTCGACGAGGTTGAAGAGCACGGGGTATGCGGCGGGCTCGACCTGCTCGTGGTAGCGCGGGGCATGCTGCTTCATCGCCGCGAACAGCTTGAAGACGCCGACGAGGTCGGTCGAGAGCCGGGTCGCGGTCTCGAGGCTGAGCGGCATACGACGTCCTTGCAGGGAGGGGGGATCAGGCAGCAAGCAACTGTACGACCAGTTGCTTGCCACATGCAAATATCGCCTGGGAGCCGTATCGGTTGCTGATCAACAGGATCGCGTGGAGCGCCTCGGCCGCCTCCGCGAGCAACCCCCCGGCCCTACATCCGGGGAGTCATCCGACAAGGCGCCGGCGTCAGGGCTCGCCCCACACGCCTCCAGAAGGTGCACAACCTCTGCACGTTGCATCGAGGCTGACAGCTGCTCAACGTCAACATCGGCGTCCCCGCCGGGAAGCGGCCAGCCCGCGCCTTGCACGGATCGTCCCGATCGTAAAGACCTGCGCCAGTTGGGGCGACCCCGCCCAGGCGACGCCGCCGTGGAACGGCGTGCGTTCAGCCACATAGGCCATCACCAGTGAGACGCTTGTTCGACTTTAAGCAAATCCTGTCAGGTACCTGGCGGACCCCATCAACTACGCCGACGAGAGTGGCAGGGACTTCACCTTCACGGTGGCTTATTGCCGCGGTCGGCGTCTCAGTATTTGTTGTGGGAGGGATACTGGCCACCCCGATAGTCGTGGCTGGCAGCGCCGTTTCCAGCGCACTCACGGCCTACGAACTCATCGGAGGCACCGGCAGCATTGCTTGCGAGTACTCGTCCGACAATCCATGCTCAGAGTAGGAGCGCAGCGTGATCTTCGTCGTGTTCGGGGTGCTTCTGACGGGACTTGCCCTGCTGGTCTCTCGACTCAAGCGGGAAAGAGGAGGGGTGCTCGTCTGGTTCCTCTTGAGCCTCGCAGGTGCCTCATTTGTCGTGGCTATCGTGCAAGGCGTCCGGTGATTGCCCAGCCTCACACGGAAGGGTGGTTATCTAGTGATTCCTCCTGGGGGAACTAGGAGCGTAGCGATGAACCAGATCGCCGAGACCATGCGCGAGGGGCTGCTGGCCCTGGCCGTCGGTGCCGGCCTGCAGGTGATGGCCCAGCTGATGGAGGCCGACGTGAGCGCGGTGTGCGGCCCCCGCGGCCGGCACCGACCCGGGCCGGACAGCGACCCGACACGGCACCGAGGCCGGGTCGGTCACCCTGGGCGGATGCCGGGTCCCGGTGACTCGGCCACGGGTCCGGGCCACGGACGGCACCGGCGAGGTGCCGGTGCCGGCCTACGACCTGTTCAGCGGGACTGAGCTGCTCGGTCGGATGACGATGGAGCGGATGCTGGCCGGGGTCTCGACGCGCCGCTACCCGATCGCCCTGGAACCGGTCGGGCAGGACGTCACCACGGCGTCCAGGTCGACCAGCAAGTCGGCGGTGTCGCGCAGGTTCGTGGCGATGACCGAGCACGCCCTGGCTGATCTGCTCGCGGCGGACCTGACCGGACTGGACCTGGTGGCGATCATGATCGACGGGGTGCACTTCGCCGACCACCTGTGCGTGGTCGCCCTCGGCATCGACATCGAGGGGGTCAAACACCCGCTGGCGCTGGTCGAGGGATCCACGGAGACCGCGCTGGTCCGCGGCCTGCTGGTCGGGTTAGGGGAGCGTGGCCTGGATGTGACCCAGCCGATCCTGGCCGTCCTGGACGGCGCCGAGGCCTTGTCCGCGGCGGTCCGGGAGGTGTTCGACCAGCCGGTGATCGGCCGCTGCCAGATCCACAAGCTTCGCAACGTGGCCGACCACCTGCCCCAGAAGGTGCGCTGCCCGGTCACCAAGCGGATCCGGGCGGCCTACCACGCCGACTCCGCCCTGGCAGCCGAGGCGTTGCTGGAAGCGCTGGCCAAGGAGTTGGACAAGACTCCTCCCGGCGCGGCCGGCAGCCTGCGCGAGGGAATGGCCGAAACTCTGATCGTGCTCCGCCTGGACCTGCCGCCCACGCTCGCGCGGACGTTCCGGTCGACCAACGCGATCGAGTCAATGATCTCGATCTGCCGCGATCACGCCAAGAACGTCAAACGCTGGCGGGACGGGCAGATGGCGCTGCGCTGGTGCGCAGCCGGCATGGTCGAAGCATGCACACAGTTCCGCCACGTCAACGGCCACCTGCACCTGCCCGCCCTGCGCATCGCTGCCATCCTCGTTGAGATACTCCCGCGAACGATGGGAGCCAATCAGGGTCGCGCTTCAATGGCTGGAGCGGCCAGCCGCGGCCAGCGCCTCCATCACCCAGGGATCAACTGGTTGACATCGGCAGAGAGACATACACGGCCTCGTCACGTAGACGTCTCCCCTCCAGTGACAGACAACGTCACGGGAGGGGAGACGTCTATGTGGCGTCCTTGGCCTCCTCCGCCTTACCGCGGTTGCGGTTGGCAACGACGGTCTGCCCTGGCTCGTTGAGATCGATCACCAGTAGGCCGTCCACGATGCGCGGGCTCCATCGTTTGGCGACGGTC
Organism: Nostocoides sp.; assembly: GCA_025929465.1. Lineage (GTDB taxonomy): Bacteria > Actinomycetota > Actinomycetes > Actinomycetales > Dermatophilaceae > Nostocoides. Next base: position 24,051 of record JAICMC010000003.1, read on the forward strand.
GTATCGAGCTGGATGTGCCGAGTAATAGAGACTGCCTGCGATCAGGGGGGGTTTTACAGAGTCATGGCGAGCGCGTCGAGCACGCGGCGCGCGGTCGCCTCGTCTCCCTGCGCCGTCCAGTGCACGTCGTCGACGCCGCGGCGGCCGGCCGCTCGCCGGGCGAAGGCCTGGGTCGACAGGGTGATCGTCGTCGTCCGCCCCTCCGTCTCGGACGGGCTGTGCGCCTCGCCGGTGAACAGGGGGACGCCCCGCGCCGACCCGTCGACCTCCTCGACGCGCACCCCGATCCGGCCGACGACCGGCCCGGTGATGTCGAAGATGACCGTGTCGCCGGGTGCCACGCCCGCCCGCTTGGCGACGATCATCGGCACGGCCCGCTCGAACCGCTCCATGGTCACCGCCGCGCCGGGGGAGTCCAGGTTGCCCGGCCGCCCCAGCGCCTCACGGACGTCCTGCTCGTGGGTCCACAGGTCCATCACCCGCATCCCGAGGGTCTCGCGCAGGGGGCCCACCCCGAAGACCCCGCGGAAGTCGGAGTCCAGGTCCAGGTTTGCTCCGTAGAGGATGGCCAGCCGCTCCTGGACGACCAGGCCGAGCTCCTCGACGACGTCCGGACCCGGGGTGCCTCGCCGAACCTCGACCATCGGCTCCATCAGCTGCTGCGCGGGACGGGTCAGGTACGCGTAGTCCGGCAGCCTCACCTGCGGGGCCGGCGCACCGGAGAGGTGGGCCTCGACCCCGACCACGTGGGAGTAGATGTCCTTGACCGTCCACCCCGGGCAGTCGGTCGGCCGGTCGAAGTCGGCGTCACGCATCGACTGCCCGAGGTCGAGCAGGGCCTGCATCGTCTGGCCGTACGCGCCGATGAGACCAGTGGCGTCGTCGGGTCCGCTGGGATGCAAGGGCATGACCTTCACCCTACGTCGCCGCGCTCAGCCGGGCTGCCTACGCTGGGTGACCATGAGCACCACGCGGCAGCCGGCGGCGAACAGCGCGCCACTGCCCGTGGCGGTGGTCATGGCGGTGGTCGCCCTCGTCCTGGGCGGCCTGGTCACGGCCGCGTTCAGCCCGTATGCCGTGGCCGACCCGGGCGCCGTGGTCCGGTGGGGCCTGCCGCTCGCCGAGGTGGTCCGGGACGTGTCGATGAGCGCCGCCATCGGGCTCCTCGGCCTGGCCGCGTTCATCGTGCCGGAGCGGAGCCGGACCGACCGGCGCGGCCTGGCCTGTCGGCTGGCGGCGGTCGCGGCCGGCCTCTGGGCCACCGCGGGTGGGCTGGCGGTCCTGCTGACCTTCGGTGACCTCTCCGGCACGCCGCTCACCTCATCGGCCTTCTGGTCGCAGGTGTCGGCGTTCATCCTCTCCCTCGAGTTCACGCGGGTCCTGGTGATCAACGCGGCTGTGGGGCTCGTCGTCGCGCTGGGCGCCGCCGTGGCCCGGTCCCGGGCCACGACGGCCTGGCTGTTCGTCCTGGGCGTCCTCGGCATGCTCATCCTGGCCCTGACCGGTCACGCCTCCGGATCCGTCGACCACGAGACGGCGGTCAACTCCCTGGGCGTCCACCTCCTCGGAACCGGCCTGTGGGTCGGGGGGCTGATCGGGCTGGTGGCACTGCGCCCCACCCTCGGCGTCGACCTCGGTGCCAGCGTGGCCCGGTACTCGCCGGTGGCGCTGTTCTGCTTCGTGGCGGTGGCCCTGAGCGGGCTCCAGCAGGCCTGGATCCGGGTCGGCTCGCTGAGCGCCCTCGGGACGGCATACGGGTCGCTCATCATCGTCAAGACCGTTGCCCTGGTCACCCTGGGTTTCTTCGGCTGGCGTCAACGGGCCGGTCTCGTCACGCGGCTTCGCGGGGATCCTACGGACGGCCGGGCGTTCGCGCGGCTGGCGCTCACCGAGGTGGGGGTCATGGGGGTCGCCATCGGGGTCGGCGTCGCACTGAGCCGCAGTGCGCCACCGGTGCCGGACACGGCGCCCAACCCCAGCCGGGTCCTGGAGCTGACCGGCTATCCGGACCCCGGCCCGATGCACCCGCTGGACTGGCTCTTCGCGTTCCGGCCGGACTGGCTGCTCCTCGCCGTCGCGGTCCTCGCCGTCGGTGTGTACCTGGCGGGGGTCCGGCGGCTGCACCGGCGAGGAGACCGGTGGCCGCTCGGTCGGACCGTCTCCTGGACGGCCGGGTGGTTGGTCTTCGTCTGGGCGACGAATGGTGGGCCCGACATCTGGGGTCGGCTGATGTTCTCGGTCCACATGGTCATGCACATGGCCGTGGCCATGATCGTGCCGCTCTTCCTCGTGCCCGGCGCGCCGATCACGTTGGCACTGCGGGCCCTCCCACCGCGCAAGGACCGGACGTGGGGCCCGCGCGAGGTGATCCTGCAGTGTGTCCACTCCCGCGCCCTGCAGGTCGTCGCCAACCCGATCGTCGCCGCGGCCCTGTTCTTCGTCAGCCTCGCCATCTTCTACTTCTCCCCCCTGTTCCCGCTCGCCCTGACGACACACACGGGGCACCTGCTCATGCTGGCCCACTTCCTGCTCAGCGGCTACCTGTTCACCTGGGTGCTCGTCGGCATCGACCCCGGGCCCAAGAAGTGGCCACCCCTCATGCTCCTGGTGATCCTCTTCGCCACCGTGTCCTTCCACGCCTTCTTCGGGGTCATCGTCACCGGGATGCAGACGCTCATCGCGCCGGACTTCTTCGCGGCCCTGCACCTGCCGTGGCTCACCAACCCACTGCAGGACCAGGTCACCGCCGGCGAGATCGCCTGGGGTGTCGGCGAGGTCCCAACCCTCGTGCTGGCGCTCCTCGTGGCCAAGGCGTGGGTCAAGTCCGACTCGGCCGAGGCGGCTCGAGGGGACCGTCAGGCCGAGCGGGACGGAGGCGCCGAGCTCGCCGCCTACAACCAGATGCTCGCCCGGCGTCGGGCGTCGACGCAGACGGACGAGCGGCGAGGAGGCCGCTGATGCGCGTCGCCCTCGTCCAGGTCGGCTACGGCGACGAGGAGTCCGTCGCGGACCGCGTCGACCGGGTCGTGGGCCTGGTGCAGGCACAGGCCGGCGCCGACCTCGTCGTGCTGCCCGAGCTGTGGGCCCACGGCGGCTTCGCCTACCGGGAGTGGGACTCACGGGCCGAGGCCCTCGACGGGCCCACCGCCTCGGCGATGTCGGTGGTCGCGCGCGACGCCGGAGTGCTGCTCCACGCGGGGTCGATCGTCGAGCGCCTCGCCACTCCCGGCCCGGACGGGCAGCAGCTGTCCAACACCTCCCTCGTGTTCGACCCGGACGGGCACCGGGTGGCCGTCTATCGCAAGATCCACCGGTTCGGCTTCGCTGCGGGCGAGCCCGCGCTGATGGCCGCCGGCGAGGCGCCGACGGTCACGGTCGACGTCGCCCGCGGCCGGCTGGGCCTGACGACGTGCTACGACCTGCGCTTCCCCGAGCTGTACCGGGCCCAGCTTGACGCCGGCGCAACGGTGTTCGTCATCCCGGCCGCGTGGCCCATGTCGCGGGTGGCGCACTGGACCCTGCTCGGCCGCGCGCGGGCCGTCGAGGACCAGTGCTGGGTCCTGGCCTGCAACACCGCGGGCACGCACGCCGGCCACCAGATGGGTGGGTACTCCCAGGTGGTGGACCCCACAGGCGTCGTCGTCGCCGAAGCGGGTCCCGACGAGGAGGTGCTCGCCGCCGACATCGACCTGGACCTCGTGCACCGCTGGCGGGCGACCTTCCCGGTCGACGCCGACCGCCGGATCAACCCGCCGCCCCTGCCCGCGACGCGCAGCCACGACACCCAGCCTGAGCGTGACACCCAATCTGAGCGTGACACCCAATCTGACCGGGACACCCAGTCTGACCGGGACACCGAGCAGCGTGTGCCCGCCACCCGACGCGAGGACGACGAACGACAGGCCTCCCGGCGGGCCGCGCTGGCGGCGTCGCTCGCCCGGCTGTCCGCCGAGGAGCTTCTCGACGACGACGCGGTGTCCGCTGTCGCCACCGCGCCCGGATTCGGCGCGGCCCCCGCGACCGCCCACGGGGCATCCGACGCGCTGGCCGCATCCCGGGCCCGGCGCAGGGCCGTGCTGTCCCAGATCCTGGCCTTCGCACCGGGCCCGACCCGGGGCGTGGCGACCGACCTCGCGGACTGGCTGACCGGCATACGAACCGACCTGGTCCACCCGATGACCGCCGAGCCGATGGCGCTGCTGGACTGGGTCAACCGGGGCGGAGCCCTCCAGGAGGCGATCGCCGTCGTGCGGGACGACGGGGTCGGGCGCCCCCCGTCCGACGCGTCAGCGGACGAGGGCGGACCACTGCCCGACGGACCAGACGCGGATTTCGGGCCGGGATAACCGCTGGTCAGAGCGGTGAACGGGTTAGGGTCGGTCGAACAGGACGGGCCCCTCGGGCCTGTCGCGCCGCAAACGTCAGGAGCAACACATGTACATCGGGCTCGGGATCTTCCTGCTGGTCGTCGGCGCAATCCTCTCCTTCGCCGTCCGCGACAGCATCAGCTCGGTCGACCTCACGATGGTGGGCTACATCTGCATGGGCGCCGGCGCCCTGGCCGTCCTGCTGTCCCTCGTCATGAGCCGCAGCGGTGGCTACAGCTCGCGGCGGGTCACCCAGACCGACCCGGCGACGGGCACCCAGGTCGACGAGACGCACGTCGACCGCGACGGGCTCTGAGCGGCAGCCCACGGGTTCGCCGGCAGGGACGCTCACGGCCCCGGATGGACGCGGCGACGGTTCCTTGGCACAGTTGACCCGGTGCTCCCGGGGGAGCTGTCGGTCTGACCGGGGCGGTCGGTCCGACATGGAAGCGCCCGGCTCATGAGGGACGAGCCGGGCGCTTCCTTGTGTGCCGGGCCGGGGGACCCTCAGAAGGCGGACTCGGGGACGTCCATCAGGTCGTTGTCGGCCGCCTCGACGATGGCCCGCTCGGCGGCCAGACGGGGCAGGACCTGGCGGGCGTAGAACCTCGCGGCGGCGACCTTGCCGGTGTAGAAGTCCACGTCCCTGCCGCTCGCCCCGCGGTCCAGGGCCTCCTGGGCGATCGCGCCCTGGCGCAGGAGCAGCCAGCCGACCAGCAGGTCACCGGCTGCCAACAGCAGCCGTGAGGTGTTCTGACCCACCGTGTACAGGCCCCTCACGTCACCGCCCTGCCGCGGGTCGGACCTCATCAGGTCGGTGACCATGGCGGTGATGATGCCCTGGACGTCGTCCAGTCCGGTGCTGAGCAGCTCCCGCTCCCGGTCCAGGCGGCCGCCCTGGGCGCCGGTGTCCTTGACGAACTCCTGGATCTGCATGGCCACCGACGCGAGGGCCTGACCCTTGTCGGCGACGATCTTGCGGAAGAAGAAGTCCATCCCCTGGATGGCGGTCGTGCCCTCGTAGAGCGTGTCGATCTTGGAGTCGCGCACGTACTGCTCGATCGGGTAGTCCTGGAGGAACCCGGAGCCGCCGAACGTCTGCAGCGACTCGGTGCCGAGGAGCACCCAGGCCCGCTCCGAGCCCAGACCCTTGACGACCGGCAGGAGCAGGTCGTTGACCCGCCGGGCCGTGTCGGCAGCGCTGCCGCGCTCGAGCTGCTCGCTGCCGGTGCGCAGCTGCTCGGCGTCGACGACGTCCTGCTGGCTCGCCGCGAAGTGGACGAGCGCGCGCAGCCCCTCGGCATACGCCTTCTGCAGCATGAGCGAGCGGCGCACGTCGGGGTGATGGATGATGGTGACCCGCGGCGCGGTCTTGTCGCTCATCCGGGTGAGGTCGGCGCCCTGGACCCGCGACTTGGCGTACTCCAGAGCGTTGAGGTAGCCGCTGGACAAGGTGGCGATCGCCTTGGTGCCGACGAGCATCCGGGCGTTCTCGATGACGCGGAACATCTGGGCGATGCCGTCGTGGACGTCGCCGAGCAGGGTGCCGACGGCGGCCTCGTGCTCGCCGAAGGTGACCTCGCAGGTCGTGGAGACCCGCAGGCCCATCTTGTGCTCGAGGTTGGTGACGTGCGCACCGTTGCGCTCGCCGAGCTCACCGGTCTGCAGGTCGACGTGGAACTTGGGGACGACGAACAGGGACAGGCCCTTGGTGCCCGGGCCGGCGCCCTCGGGGCGCGCCAGGACGAAGTGGACGATGTTGTCGACCAGGTCGGACTCGGCGCTGGTGATGAACCGCTTGGTCCCGGTGATGTTCCACGTCCCGTCACCGTTGTCGTGCGCCGTGGTGCGGCCGGCGCCGACGTCGGAGCCGGCGTCCGGCTCGGTGAGGACCATCGTCGCGTGCCAGCCCTTCTCGACCATCCAGCGCGCCAGCCTGCGCTGGTCGTCGGTGCCGAGGATGTGCAGCAGCCGGGCGAAGGCGTAGCTCGCCGCGAACATGGCGATGGCCGGGTTGGCTCCGAGGACCATCTCGTTCATGGCCCACTTCAGGCTGGGCGGGGCGGCCGTACCGCCCAGCTCGGCGTTCACGTCGACGCTCCAGAAGCCGGAGTCGCGGTAGGCCTGGTAGGACCGGGCGAACGAGGCCGGCATCCGGACCTCTTCGGTCCTGGGATCGTAGGTCGGTGGGTTGCGGTCGGCGTCGACGAAGCTGTCCGCGAGCTCGTGCTCGGCGAGGCGGGCCACCTCCTTGAGCAGCTCGCGCGCCGTGTCGGCGTCCAGGGCGGCATACGGGCCGTGGCCCAGGATCTCCTGGCGGTCGAAGACCTCGAACAGGTTGAACTCGACGTCCCGCAGGTTGCTCTTGTAGTGACCCATGACGACCGACCTCCTGTGGTCCCGCGATGCGTGTTACCCATCAGTATACTACCGCTCGGTAACCCGGTCGATGTCCCCTCCGTCACCCACTCCGTCGCCGTCGACGCATCAGTCGTCGGCATCCGCCGGGCCACCCCGTGCTACCGAACGGTGGCCGCGCCGCCGGCCGCCCTGACGGCCGGCTTGTCGGCCGTCAGGGTGTAGCTCGCGGCGAGCCGCTCGGGGTGTTCGGTCAGCCGCCACTCCCCACCCGAGTCCTCGGTCATCTGGCCGGGAAGGGCACACCACGGCACCGAGTCGTGCTCGACCAGGCTCGTGAGCACCAGACCGCGGTCGAGCAGTGCGGTGACGATCTCGCCGAGGCCGTGGTTCCACTCGACGGTCGTGTTCGCGGTGAACTCCTGGTCGGTCTCGACGTAGGTTCCGCTGTCGCTCCACACCATCCCGTCGGCTTGCTCGAAGTACGGGAACCCGACGACGACCTGGCCCTCGTGGGTCTCGTCGAGCGACCACAGCATCGGGTGGCCCTCGCGGATGAACAGCCGGCCGCCAGGGCGCAGCAGTGCGTCGACGACCTCGGCCCAGCGGGTGACCGACGGCAGCCAGCACAGCGCGCCGATCCCGGTGTAGACCAGGTCGAAGGTGCGCCCGCCCAGCGCCGCCGGGGCGGCATACACGTCGGACTCGACGAGCTCCATGGCGATGCCGGCACGCCTGCTGACCGCGCGAGCCTGCTCCAGCGACTTCGGCGAGAGGTCCACCCCGGTGACGTGGGCCGCCCCGAGCCGGGCCAGGGACAGGGTGTCGGTGCCGATGTGGCACTGCAGGTGGACGACGTCGAGCCCGGTGAGGTCGCCCAGCCGGGGCCGGTCGAAGGCGACGACGCCGGAGACCTGCCGCTGTCCGCTGACCAGCCTCCCCACGTCGTAGCCGCTGCTGTTGGCGTGGGCGGCCGCGCGGTCATCCCAGCTCGCGCGGTTGAGGGCAAGGTAGTCGTCGGTCACGTCGGTCACGTCGGTCACGTCGGCCATTGTGCCGGGTGAGCGCCGACCTGCGCGTCACCCTTTCCGGGCCTGCAGGGTCGCGCGAGCTCCCCGTTCGTGCAGGGAGTCCAGCGCGGCGGCGTATGCCGTGGCGAAGCGTCCGTCGTCGACGAGCCCGCCGAAGAAGTCCCGGTCCCGGATGAAGGCGAGCTTGTCCTGGCCCTGCTTGGCAGCGGCGGCCATCACCTTGTCCTTGAACCGGTCGACCACCTCGATCGGCTCACCGTCCTCGTCGACGCCCTCGGCATAGCGGGCCCACGACGCGACGACGAGGGCGGAGCGCTCGATCTGGCCCCCGGTCTCCAGGTTGCGCTGGATGACGGGGACCAGCCACTTGGGGATCCGGTCGGAGGACTCGGCGCACAGGCGGGCGAGGGTGTCGCGGACCTCGGGGTTGGCGAAGCGCTCGATGAGCTGGTGCCGGTAGGCATCCAGGTCGACACCGGGCACCGGGGGCAGGGTGGGGCTGCCCTCCTCCTCCATGTAGCCGAGCAGGAACTCGACGAACAGCGGGTCCTGGCAGACCTCGTGGGCGAACCGGTAGCCGGCCAGGTAGCCCAGGTAGGTGAGCGCCTGGTGCGAGGCGTTGAGCAGACGCAGCTTCATCAGCTCGTAGGGGACGACGTCGTCGACGAGCTGCACCCCGGCGTCCTCGAACGCCGGGCGACCGAGCGCGAAGTGGTCCTCCAGCACCCACTGGGTGAACGGCTCGCAGACCACCGGCCAGGCGTCCTGCACCCCGAAGTCGGTCTGGAGAGCGTCGATGTCGGCCTGGGCGGTGACCGGTGTGATCCGGTCGACCATGCAGTTGGGGAACGGCACGTTGGCGACCATCCAGTCCGCGAGCTCGGCGTCCCTGAGCCGGGCGAAGGACGTGATCATCTTCTTGGCCACGTCGCCGTTGCCCGGCAGGTTGTCGCACGACATCACCGTGAACGGTTCGGTCCCGTTGTCCCGTCTGCGTCTGAGCGCCTCGACGACGAACCCGAACATGCTCTGCGGCATACCGTCACCGGTGACGTCCGCCGCGATGACCGGGTCGCTGGCGTCGAACTCACCGGTGACCTGGTTGACGTGGTAGCCGCCCTCGGTGACGGTGAGCGAGACGATCCTCGTGGAAGGGGCGACCAACACCTCGAGCACGGCCGAGGGGTCGTCGGGAGCGAACAGGTAGTCGACGATGCTGCCGATGACGGTGGCCTCACGCCTGCCGTCGGGATGCTTGACGACCAGCGTGTAGAGGCAGTCCTGACCCTTGAGCGCGTCGCGCATCCGGGCGTCGCCGGGCATCAGGCCGACGCCGACCAGCCCCCAGTCCAGCGCCTCGCCCTTGTTCATCAGGGCGTCGAGGTACATCGCCTGGTGCGCGCGGTGGAATCCGCCGACGCCGAAGTGCACGATGCCCGGGGTGAGGGTGGAGCGGTCGTACGCCGGTCGCCGGACGGTGGACGGCAGGTCGGCGAGCGTGCTCTGCGCCAGGCGTACCGGCCCGGCCGACGTCACTTCACCGCGCCCATCGACAGGCCCTGGACCAGCTTGTCCTGGGCGGCGAAGCCGGCGATGAGCACGGGCAGCGAGACCACGAGCGAGGCCGCGCACACCTTGGCGAGGAACAGGCCCTGGCTGGTGACGAACCCGGTGAGGAACACCGGGGCGGTCTCGGCCCGGGTCCCGGTGAGCACGCGGGCGAAGAGCAGCTCGTTCCAGCTGAAGATGAAGCAGATCAACGCTGCTGACGCGATGCCCGGCATGACGACGGGCGCGATGATCTTGCGCATCGTCGTGAGCAGGCCAGCCCCGTCCACCTGCGCGGCCTCCAGCATCTCCAGAGGCACCTCGGCGAGGAAGGACCGGAGCATCCACACGGCGATCGGCAGGTTCATCACTGTGTAGAAGACGGCCAGCAGCCAGATGTTGTCCAGCATGTGCACCTTCTGGGCGAACAGGTAGATCGGCAGCAGGCCGGCGACGATCGGCAGGAACTTGGTGGAGAGGAAGAAGAAGAGGACGTCGGTCCACTTCCGGACGGGTCGGATGGAGAGTGCGTAGGCCGCCGGGAAGGCCAACGCGAGCACGAGGATGGTCGAGACGACGCTGGCCGTGACCGAGTTGAGGATCGGCGGCCACGGGCCCGCGCTGAAGAACGACTTGTAGCCGTCGAGGGACAGGGGCGCGAACGGCGAGGGCGGGTTCGTCGCCGCGTCGGCCTCCTTGTGGAACGACGTCAGGATCATCCACAGCACGGGCGCGATGAAGATCAGGCCGACGACCCAGGCCAGGACGCCCAGCAGGCGGCTGCCGGGCGACTGCCTGCGGTGGTTGACGACCTGCTGCTCGACCTCGGCCGCGTGCTCCTGGGCCGGGTTGGTCCCGGCGATGGTGCCGCTGGCCTCGGGGGTGGTGGGGATGGTCATCGGCTCTCCTCCTTGAAGAGGCTGAACACGGTTCGCAGGGCGACGGTGGCGACGATCAGGGTGAGGATGACGACGATGACACCGGCCGCGGACGCCAGCCCGTAGTCGTGCGCCGTGTAGAAGGTCTGGTAGATGTAGTACGGCAGGTTGGCCGTTCCGAGGCCACCTGAGGTGATGGTGAAGACGTGGTCGAAGTTCTGGACCACGTAGATGGTGCCGAGCAGGCCCGCGAGCTCGATGTACTGGCGCAGGTGGGGCAGGGTCATGTTCGTGAAGATCTGCCAGGTGTTGGCGCCGTCCATCCGGGCCGCCTCGACGACGTCCATCGGCCGGCTCTGCAGTCCGGCCAGCAGGATGAGCATCATGAACGGGGTCCACTGCCAGACGATGGCCAGGATGACCGACATGAGCGGGTGCGTGCCGATCCAGTCGACCTGGGGGGCCCCGTTGCCGAAGACGCCCTTGAGGATGCCGTTGAGCAGGCCGTACTCCGGGTTGTAGATCGCGTGCTTCCAGAGCAGGGCGGCCGCCACCGGCACGATGAGGAACGGCGTGATCATCATCGTCCGGACGATGCCCTGGCCGAGGAACTTGCGGTCCAGCAGCAGCGCGATCACGAGGCCGAGGACCAGGGAGATGAGGACGACGGAGACCGTGAGGAGCACGGTGACCCAGATCGCGTGCCGGGCATCGGGGTCGGACAGGACCGTCCCGAAGTTGGAGAGTCCGGCGAAGCCGCGCTTGTCCGGGTAGTAGGCGTTCCAGCGGGTGAACGACGTCACGATGGTGACGACGAACGGCAGCTGGGTCGCGACGATGACCAGGATGAGCGCGGGGAGCAGGGGTGCTCTTCGTGCCCAGTCGCCGGAGCGCTGGAGGGCCTTGGAGGTCTTGGCGTCGGTCGTCGGACCGGGCGTCGGACCGGGCGTCGGGCTCGTCGTCGTGGTGGTCGTCATGGCGTCCTCCTCCTAGTTCTTGTAGCTCTTGGCGACGCGCTCGGCGAGATCCTGGCCCTGTTTGAGCGCCTGGTCCACGGTGGTCTGCCCGGCGATGGCCGAGCTGACGTACTGGCTCACCTTGGTGCCGAGGTCGGGGAACTCGGGGATGTCGACGAACTGGATGCCGGGCGCGGGCCGTGGCTGGGCGCCGGGGTTGTCCGGGTCGACCGACTCGATGGCCGCCTTGGTCTCGGCGGCGAAGGCGCCGGCCGCCTTGAGGTACTCGGGGTTGTCATAGGTCGAGGCCCGCTTGCCGGCCGGCACGGACGACCAGCCGATCTTGCTGCCGACGAGGTTCTCGTAGTCCTTGCTCGAGGCCCAGGCCACGAACTTCCACGCGTTGTCCTTCTTCTTGCTGGCCTGCTCGACGGCCCAGGCCCAGGTGTAGAGCCACCCGCTGGACTTGGTCACCTTGACCGGCGCCGCGGCATACCCGATCTTGCCCTTGACGGGCGAGTCGTTGGCCTCGAGCGACCCGGCGGCGGAGGTCGCGTCGTACCACATGGCGACCTTGCCCTGGGTGAGGTTGTTGAGGCACTCGGTGAACCCCGCCTGGGAGGCGCCTGCCTCGCCGTGCGCCCGGACGAGGTCGACGTAGAAGTTCGTCGCGTCCTTGAACGGCTGGGCGTCGACCTGGGCGGTCCAGTCCTTGGTGAACCAGGTGCCCCCGAAGGTGTTGACCACGGTGGTGAGCGGGGCGAACAGCTGGCCCCAGCCCGGCTGCCCGCGCAGGCAGATGCCCTTCATGCCCGGTTGGGCGCCGTCGACCTTGGCGGCGATGTCGGCGACCTGGTCCCAGGTGGGGCTCTTCGGCATGCTCAGCCCCTTGGCCGCGAGGACGTCCTTGCGGTACATGAGGAACGAGGACTCGCCATAGAACGGCTCGCCGTAGAGCTTGCCGTCGCGGGACAGGGCCGACGTCATGGGGGGCAGGATGTCGGCCTGGTCGAAGGCGGTGTCGGCCTTGCTGTATGCCGTGAGGTCGGCCACCCAGCCGGCGTGGGCGTAGATGGGGATCTCGAAGTTGGACAGGGTGGCCACGTCGTACTGGCCAGCCTGGCTGGAGAACTCCTGGCTGGCCTTGTCGCGCAGGTCGTTCTCGGGCAGCACGGTGAAGTTGACCCTGATGCCGGTCTGCTTGGTGAAGTTGTCGGCCGTCAGTCTCTGCAGGTCGACCATCTGCGGGTTGTTGACCATGAGGACGTTGATGCTGTTGCCACCACCGCTGCCGAGGCCACCCCCGCCCCAGCCGGCGCATCCGCTCAGTCCCACCGCGCTCGCCGCTACGGCGGCCACGACGATCGGCACAGTACGTGTTCTGGGCACCGTCGCCCTCCTCCTGATGCGTGGCCCCGGCGTCGGGGCGGTCTTCGCGATCCCGCTGCGTCTGCTCAGATGAGCGAGTATCTTGCACGTATGAGACTGGTGGTTTGGGTCACACTTGTCAACAGGTGGGGCCACGCCGTGGGACGTACCCGGTGAACGAGCGCCGGGGCCCGACCGAGACGGTCCTGATGGACGCCGTGGCTCGGCGGCACTACCTGCGTGGGGAGTCCAAGGTCGAGATCGCCGGTGCCCTGGGGATCAGCCGGTTCAAGGTGGCGCGACTGCTCGACGACGCCCTGGCCTGCGGGGTGGTCCGGATCGACATCCTCTCGCCGCCCGGTCTGGACGCGGAGCTCTCCGAGCGGCTGCGCCGCGCCTACGGGCTCCGCTACGCCATCGTCGTCCCGGGGGAGGCCGAAGGCCGCTCCGCGGTGGCCCAGGCGGCGGCCGACCTGCTCCTTGAGGTGCTCACCCCGGCGGACGTCCTGGGGCTGCCCTGGAGCCGCTCGGTCAGCGACGTGGTGAACCGGCTCACCACGCTCCCCGCGATCCCGGTCGTCCAGCTGTGCGGCGGGCTCGTCCTCGCGGGGGAGGAGGGCAGCTCCTCGGACGTCGTGCGTCGTGCCGCCCGGATCGCCGGCGGGCCGAACCATGTCTTCTATGCGCCGCTCATCCTCGACGATGCCGAGTCGGCCGGTGCACTGCGCAGGCTGGCGTCGGTCCGCGACGCGCTGGCACACGTCCCGACCGTCACCGTCGCGATCATGGGAGTCGGTGCCTGGGTGCCCGGGGGTTCGACGGTGTGCGACGCGGTGAGCGACCGGACGCGGGCCGAGGTCGCCTCGACCGGCGTCGTGGGGGAGATGGGTGGCGTCCTCTTCGATGCCGGAGGGCGGCCCGTGGACAGCGAGCTCTCGGCTCGGATCGTGGCCATCACCGGGGCTCAGCTGCGAGCCATCCCGAACGTCATCGCCGTGGCGCACGGTGCTGCCAAGGTGACCGCGATCGACGCCGCAGTGCGTGGCGGCCTGGTCCACTCGCTCGTGACGACCGCCGCCACCGCGACCGCCCTGCTCGCCGGCGCACCTCTCCCGTCAACGAACTGACCCCAAGTCGTGTCCTCCCGGTCGACGAGCTGACGCCAAGTCGTGTCCTCCCGGTCGACGAGCTGGCCGTGCGCGGGGATGTCGGCCCGAGCCCAGATGTGCTGTGCTGTCCCAGTGCCGACCGACAACCCACCGCCCGATACCGCGGGGAGCGCCGGCCTTCGCCCGGGGCAGGACGCGACCTCCGCGGGCGGGCCGACCGCGGGGTCCCGGGCTGGACGGTCGGGCCCGCACGGGGTCCTCGCCCGTGCGCGCGCCGATCTGCGGCACGGGCGGTCATGGAAGGCTCGTGACCGTCTCGCCGGCCACCTCACGTCCCACCGTGACCCCGAGGCGCTCGACCTGCTCGGCCAGGTGCACTACGACATGGGAGACCTGCCTGCGGCTGGCGCGGCCTGGTTCGGGTCGGCCCGCCGAGGGGCGGACGTCGACGAGGCCGTCGCGGCCTGGCGTGAACGACACGGGGACGACTTCGGCCAGATGTGGCGGTCCATCCCTCGCGCAATGCGCGCCGAGCCGCGCACGGCGAGGCTCGAGGCCTTGCGGCGCAAAGCGATCGACCAGGACCGTCGGGACGGGCACACCGACCGCGGGCCGGACCGGCCGGGCCCGCAGAAGCACGTCCCGGACGCCCTGCGCGGGGTCGACCCGGCGAAGGTCATCGCCTGGGTCCTCGCTGCCGTCTTCGTGGTCTGCAGCATCGTCGGACTCATCACGATCCTCAACTGGGTCGTCTCCTGAGCCGTGAATGGGTCGTCTCCTGAGCCGTGAACAAACTGTTTGTGTTATCCCAAGGTGACGTTATAGTTGAACTCGTGAAGCCCGCACGTTCGATGCCGCACTCCTGGATGCCCAGCGGTGGCCTGCCGCGCTGTTGTCGTCGCTGACGACCCGCCCAGCCACCGACCCCGGCCGACCACCGGCCCCCTGCGCGGCATACCCGCTGCCTCGCTGCCGACCAGCCCAGCGCACCCTCGTGCCGTCCCGAACGCCCAGGAGCCCGACCCATGACCATCACTGCCGACGCCCCCGTCGCCACCGGACCCGCCCGGTCCACGACCTCCCGCCCGGACCGGCCCCTCGCCCCCACGTTCCCGGCATACGAGCACCTCACGGACCCCGCAGAGCGCGTCCTCGCGGCCGTCGTGCGGAGGATCGCCGGCGACCCCAGCCGGTGGGGGCACCTCGTCCGTCAGGGCCCGCAGCGCTCCGGGACCAGGATCGAGGTCACCGAGGGCGTCGAGGTGTGGGTCATCGCGTGGCCGACCTTCCAGGCGACCGAGCTGCACAGCCACGGCGAGGCGACGACCGCCTACACCACGGTGGCCGGGGCGATCACCGAGATCCGGCCGGACCGCCGGGGACGGCTCCTGCCGCGCACGTTCGTCCCGGGCGTCGTCCAGGTGGTCCGGCCCGGCGAGGTCCACGACGTCCGCAACGAGCGGGCGACGCCGGCGGTGACGATCCACGCGTACAGCCCGCGCCTGTCCAGCATGACGTTCTACGGCTGGAGTGCCGGGCGCCTGTCGGTCGACCGCGTGGCCGGACCCGACGACCTGGGGGCGGGGGCATGGTGACCGCGTCGACGATGGGGATCAAGGACGTCCTGGAGACGTCGCGGCTCGGCATACGACGGGTGGATCCTGTTGACCTACAACGGCTTCGGACTGCGGGCGCCTTCGTCGTCGACATCCGGCCGGAGCGGGTTCGCCGACGGGAGGGCCACATCCCGGGCGCCGTGGTGCTGGAGCGCAACGTCCTGGAGTGGCGGCTCGACCCGACCAGTGGCGTCGCGATGGCACGCGGTCCGCGACGGGACCAGCTCGTCGTCATCGTGTCCAGCGAGGGCTCCGCGTCCAGCCTCGCGGCCCGCGACCTGCGTCAGATCGGGTTCCTTCGCGCTGCGGACCTCGTCGGTGGCTTCCGGGCGTATGCCGCGGCCGGCCACCCGGTGGACCGGCAACCCTCACGCGTCGTCGACTGAGCGGAACGAGGAACGGGACGGAGGCGTCCAACCTCGGGTCGGCCACTCCGGTCGGCAACCGAAGGAGCCGATCGTGGGTCTGATGCTCTTCACCTGGGTCTTCGTGGCCGCACTGCTCGTGGCGGCGCTCATCGCTGGACACCACCGCCGTTCACACCCCGACGTCGACCTCCGCGATCCCGTGCGACAGGGCAGCGTGCGCCTGTTCTGGGTCCACGCCGATGACCCGAACAAGCGAGGGTGACGGCGAAGTCTGGAACTGAGGGCGCGAGCGAACCAGCGCTCAGTCCCGGAGTGCGTGGCGAACCTGCGGGGTGAGGCACCGACGTCGAGGTCTTCGTCGCGCAGACCCGATGACCCGATCAGGCCCGGTGTCGCCGCGCTGGGGCGAGCAGATAGTTTCGTCTCAGCGAACCGAGCAAGGAGAAGAGTGCGATGAGCCAGATCCAGACCTTCCCGACCTACCGAATCGTGAACCCGGCGAGCGGGGAGGTGGAGCAGACGTTCGAGATCGCGACCGACACCGAGATCGAGACGGCCCTCGCATCGGCCCACGCGGCATACGACGCCTGGA
>JAICMC010000089.1 GCA_025929465.1 Nostocoides sp.
CGCCCACGAGCTGGCGCACGTCGTCCAGCAGCGCGGCGGGACCGGCGGGGCGCCGCTCGGCGACTGCGCGGCATACGAGCAACAGGCTGACCAGGCCGCCCAGGCAGCCCTCGCCGGCCGTCCGGTCCCTGCCCTGTCGGGCGCCCCGCTGAGCGCTCAGGCGCGGGTCCGGCTGCAGGACGTGGGGCGCGGCGAGCAGTCCGGGTTCGCGCGGGTGCCCGAGCTCGTCGAGCGGTTGAACCATGTCTCGCTCGGGCTGACCTTCACGCTGCGCGAGGACGGGCGGGTCCAGTACCTGGAGTACACGCGGATCCTGCCCCTCGACCTGTGCAGCGAGTTCGACCGACAGATGGTCGCGTTCATCGACGACGGCTCCGACATCCCGCTACGGTTCACCAACCGGCACGGCCTGCTCGGGTCGTTCAACGTGGACCCGGTGACCGGCGCGCGGACCTTCGTCTCCGAGGGCGGGGTCTTCGAGGACGCCTGGCAGTCGGGGTACGTCGACATCGACGACCTCCTCGCAAGCAGCGACCTCGGGATCCAGGACGTCCTCGTCCACTTCATCACCGAGCGCCGGGCCACGCCGAACTACGCCCACCGGATGGGCATCCCGGGTGGCCAGCCCGGCGGCCTGGACACCCGGCCGGGGTTCGACCAGGAGTTCCAACGGGCTCACCGGACCGGCCTGCTGGCCGAGCTGGCGCTGCTTCGTGACTTCTTCGGCGACCCGGGGATCCGCGCGGTCGACCTCCAGGCCCGCCGGTTCCGCAGCACCCGCGGCGACATCATCCGGGTGCGGATCACCGAGGGCCACACGAACGCGACCGCAGGGGTTCAGGCCGTGTCGTTCGAGGTGGTCCTGCATGACACGCACGCCGTCATCACCGCCGACGAGTACCTGGCGCTGCTGGACAGGGAGCGGGCGGCTGCGGCTGCGGCCGCCGCTGCCGCGGCAGGCGCGGCGGCGGCGGTCGGCGGCGGACTCGTCGGTGCCGGCGTGGCCGGAGCCGGCGTCCCCTGATCGCGCCTCCGCTCGCGCCTGCGTTCCCGTCACCACCGACCGCGACCGCGCGGGAGGTCACGTCGGACCGTGCGACCGTGCGACGACGGCTGCCGGGGGTCGGCCCGGCTGCCCGGCGTGCCATCCAGACGTCGCAGGTCAGATGCGGTGGGCGTTGGCGAGCGCGCGGGCTCGCCACATGCCCAAGGACACGAGCGCCCAGACGGCGCCGGCTCCGAGGATCCACGGCGTGTCGGTGCCTCCGGCGACCGCGGCCGTGAGCAGTCCGCCGACGAGGGCGGTGAGGATCAGCGGCAGCCCCAGCCAGAGTGCCAGCCCCCACGGTGACCGCAGCCCGGTCAGGCCGACGGGGGGCGAGCCGCGGAACGCGGCGAGCAGGTGGCAGCCGGCGAGGATCCCGGCGAGCGGGACCGCCCACGCGGCGACCCGTATGCCGGGCGCCCACCCGACCGCACCGCCCGCACCGCTCGCACCGCTCGCCAGGGCGACGGTGCCGCCCACGACGGCGCCCACGACCACGAACAGCACGGTCGGCGTGATGAGGTGGGCCGCCGCCTCGTGCCGGGTGTCGAGGCCGATGAGGGGCGGCGTGCCGGCGTTGTCGCCCTGGCTCCGAAGTCCCTCCGCCCACGCGCCGTAGCCGGTGTAGCAGATGGCGGCACCGAGGAGGCCGAAGAGGGGCGGGACGCCGGTCTGGCCGGCGACCCAGCCGACGACCGCGCTGCCCAGGGCGGTGAGCACCGCGCCGGAGGCCAGCCCACCCGGCATCCGCCGCAGCCCGAGGACGTCACGGCGGGCGACCACCATCGTCGGCCCGGCGGCCCGGAGCCGGAGGTGGCGGCCGCGGGTCACCGGCGCCGAGACCTCCAGGCGGATGGCCCTGACGTCGCCGACGAGGACAGCACCACCCAGCCGGGTCGAGCGGACCGCGTGTCGGCGCAGGTCCTCGATCGGCAGGCGTCGCAGCGCTTTTCGCGGAGTGTTCGTGCGCCCTGAGCCGTCGGGTGGAGTGAGGGAGAGCTGGCCGGCGAGCCAGGCGGTGAGGAGCAGGAGCGCGACGACGGTTCCCAGCGTGACGCCGCCGACGAGCCAGACCGGCCCTCCGACGTGGGCGAACCACAGCCCGCCGCCGATGACGCCGCCGAGGGTCACCCCGCCGGTCAGCGCCCCGACGAGGGCGAACCCCCACCAGCGACGCATCGACAAGGCCCGGTCGATGGGGCTCGGCAGGACGACGTCGATCCACGGCAGGGGTGGGACGACCGGCCCTCTCGTGCGACCGGCCCGGTGGGCGACCAGGCTGCCCATCGCGATGGCGACGACGACACCCACGAGGACCGGCCAGGCGAGCAGCTGGTCGCGCACCCGGTCAGGGTGCGCGGTGAGGAACACCGCGCGGGAGACGGTCAGCCCGTAGGTGAGGGCGAGCAGGATGGTGACGTAGACGGCATACAGGCTCTGCCGGATCGCGTGGCTGCCCTCGCCGAGGACGTGGCGGGCATCGTCCAGGCGGGCGAGGTCGTCGGCGCGCTGCTCGTCAGCCATCGTGCCGGCCGCCTCCGTCGCCGGTCACGTCGACGACCCTGTCGGCCACGGTCTGGGTCATCAGGGGGTCGTGGCAGGCGATGACGAGCGTCGTTCCCGCACGTTTGCGTGCCACGAGGAGGTCCGCGACGAGCGTGCGCTTGTCGGTGTCGAGACGCTGCTCGGGCTCGTCGAGGATGAGCAGGCTCGCGGGCCGGAACAGGGTGAGGGCCAGCCGGAACAGCTGGCTCTGGCCCGAGCTCAGCTCGTGCGGGAAGCGGTCGTTCAGGTGGCCGATCTCCAGGGCCGCGAGTCCGGCGTCGACCCGCTCCTCGCAGGTGTCAGGGTCCCGGCCCCACGTCGCGTCGACGAGGGTCAGGTGGTCGGCCAGGGTGAGGTCGCGGTATGCCGTGGGCGCGCCGATGAGGGCCGCGACCGTCGCGCGGATGACGGGGTCGCGCTCGTCGGCCGTGCGACCGTCGATCGTCGCTGTCCCGGTGGTGGGTTCGAGGGTTCCGGCGAGGATCTTGAGCAGCGTCGTCTTGCCGGCGCCGTTCGGCCCGCGCAGGACGACGGCGCTGGAGGCCGCCGCCTCGATGCTCGTCGCGGGCAGCAGGGTCACCGGGCCGAGCACCTTGGACACCCCGTTTGCCACGAGGCGGGCAGCGGCGGCTCTGGGCTTGGTGGTCACGGGCCCATCCTCGCCGACGACGCCGGAGGGCCGGGCACAGGGCCGCAGCGATCGTCAGGGTCCATCCGTCGCCAGGGCGGTCGACCGGTCGACCAGGCCTGCGACAGGACGAGTACCTCCTGGAAGTCCGACGTGCGGGAGATCCGGCCCCTGAAGTCTGGCCAGACGTTAATGGTCTGCCCGAGGGCTCGGCTGCAACGGTGGTCCTGCGTCGGGTGTACGGCGCATACGGACCGCCGGTGGTGACCTACCGCCGGTCACAACTCGGAAGGAACACACATGTCTCACATGAGTAACCGCCGTGACCTCACCACGGTGATCGGTACCCTGTCGCTCGCTTCTCTCGGGGTCTCGCTCGCCGTGCTGGGCGGCCTGTGGGTCGCCGGGGCGCTCGGCATCTCGACCGCTGCCGCCACCCAGGTCGTCGCCGCCATCGCTGCCGGTGGCTGGGCCCTTCGCGCCGTCATCATCATCTTCGGGGCGGGCATCATCGGCGCCATCCTCGCGACGGTCGTCGCGATCATCTCCACGCGCGGCCGGAACGCCGCGATCGCCTGAGCCAACCCGTCGGCATCGTCGGGGTCGGGCCCGTCTGGAACTCGGGCCCGACCCTGACACAGAGTCTACGGCCACCACGAGGGAGAGCATCATGGCCTTTGCTCCGACGGTCGTGCCGCGCCCGGGCCGCCCCGTCCTCACTGCTGCCTTCGGGTGCGTCATCGCCTACACGCTCGTCGTCGGGGTGATCGGATACCGGGTCATCGACCGGTCCTGGGCACCGACCGCCATGGAGAGTGCATACACCCGCGGCGAGCTCGGCCTGCTACCGATCCTGTTCACCAACCTGGGTGCCGTGCTCCTCCTCTGGTCTGGCGCCGGGACCGGCGGCCTCACCACCCTCGCCGGGCTGACGTGGACCGGCGCCTACGTCGGCGCGACCCTGTCCATCGCCGTGGCGAACGTCGGGGCGAGGCGACTGCTCAGCCAGGTTTGGCTCTACCTCCCGATCGAGCTCGGGGCGATGGTGGTGGCGTCCGTCGGTGGGGTCCTGCCAGTCCTCGCGTCCTTGCACCGCGGGAGTACCGGCCAGTCCGCGTCGCGGCGCTATCTGACGGCGTGCAGGACCAGCCTCCGGCTGCTCCTCGCCAGTACCGGCTTCCTCGTCGTCGCGGCGGTCGCCGAGGTCCTCACCGGCGCCTGACTGCACCCTGCGGACCCCACAAGGGACCGTCCCGACATCCCACGAAAGCAGGTTCAGCCCATGTCCCCGCTCGACCCCATAGCCGACTCCGACCCGGCGACGCGACCCGCGACGTCCCGGACCGCCCAGGCCGCCATCCTGGTGACGGTCCTCGTCCTCCTCGCGGCGCGGATGCCGTCCACGATCCTGGCCATCAGCAACAGGGCGCCGGCGGACGTCGTCGCGCAGATAGGTGACGCTCGGTTGGTCGACCTGGCCATGACGGTCGGTGCGGTCCTCGGGCTCGCGCTCACGATGGTGTCCCTCGGGATCTTCCTCGCCGTCGCTCGCCTCATCGAACGTCATCTTCGGACGGGAAGCGCCGTGCCGGGCCGACTGCGCGTGGGCCCGATGACCGCGACGGTCGCGGCCTGTTTCCTCCTCACGCAGGCTCGCGAACTCCTGCCACGCCAGAACGCCGTCCCAGGTCCGGTAGCCGCGGCCTCGATGGCGGTTGCGGTTGGCGTCGGCATCGGTCTGCTCTCCATCCGGCATACCCGACGGACGGGGGGTGCGGCCAGACCGGGCGTCATACTCGTCGCCACGGCCGGCCTGGCACTCGCGACGTCCCTGACCTCCCTTCCGGGCTGAGGCGAGCTGCCATGGCCCACGTCTCCGTCCGCGGACTCACCAAGCAGTACGCAACGGGTCGCGGAATCCGCGGGATCGACTTCGACGCCCATCCCGGGCGGGTGACCGGACTGATCGGACCGAACGGGTCGGGCAAGTCGACCACGATGCGATGCATGGTCGGTCTCGTCCGGTCGTCAGGTTCGGTCACCTACGGCGGTGCAACGTATGCCGAGGCGGTCCGGGCTGGCGGCGTCGGCATCCAGCTCGGCGGCGCGGGTACCCACCCGGCCCGCTCGGGCCGGGCCCACCTCCGGTGCCTCGCCGCGGCGCGCGGGATCCCCAGGTCCGAGGTGGAGGAGCTTTTGGAGGCGGTGGAGCTGGGACACGTGGCCGGTCGCCGGATCCGGACCTACTCCCTGGGGATGCGGCAGCGCCTCGGCCTCGCCGCCGCCCTTGTCGGGCACCCGATGACCTACGTCCTCGACGAACCGACCAACGGCCTGGACCCGCACGGTATCCGGTGGCTCGGTGGACGGCTCGCGCATGAGGCGGCCCGTGGCGCCACGGTCCTCGTCACTTCTCACGCGCTCGGGGACCTCGAGCAGATCGTCGACGACCTCGTCATCCTGCGCCACGGGCAGGTCCGCTTCACCGGACCGCTCGAGGACGTCATCCGCACGTTCGGGGACGACGCCGTCCTGGTCCGGCTCGGTGCCGGAGCGAGCCTCGTCGAGCGGGACCTGGTCCAACACGGTGCCTCCGTCTCGGTGCAACGCGACGGTGCCTTCCTCGTGCGGGGCGTGAGTGCGGCCGTCCTTGGTCGAGTCGCACACGCTGTCGGCGCCGAGGTGCTCGAGCTGAGCCCCCGGTCTGGCGACCTCCACGAGGCCTATCTCACCGCATGCGGGGATGCGTCGTGACCGCCTCGTTGCTGCTGGCCTCCCGGACGACCACGATGGAGTGGCGCAAGCTGGTCAGCCTCCGGATGGTCGCGGTCATCGGCGCGACGGCTGTGTGCGTGTCTGCGGGGATGGCCGCCTTCTACGTCTGGCTCATCGATCAGGTCGGCCAACCAGCTGTCGTCACTGCGACGGAGACGACCATGCTGACGACGCGACCGGGGGTGACGACGACGGCGTCCGCCGTCCTCGGGGTGCTCTGCGTCGCAAGCGACCGGCGCGGTGGTGGCCTCGCGCTCGCGGCTGTCGTCGAACCTGTTCGCGCACGACTGGCGATGGCCAAGGCGCTCGCCGCGGCTGGCGCGGGCGTTTCCCTCGGCCTGGTCGGCATCGGCGTGAACGCGATGGTCGTTCTCTCGACCCTCGGCCGGCCCGGCCTCGTCGACGACGCGCGCTCCTGGGTCGCCATCGTGTTCGGAAGCGTCGCTGTCCACATCGGCTGGGCCGCCCTCGGCGTCGCGGTGGGGCTGCTCGTCCCGCCGAGTCCCGGCGCGATCCTTGTCGTCGGCGTCGGACCTTGGCTCGTCGAGCGGGTCGTCTCCGTCCTCACGGTGAGTGTCCCCGGCGGGTGGCTGGAGCGGGCCCTCACCGGGGCCGACCCCTTCGCTGCGGCGGCGCGGCTCGCGAGCCCGCTGACCGTGGACCACCCGGTCGTCATCGGCGCGACAACGTCCGTGCACCGATGGGCACCGGGCCCGGACCTGGTGGTCTTTGCCGTCTTCGTGACAGCCGTGCTGCTGATCGCGATCGGCTCGTTCACGAGGTCGGACCTCGACCATGACTGACCCGACTCCACGACAGGACACTTCATGAAGGCACTGCTCATCGCGTTCTTCCTGGTCAGCGTCGCCATGATCGTGCTCCTCGTGTACCTCGCGTTCACGTCCGAGCTCGGCGTGGTCGCGGGCGTGCTCGCGTTCGTCTGGGCCGTCGCGCTCCTGCTGATCGCGCGGGTGACCGCTCGCGTCTTCACGGAGAGCCCGTGACGAGCACGCTGCGGCCAGTGGCACTCCGGTGGCCTGAGGCCGAGCGGGCAGCGACCCTCCGCCTGCGTGGCCTCGAACGCAGCGCACCCTTCCGGCCGATGGTGCGTCCATCGACCTTCCGGGTGCTTCGGACGCTGCTCATCACCGCTTGCGGGCTCTTGGGGAGTCTCGTCCTCGGGGTGGCGGCGGCATGGGCCGGGGGGCAGCTCCAGCCGAGCTTGGTGGTCCTCATGGTCGCCGGACTGGACGTCGTGGCCTTCGGTGTTCTGCTGCGTCGGGCGGCCAGCCGGCCGAGCCTGAACCGTGTCACCGACCCACCCGATGCGGGCCTCCTGCGGGCCCTGGACATGCATGCTCCCACCCGATTCCTCGTGCTGGTCGCGCGGCCTGCAGCGCTGGCCCACGGTGTGATCCTCGCGCTTGATGGCATCGTCCTGGTGGGGTCCGGAGCAATCGCCACTGCGCCTTGGGCACTCGTCGTCCTCGTGCTGCCCGTGACGTCTGCCGTGATCATCATTGCGCTCGCCGCACGACGCTGCTCGCGCCGGCGCACCCCGGCGCGCGGGCCCGTCGCCCAGCTCGTGATCGCTGGAACGGCATTCGCCGTGGGTCTGGTCATCGGCCGCGTCGCTGACCTGCTCGTCGGAACGGGGCCGGACCGTGCGCCCGAGCCATCGACGATTCGGGCCGGCATCCTCGTCCTGACCGGTGTCATGGTCCTTGTCGCCGGGACCCTCGCGGGCGTCGGAGGTCACCACTTCGGGCGCCTCGTCGACCTGGATCGGCACGATCCCAAGCCGGCCGCGTCCCGGAGGGGACCGCACCAGAGGGAGTACGAACGGATGGGGGCGATGGTCACCCGCAGCCCGCTTGCCTCATCCGTCGTCGGTTGGTGGCGTGCTGTCCTGCAGCTCGCTGCACTGGGAGCCGGTGCCGTGGTCGGTGGGGTCCACCTGCCCGCCGCGGTCCGAGGCACCATCGGACCGCTGCTCGCTGGTTACGCGTTCGTCTCGGTGCTCGTCGCAAGCGGGATCGTCTTCTCCATCGCCGGTCCGAGCGCCATGGCCGATCGGCTCCGGTTCCAGTGGGAGAACTCCGAGCTCAGCGCAGGCCGCCTGGCGGCTCGTGCCCTCGAGTATCCACTCTCCGTCGTCGTTGGCCCGGCATCGCTGCTCGCGGCCGCGCAGTCCGCCCTCACGGGTCGGGTCACCCTGCGCATCCTTGCCCTCGGCCTGAGCCTCGTGGGTGCCGCCGTGCTCGCGGAGTCGGCTCTCCCGGTGACCGCCCATGCGGACGGCACCATCACCCATCACCCACTCGCCGCGTGGGTCGTGCTCCTTGCCTCCCTGCCTGCAGCCGTCATCCCGGCGGGTGTGGTCGGGGCGGTACTGAGCACGCTCTACGGCCTGAGCATCCTAGGAGCTGGTCACCGATGCCTGTCCCGAAGAATCCTTCGGCTGCCCTCGACGTCGCCCATCTGACCGCTGGCTGGTCGACCCGACGAGCCGCGGTCCTGGACGACGTGAGCCTGACGATTCCTGATGCCGGCGTGCACCGACTGGCCGGAGCCAACGGCGCCGGCAAGTCCACCCTGATCGAGTGCGGCAGCGGCTATCTCGTTCCGTGGTCCGGGACAGTCACGGTGTCCGGTCGCGATGCGGCCGCGCCAGAGGCTCGGGCCCTGCGTCGGACCTGCCGGACGACCCCGGCCCTGTATCCGGTCCTCACCGTGGCCGAGCACCTCGAGGTGGCCGCCACAGCCCGTGGGGCCGCCTTGGGTCCTGTGCACGAACGGGCCGAGCGGTACCGCCTCACCCCGTGGCTGGATCGGGAAGCCAGGGAGCTGTCGACCGGCAACTGCCGCAAACTGTGGTTCGTGCTGTGCACGCTCGGCTCCTTCACCCTCGCGCTCCTCGACGAACCCTTCAACGGCCTGGACGACGAGGCGCGAACGCTGATGTGTGAGGAAATCGCGCAGTGGTCGAGCGACCGCGCCGTGGTCGTCGTGGCTCACGAACCGCCGCCGCAGCTCCGGGTGGCGAGCGAGATCGCCATCAAGGGGCACCCGATCGTGGCCACGCATCCGCTCAGGGATGCCGCGACCATGGGGTCAGTCTGCTGAGGCGAGGCGTGGGTCGAGGTGGCCCCCCTGGACCGCCTTCACCAGAATCTGGGTCCGATTCGTTGCGTTGAGGCGCGTCCCGACCTGGGAGAGGTACTGCTTGACCGATCCTTGCGACACGTGCATCCGCTGGGCGATCTCGTGGTTCGTGAGTCCCTGAGCGAGCCAGCCGACGAGCTCGTGCTGGCGGGGCGTGAGGGCGACCCCCGGCGTGGGTGCCCACTTCGGCGTGTCTCCTAGGACCGAGGTCACCAGCGTTCGACGGACCTGCGGCGACAACGGCATCTCCCCGTGGAGAGCCTGGAGCACTCCCTCCCGAAGCTCCTCGGGGAGGCAGTCCTTGAGCAGGTAGCCGGACGCACCGGCCCGTAACGCCGCAACGACGTGGTCGCTCGCGTCGAACGTCGTCAGGGCGATCGCGCAGGCTTCGGGGTCGTCGGCGACGATCCGTCTGATCGCCTCGACACCCGACATGACCGGCATGTTGAGATCCATGAGGACGACGTCGGGACGCAGCCGTGCATACGCGGCCACGGCCTCGCCCCCGTCGCCGGCCTCGCCGACCACGGCGAAGCCCGGCTGCCGACCCAAGTACGCCGCCAGAGCGCCGCGGGCCACGACGTCGTCGTCCACGACCAGGATGCGCCGGAGGTCCCCCATCGGCACAGCATACGGGCGCCGCTCGTCACCTGACCCGAACGAAAAGGGGCCCTGTTCGCAGTTCTGGCCGTTCGTCAATGGTGTGCGCCGTCGCCGCCTCCAAGAATCGTCCTGACCGATGACCTTCCCGACAGAACGAGGTCTGCACGATGAAGTGTCGAGCCGTGATCATCCTCGCCGCAGCTGCCCTGAGCCTTGGTCCGACAGCAGCCTTCGCGGCCGCGTCGCCCGGCGCCCAGATGCCGGGGGCGACCCAGCCGACGAAGGTGCCTGACGTCGTGCAGGGCTGGCTCTGCCGCATCCTGAAGCTGTGCTGACCCGGGTGCCCGACCGCCCGGCACCCGCCGGGGTCGAGTCGTCGTCAGGAGTGGGAGCAGCCGACTGACGGCAGGGTCCGAAGCCCTGCTGGCCCAGGCGCTCGCGTCGGCCTCGCCCGAGCTCGCGACGCACACCCTGCCCGTCCCGCTCGCCGCCGCCGAGCAGGCTCCAGCCTCGCAACGGCCGCCTCACGTGGGCGGGGCGATCGAGGACTCCGTGTCCCGAGCGGTCGCCGAGCTCCATCTCGTCTACCGGCTGACCATCCTGGCTGGTGCGCGGGCGGCTCCGGCGGCGGAACCCGCGCCGACCGCGTGAGCGCAGGCCCGGCGATCCGGACTGGCTCGAGCCGGGGTGCTGGGGACCTGGCGGGTGTCGGCAGCCTGCGACCCCCAGGCGCCCACCACGCGCGCCTCGCTCGTCAAGCTCTTCGACGTCCCGACGCAGGTGCTCGCGTCGGCGCCCGCGGGAGGAGCTGGAGGGGGTCCGCGTCGAGGTTGACGCTCATCCGGACCTCCACATCCTGTCTGCCCCGCAGGGTCGGCTGCCGGATGGGCGGGATTTGTACCATGGGCCTCCCACTGTGCTGCCCGGCACCGTGCGGCGGGCGACGGTCAAGGAGGCCTGGGTATGCCGGAGGCGGGGGCCAAACCTGCGCCGAGAGCGCATGAGGGCGCGCCGACGGCTGGCGTGCGGGCCATGCGTCTGGTCGTGCTGGCTGCCGTGGGCCTGGACGCGACGGACGTCTTCGTGAACCCGCACCTGCCGACTGGTATCCCGATGGGTGTCTCCGGTGACCTCGTCCAGACCCTTGTCGGCATCGGCGGCGTCGCGGCCGTCCTGTGGCGGCGCCCGAGGATCGCTGCCCTCGCCGCGGCCTGCGTGGGCACCCTCGCCCTCCTGCGGGACCGGCTGACCGGCACCGAGCTGCTCTTCCTCGTCATCGCCGTGACCGTCGGCGTCGCGATCGGCAGCCGTCGCGAGGCGGGCGCGGTCCTCGGGTCGACCCTGCTCGCCGTCGTCGCCGGGCGCCTGTTCCTCGATCCGTCGACGTGGCGCATGGCCGCCTGGATCGGGCTCAGCATCGCCGGGCTCGCTGTCGGTCTCGGGGCTCGGCTGCTCGTCACGGCACAGCGGGAGTCCGTGGCCCGGGTCGCCGCACTGCAGCGTGAGGTCGCGGAGGCCAAGGTTCGGGTTCGCGCCGAGATCGCCGTCGACG
>JAICMC010000115.1 GCA_025929465.1 Nostocoides sp.
CCCTGCTGCACCACTACTTCGACGGCAAACCGGGCCTGTTCGCCGAGGTCCTGCAGGTCCCGGCCGATCCCGAGGCGCTCATCCGGGCGGTGGCCGAGGGTCCCCTCGAGGATGTCGGCGAGCAGATGGCCCGCACCTTCCTGACGGTCTGGGACGCTCCAGAAGGCCGGGAGCGGTTCCAGGTCCTGATGCGGTCGGCGGTCTCGCACGACGACGCGGCCCGGATGCTGCGCGAGTTCGTCGTGGGAACGATCTTCTCCGGCCTCCTACGACAGGTCGCCGCCCGGCACGAGGAGGTCAGCGTCGCGGAGATCGAGGTCCGCGCCTCCCTCGCCGCCGCCCAGATGGTCGGGGTTGGCATGTTGCGGTACGTCATCGGCCATCCGGTGATGGTCGAGGCGTCGGCCGACCTGCTCGCCGCGCACCTCGGTCCGACCCTCCAGCGATACCTGGCCGGCCCCGCCGGCTGAGCCCGAGGCCCTTGCTCCCGAGCCGTCGCCTGAGTATATTTCATCGCATGGTGAATAAATCGTATGCCGTTGAGGTCGACCAGCTGCGCGTCTCCCGGGGAGGGCGCGTCGTCATCGCCGACCTGTCCGTCCGGATCCCCACCGGCCAGGTCGTTGGTCTGCTCGGCCCGAGTGGTGGCGGGAAGTCGACCTTCATCCGCGCCCTCGTCGGAGTCCAGGTCGTCGAGTCCGGCACCGTCACCGTGCTGGGTCAGCCGGCCGGCTCGCCCGACCTGCGTCACCGCGTGGGGTACGTGACGCAGAGCCCGAGCGTGTACGCCGACCTGTCCGTCGAGGACAACGTGCGCTACTTCGGTCGGGTCCTCGGCGCGGCCGAGGCGGCCGTGCAGGAGGCGATCGACCTGGTCGACCTGCGCGCGCACGCCCACGACCGCGTCGAGAACCTCTCCGGTGGCCAGCACTCCCGGGCGTCCCTGGCCTGTGCCCTCGTCGGCCGACCCGAGCTGCTCGTCCTCGACGAGCCCACGGTCGGCCTCGACCCGGTCCTGCGGCGGGACCTGTGGGACCTCTTCGGCAGGCTGGCCGCCGAGGGCACCTCACTGCTCGTCTCGAGCCATGTCATGGACGAGGCCACCCGCTGCGACCGGTTGCTCCTCATGCGCTCGGGCGCCTTCCTCGCCGACACGACCCCGGCGCAGCTGCTTCTGGAGACCGGCACGCCCGACGCCGAGACGGCCTTCCTGGCGCTCATCGACCGCGCGGAGGCGACGACCCGGTCCGGCGCGGGCGGGGGGAGCGCGGCATGAACGGCCGGCTGACCCTGCTCACCGCCGGGCGCGTCCTGCGCCAGATCCGCGGCGACCACCGGACGGTGGCGCTCATGCTCGTCGTCCCGTGCGTCCTCATCGGCCTGCTCGCCTGGATCTACGCGTCCACCCCCGCGGTCTTCGACCACATCGGTCCGGCCCTGCTCGGGGTCTTCCCGTTCGTGGTCATGTTCGTCGTCACCTCGGTGGCGACCCTGCGCGAGCGCACCTCCGGCACCCTGGAGCGGCTCCTCAGCACGCCGTTGGGCAAGGGCGACTTCATGGCGGGCTACGCTCTCGCCTTCGGTGCCATGGCGGTCCTGCAAGCCCTTGTGGCAACGGCGTTCGCCGTCTGGGTGTGCGGCCTGGACGTCGCCGGACCGGTCTGGCTGCTCGTCGTCGTCGCGGTCGCCGACGCCGTCCTCGGCACGGCGCTCGGGCTGCTCGCGTCCGGCTTCGCCCGCACCGAGTTCCAGGCCGTCCAGTTCATGCCGGCGTTCGTCCTGCCGCAGTTCCTCCTGTGCGGGCTGCTCGTGGCCCGCGACGCGATGCCGGACCTGCTGCGCTGGGTCTCCGACGTCCTGCCGCTCTCCTATGCCGTGGACGCGATGAAGACGATCACGGCCAGCTCCGATGCGCTCGGCGACGTCGGCAAGGACCTCGTGGTCATCGTGGGCTGGATCGTCCTGGCGCTTGTCCTCGGATCCCTGACCCTCCGGCGGCGAACGCCCTGACTCGGCGATACTCTGCCCTCCATGAATGCCAGTGACCTGTTGCGCAACAGCCTGCTGCTGCTCGCCGACTCAGGGACCGTCCGCCGGGTCGTGGAGAAGGCTCCGGTCAGTAGATCCGTCGTCAGGCGCTTCGTCGCCGGCGACTCGGTCGATGACGCCGTCGCGGTGACCGGCGAGCTGCGCGAGACCAGACGGATGGTGACCATCGACTACCTCGGCGAGGACACCTTGGACCGGGGGCAGGCCGACGCGACGCGCGACACCTACATCCGGCTGCTCGGCGCCCTGCAGGACCAGGGCTTCACCGACGGCGGCAAGGCCGAGGTGTCGGTCAAGCTCAGCGCCTGCGGCCTGAAGCTGCCCGGTGACGGCGAGAAGATCGCGCTCGACCACGCGCGGGAGATCTGTGCCGCCGCGGCGAGCGCCGACACGACCGTGACCCTGGACATGGAGGACCACACGACGACCGACGGCACCCTGGGGGCCCTTGCCGAGCTGCGCAAGGACTTCCCGTCGACCGGTGCCGTCCTGCAGGCCTACCTGCACCGCACCGAGGCGGACTGCCGCGACCTCGCGTATGCCGGCAGCCGGGTCCGCCTGTGCAAGGGGGCCTACAAGGAGCCGGAGTCGGTCGCCTTCCAGGCCAAGGACGACGTCGACACGGCCTACGTCCGCTGTCTGAAGGTCCTCCTTGCCGGCGAGGGCTACCCGATGATCGCGAGCCACGACCCGCGGCTGCTCGACATCGCCCGGGCCCTCGCCGCGCACCACGGGCGCGGCAGCGACTCCTTCGAGTACCAGATGCTGCTCGGCATCCGGCCCAACGAGCAGCGCCGGATCGCCGACCGCGGGGACCAGATGCGGGTCTACCTGCCCTTCGGCGACGAGTGGTACGGCTACCTCATGCGCCGGATGGCCGAGAAGCCGGGCAACACGATGTTCTTCCTGCGGGGGATCGCCGGCAGGAACTGAAGGTCTCCGTGCTTGACTATCGTCTTGGTTGACAGTCAAGCGAGGAGATCCTAGCGTGGAGGCATGGCCGAACCCGTCTGCGCCGCCCCTGACCCCGATGCCTGGCACCAGAGCGTCGTCATGAGCCCGCTGCTCATGGCCGCGCGCAGCACCTACGTCAAGGCGGTGCGCGGAGCACTGGCCGCGGCGGGGCTGGACGACCTTCCGCCGCGCGGGCCGTTCGTGCTCGGTGCCGTCGCCAACCACGGCAGCACCCTGGCCGACGCCGTCGCCGGCCTCGACATCACCAAGCAGGCCGCCAGCCAGCTCGTCGACACCCTCGTCATGCGGGGCTACCTCGAGCGGGCTCCCGACCCCGACGACCGGCGCCGGGTCACCGTGACCCTCACCGAGCGCGGCCGGGCAGCCGCTGAGCAGACCCGCGAGGCGATCGCCGGCGTCGATGCCGCGCTCACCGTGCGGGTCGGCGCCGACGCTGTCGCCACCCTGCGCGCCGGTCTCGGCGCCCTGGTCGAGCTCGGGGCCGACGCCCACCTCGCGAGCTGAGCCCTCGTCGCGAGCTGAGCCCTCGTCGGGTCCGCCGGCGCCCTCGGCGGCGTGAAACCGCGCGGCGGCCGGCCGGCGTGCGGCATACGATCCCGCCATGGGAACAGTCGCGATCTTCGGCGCCGGCGTCATGGGTGAGACCCTCCTGTCGGGGCTGCTGCGGTCCGGGCACCCGGTCGAGGAGCTCGTCGTCACCGAACGGCGACCCGAGCGGGCGACCGAGCTGGCCGACAAGTACGGCATCACCGTCCTGGACAACACTGACGCCGCCGACCGGGCCGACACGATCGTCCTGGTCGTCAAGCCGCAGGACATGGGCAGCCTGCTGGACGAGATCGCCGACCGGGTCCGGCCGGGCAACCTGGTGGTCTCGCTCGCGGCCGGGATCACGACGGACTTCCTGGAGTCCCGCCTGCCCGAGGGGTCCAGCGTGGTCCGGGTGATGCCCAACACCCCGGCGCTCGTCGACGAGGGGATGGCCGCCCTGTCCCCGGGCCGGCACTGCACCGAGGGGCACCTGGCGACCGCGTCGGCCCTGCTCGCCTCGTGCGGCAAGGTCACCCAGGTCCCCGAGAAGCTGATGGACGCGGTCACCGCGATCTCGGGCAGCGGCCCGGCCTACATCTTCTACGTCGTCGAGGCGATGATCGAGGCCGGCGTCGTCCTCGGCATGCCGCGCACGACGGCCACCGAGCTGGTCGTGCAGACCCTCTACGGTGCGGCGACGATGATCAAGGAGACCGGTCAGCACCCCACCGTCCTGCGCGAGCAGGTGACCTCCCCGGGCGGCACGACTGCGGCCGCCCTGCGCACGCTGGACGACCACAAGGTGCGGGCGGCCTTCATCACGGCGATGGAGGCGGCCGCGCGGCGGTCGCACGAGCTGGCCTCCGGGGCGCAGTGACCCCTTGGCGTGTCGTCCGCGTCGGCGAGGACACCTGGTCGACCTACCGCGACGTACGGCTGGCCATGCTGCGCGAGACGCCCCGCGCCTACGGGTCGACCTACGCCGAGGCGGCAGGGCGCACCGATGCCGAGTGGCGCGCCTTCGCCCTCGGTGCCTGGCTGTGGCTGGCGTATGCCGGTGAGCCCGCAGACGGTGGCGACGTGGCCCTCGGTGGGGCGGTCGGAGCGGTCGGGATGTACCCGGACCCCGACCTCCCGGCCGGTTCCACGTACCTGGTGGGCATGTGGGTGCACCCGGACCACCGCGGGCGCGGGGTTGCGGACGCGTTGGTGGACGAGCTCGTACGGACGGCGACCGGGGAGGGCTTCGACCGGCTGGTCCTGGACGTCGCCGACGAGAACACCCGTGCCGTGGCCTGCTACCGACGGCTGGGGTTCAGGCCGACCGGGGTGACCGGGTCCCTCCCGTGGGACGTGTCGGTCAGCGAGACCCAGCTGGACCGCCGGATCGGCTGACCCCACCTGCCCGCCTCACGGCGAGCTGAGCTTGACCCAGTCGATGTCGCCGGTGAAGAAGTCGCAGGTGACCGTGACCTGGTCGCAGTTGGTCTTGCCGCCGATGGTCATCGGCACCTTGTTGGAGATGTTCCCGGCGAACCCGGCCTTCTTGCGGGTCGTCGTGCCGTCGATGACCATCGTCGCCCCGCTCGGCGTCCGGCTGCACACGATGGTGTGCCACATGCCGTCGTTGAGGATGATGCTGGAGTTGACGAGCACCGAGCCGCTCTGGCCCTTGAACAGGCAGGTGACGTGGCCGTTGGGGATCTCGATCTTCCAGTAGCCCCCCTTGTTGCCGTTCTGGCCCTTCTGCATGACGTTGCCGAAGTTCTGGGTGGTGCGGTAGCGCATCGCCACGGTGAAGTCGGCCGTGCCCGGGTTGGTCCGGTCATCGCTGATCCGGATCAGTCGCGGGCTGGTGGGCGGGGTCGTGTTCGGGGGCGCGAACGGCCACTTGAAGAAGGTCGCACCCGTCCCCGAGTCGACGTTGCCGAGCTTGATCCCGCTCGCGATGTCGCCGTTCACGCCGTGGCCGCTCTGGTCGACGAGCACCGTCGAGCCCGGTCTCTCGCTCATGTCCCAGAAGGCGATGGTGCTGTCGCCATCGGCCTGGGCCGGCGCACTGAGCAGGCAGGTGGCTGCCGCCACGAGCCCGATCGCCAGCGTGGCAGTCGCAGAAGTTGTCATTGGTCTCCCCAGATCTGTCGGTCCCCGGTGCCTCCAGACCGGGTGGACATCCCAGTAGAGACGGATGGTCAGGGCCTCGTGGGCGATCCGGGGTTTCGTGACCGTCCCGTTGCCCCAAGTCGTCCGAACGGCCCACGCCAGGCGTGGCGTCGGCGGCGGCGGACGCCC
The DNA here is from genome assembly GCA_025929465.1 of Nostocoides sp. Classification (GTDB taxonomy): domain Bacteria; phylum Actinomycetota; class Actinomycetes; order Actinomycetales; family Dermatophilaceae; genus Nostocoides. The sequence continues at coordinate 5,848 of JAICMC010000115.1, forward strand.
GGCGATGCCATCGGGACCGGTGCATGCAAGAGTTGAGCCATGGCAGACATCTCCGTGCGCGCGCTCACCGAGGACGATTGGCAGGCATTCCGGGAGACTCGGCTGGCGGCTCTGGAGGAGTCGCCCGAAGCCTTCGTGGCCAAGGCGTCGGAGGAGAAGGCCCTTCCCGAGCGCGAGTGGCGCAGCCGGATGAACCGCTCCCATCGCCTCCTTGCCGAGGTCGACGGCGTCTCGGTCGGCATCGCCAGCGTGGGTGAGGCGCCTGACGCCGACTCCGCGGGGGTCGCCCAGCTGTTCGGTCTCTGGGTTCGCCCCGCGTCCCGAGGGTCCGGTGTCGCCTCGGCACTGGTCAACGCCGGCGCCGCCACGGCCCGGGACAACGGCAAGACCCATCTGGCCTACTGGGTCGGCACCGACAACGGTCGGGCCGTGGCGTTCGCCAGCGGCTTCGGGTTCCGGCCCACCGACAGCCGCCGCCCGATGCGGGTGGTCAGCCAGGACGACGGCGAGGAGGAGATCTGCATGATCCTCCCGCTCGGCGTCGACCGCGGCTGACCCGCGCGAGCCCTCCGGCCGGCACCGCGCGCGTTCAGGGACGGGACGCTCAGGGACGGGACGCTCAGGGACGGGACGCGAGCCGCTCGATGAGCTCGACGGGCCCGCTGACGATGAGCGTGTCCTGGGCGTTGACCTTGGTCTGCGGCACCGCGTACGTGAAGTCCAGCCCCGGCGGCTTGACTCCCACGACGGTCACGCCGTACTTGCTGCGGATCGCGCTCTGCTCCAGGGTGAACCCGACCGTCTCCTGTGGCGGGCGCATCTTGACGATGGCGAACCCGTCGTCGAACTCGATGTAGTCCTCGAGCTTGCCGTTGACCAGGTGCGCGACCCGGTGACCGCTGTCGGCCTCCGGGCGCACCACGTGGGTGACGCCGATCCGCTGCAGGATGCGGGCGTGCTCCCGCGACTTGGCCTTGGCCCAGATCGAGGGGACCCCGGCGTCGACGAGGTTGGCGGTGGCCAGGACCGACGCCTCCACCGAGGACCCGATGCCCACGACCGCCAGCCGGAAGTCACGCGCGCGGATCCGTTCGATCATCGCCGGGGCCGAGGCGTCGGCCTGGACCACCTTGGTCAGCCGTCCGACGAACGACTCCGCACGCGAGGGGTCGTGCTCGACGGCGCTGACCCGGTGACCGAGCCGTTGCAGCTCGAGGGCGGCGGCGGCGCCGAAGCGGCCCAGCCCGATCACCAGCACGCCGTCCTCGTAGAGCCGGTTGCGGGCCATGCGTCCTCCGTATGCCGTGTGCTCATCGGCGCGCCGACCGCGTCGCCGTGCTGGTGACACTAGTAGGGCCGCGCCGAAGGGGAGGCAGGGTAGCGTTCCCGGGCATGGGGACTACGGCAGTCGTCTGGGACGAAAGCTTCACGGCATACGACTTCGGCCCCGGCCACCCGATGGGCCCAGCCCGGCTGGACCTCACTGCCCGGCTGGCCCGCTCGCTCGGAGTGCTGGACGAGGTGCAGATCCTCAACCCTGCCGCCGCCACGGACGCGGTGCTGGAGACCGTCCACTCCGCCGACTACATCGCCGCGGTCCGGGCCGCGTCCACCGACCCCGCTCGGGCCGACGCCGGTCATGGCCTCGGCACCGAGGACGACCCGGCGTTCCGGGGGATGCACGAGGCGAGCGCCCGGATCGTCGAGGGGACCCGGCAGCTGTGTGAGCGGGTCTGGTCCGGCGAGTCCGAGCACGGCGTCAACTTCTGCGGCGGGCTGCACCACGCGATGCGGGACGCGGCGTCGGGGTTCTGCGTCTACAACGACATCGCGGTCGGCATCCGGTGGCTGCTGGACCATGGGGCACAGCGGGTGGCCTACGTGGACATCGACGTCCACCACGGCGACGGGGTCGAGCAGATCTTCTGGGACGACCCGCGGGTCCTCACCATCTCCCTGCACGAGAGCGGTCGGGCCCTGTTCCCGGGCACCGGGTGGCCCACCGAGATCGGCGGCGCGGGGGCGAAGGGGTATGCCGTCAACGTCGCCCTGCCGCCGGGCACGGGCGACGCGGCCTGGCTGCGCGCGCTCAACTCGGTGGCCCTGCCCCTCGTCCAGTCCTTCCGGCCGGACGTCCTGGTCAGCCAGCACGGGTGCGACACCCACTTCGACGACCCGCTCGCGCACCTGGCGATCACCGTCGACGCCCAGCGGTATGCCGCGGAGGCGCTGCACCGCCTCGCGCACGACGTCGCCGGCGGCAGGTGGGTGGCCCTCGGAGGTGGCGGCTACGAGCTCATCGACGTCGTGCCCCGCTCCTGGACCCACCTCACCGCGATCGCCGCGCACCGTCCGGTGCAGCTGGAGACGCTGGTCCCGCAACCGTGGCGCGACCACGTGCAGCGGGTGTTCGGTCGGCCCGGGCCGATCCGCATGGGCGACCTGCCGGCAGCGAGCCTGCCGATCTGGGTCCAGCCGTGGTCGATGGGCTACAACCCCGAGGCCGGGGTCGACCGGGCGATCATGGCCACCCGGGAGGCGGTCTTCGCCCATCACGGTCTGGACCCCTTCTTCGACTGACCTGGAGGTGTTCCGGTCAGCCGGGGGCGGTGTTCGGAACGGGAGAAGCGGCCCCGACCCTGCGAGGACAGGCCTACTTGAGGGTCTCGTCACGCCGGGTCGCAAGCACCTGTCGCGTGCAGGGCTCCTCGGTTGTGGACGGCCCACCCTTGCCAGCTGCGGGGCGTGAGCGGACACTGAACCCAGGAGGTGGCAGCTTTGAGACCCATCATCGAGGGTCTGTCCCGGCTGGGACAGAAGTTTCGAAGGCTGAGATCTCTGGCGAACGGCGAAGACGTCGACCCATGGTTCGAGGAGCGCAGGGCCAAGCCGGAGAAGCCGCCGAATGTCGGCCCGCACCTGGGCGGGGGAGGCTAGTCGAGGTTTGGGCTCGTCGACCGAAGGGGCTCTTGGCGGCGATGTGTCGCAGCGCTCGCTGGGGCTTCCTTCGGCGCAGGGCAGGACCGACGCCAGAGCATGTGCCGGACATCGGCGATCACTTTGCTCGACCCGCTTCCCCATGGGTCACATCTGCCCCTATGGTTGCTTCTGCATCCGTGTAGTGTCCGTCGGCGGGGAAGTCGACGATGCGCGGTTCAGAAGATCGGGGTCAGCCCATGACGGAGCGCCAGCTCGCCGAGGTCCGGTTCCTCACCGTGGCCGAGGTCGCCTCGATCATGCGTGTGTCGAAGATGACGGTCTACCGCATGGTGCACGCGGGCGAGCTGCCGGCCATCAGGGTCGGTCGGTCGTTCCGGGTGCCGGAGGACGCGGTGCACAAGTACCTGAAGACCTCCTTCGTCGACACGGCGTGACGCTGCGAGGCGCGAGAGCCCGGTGAGGGCAGCGGCCACGGTCGGTGCCCTCACCGGCTCCCACCCGCGACACCGGTCGCCGCAGCAGGATGGTTCGTTCGTTAGCCTGCACGGGTGACGGAGACGACCAGCGCCGACCCTCGCGCCGAGCGCGTCCGGGCAGCGGTCGCCACGTGGACCAAGCACCTGGTCGACCTCGGCGGGCGCAACACCCTGCTCTGGTACCGCGACCTGCCCAC
>JAICMC010000050.1 GCA_025929465.1 Nostocoides sp.
GGCTCACCGGGCTCGACTCCGCCTTCCTCGCCCTGGAGACTCCTCGGTCGACCGGACACGTCGGCGGGCTGTCCATCCTGGACCCCTCCACCGCCCCGGAGCCGCTCGACCTGGCCGGGCTCACCAAGGTCATCGGCGAGCGGCTGCCGCTCGTCCCGGTCATGCGCCGCCGGCTGCACCACGTGCCGCTGGGCCTGGACCAGCCCTACTGGGTCGACGACGTGAACTTCGACATCGAGTACCACGTCCGGGAGCTGGCCCTGCCGCGGCCCGGGTCCGACGCCCAGCTGTGCGAGCAGGTGGCCCGGCTGCACGCCCGGCCGCTCGACCGGACCCGTCCGCTGTGGGAGAGCTACCTGATCACCGGGCTGGCCCGCAGGCGGGTGGCGATCTACACCAAGGTCCACCACGCGGCCATCGACGGAGTGTCCGGTGCCGAGCTGCTGACGGCGCTCATGGACCTGTCGCCGACCGGCCGTCCCGTGTCGCAGCCCGAGCCGTTCGCGCCGGCCGCACCCCCGAGCCGGCTGGGGATGGGGGCGCGGGCCGTCGTGCGGCTCGCGCTGAGCCCGCTCCAGGCCACCAGGCTGGCCACCGAGGCGCTGCGAGCGCTGCCGGCGCTCGCCCCGGCTCTGGCGCCCGTGGTGAGTGGGCTGGTCGGCCGGGGCCGCGGCGTCGACGGCGAGGTGATCAAGGGCCTTCCGCTCGTGGCCCCGACGACGCCGATCAACACCCGGATCACGGCGCACCGCAAGTTCGCCTTCGTCAGCCTGTCGCTCGATGAGGTCAAGGAGGTCAAGAACACCTTCGGGGTGTCGGTCAACGACGTCGTCATGGCGATGTGCGCGGGGGCGCTGCGTCGCTGGTTGATCGCCCGCAACGCGCTGCCCTCCGGACCGCTCGTGGCGCTGGTTCCGGTGAGCATCCGCGACGAGAGCGGCAAGGGCGCGATGGGCAACAAGGTCTCCGCCATGCTCGCCGCCCTGCCCACCCAGCTGGAGGACCCGGTGGAGCGCCTGATCGCCGCCAGCGCGTCGACCAAGGTCGCCAAGGCCCAGCAGGCCGTCATCCCGCAGGGGCTCGTCGACGACATCAGCGACTTCGCGCCGCCGGCGCTCACGGCGCGCGCGGCCCGGGTCGTCCTCAGCAGCTCGATCCTGTCCCGGCTTCCCCCCTTCAACGTCGTGGTGTCCAACGTGCCGGGCCCGAACGTCCCGGTCTACATGGCCGGTGCCAAGCTGCTGGCCCACTACCCGCTGTCGGTCGTCGTCGACGGGCAGGGGATGAACTTCACCCTCATCGGCTATCTGGGCCAGCTGCACTTCGGGCTCGTCGCCGCCCGGGAGGTGATGCCCGACATCGACCTCGTCGCCCGGTCGCTGCGTCGAGAGCTGAACGACCTGCTCAAGGCCGCCCGGGCCACCGCGGCCGGGTGACCGACAACGAGCTGAGCCCCGGGCACTGCCGGGGCTCAGCTCGTCGGTGTGGTCAGCGCGCCGGCTCGCCGACCGCGGTGCGCTCGAGCTCCTCGTCGCGCTCGTCCTGGTCCGCGTCGACCATGCTGGCCTCGTCGAACGGCAGGTCCCCCGCGAGGACGGCGTCCAGGCGCGGTCGATCCAGCTCGCCCACCCAGTGACCGACGAGCACCGTCGCGATCGAGTTGCCGGCGAAGTTGGTCAGGGCCCGCGCCTCGCTCATCATCCGGTCGATCCCGACGATGAAGCCCACGCCGTCGACCAGGTCGGGCCGGTGTGACTGCAGCCCACCGGCCAGGGTGGCCAGGCCCGCACCGGTGACACCGGCGGCACCCTTGGACGCGATGATCATGAACAACAGCAGCGAGATCTGCTGACCCAGCGACAACGGCTTGTCCATCGCGTCGGCGATGAACAGCGAGGCCATGGTCAGGTAGATCGCCGTCCCGTCCAGGTTGAACGAGTAGCCCGTGGGGACGGTGATCCCGACCACCGAGCGTGAGACGCCGGCGTGCTCCATCTTGGCGATCAACCGCGGCAGGGCCGACTCCGACGACGACGTCGACAGGATGAGCAGGAACTCCCGCCCGAGGTAGCGCAGCAGGGAGAACACGTTCACACCGGTGACCAGCTTGAGGATCGTGCCCAGCACGACGAACACGAACAGGAAGCAGGTGATGTAGAAGGCGACCATGACCTGGAACAGGCTCTTGAGCGCGTCGATGCCCGTGGCGCCCACGACGGCGGCCATCGCCCCGAAGGCGCCGATGGGCGCGGCATACATGATCATCGCCATCAGCCGGAACACCACCCGCTCGAAGTGCTTGATGCCGGCCAGCACCGGCTCGCCCGCGCGGCCCATCTTCTGCAGCGCGAAGCCGACGAGCAACGCCACCAGCAGGGCCTGGAGCACCGAGCCCGCTGTCAGCGACGACACGAGGGTGTCGGGGATCAGCCCGAGGACGAAGTCGACGGTGCTGGCGTGTCCCTCACCGACCTGCTTCTGGCCGGACGCCGCCAGCTCCTTGGTGAGGTGCAGCCCGGCGCCGGGGTGGACGAGGTTGCCGACCACCAGGCCGATGGCCAGGGCCACGGTCGACATGCTGACGAAGTAGCCGAGTGCCAGGCCGCCGACCTTGCCCACCTGCGCGGCCTTGCGTACCGAGCCGATGCCCAGGACGATGGTGCAGAAGATGACCGGCGTGATCATCATCTTGATCAGGCTGACGAAGCCGGTGCCGAGCCACTTGAGCTTGACGGCGAAGTCCGGGGCGATGAACCCGACGGCGATGCCGAGGAGCATCCCGATGACGACGGCGAAGTAGAGGTAGTGGGTGCGGTCCCGCTTCGCAGCAGGTGGGGCGACGGTGGCGTCGGCGCTGGAACTCACGGTGTTCTCCAGAGGTTCGGTCCCCGGGGCCGGGGAGGCTGTACCCGCAGATCCTGTGCCCTGAGGTGACTAGGGTCACCCTTGTGTTCATTGAGTTCTGCGGCTTGGGCGGATGACGTGAGCCCGCCTCGCTGGGCGACCGCGCCGGCACGGTGGTCGGTCGCCGCGCAGACCTTCGTGCTGCAGGTGCTCGTCGTGCTGCTCGTCGTCGGGGTCGGGACGCTCGCGGCATACGCCCAGGCGCAGCGGGCGGGCACGCAGGAGGCGACGGCTCGGGCCACCGCCGTCGCCGAGACGGTCGCGAGCACCCCGCTGGTGGTGCAGGCCGTGCAGGACAACGACGCCCGGCACGAGCTGCAGCCGTATGCCGAGGCCGTCCGGCACCAGACGGACACCGACTTCGTCGTGGTCATGAGCCCGTCGGGGATCCGTTACAGCCACCCGGATCCCGGGCAGATCGGCAAGCGGTTCATCGGCCACATCGCGACGGCCCAAGCAGGGGGAACGGTGGTCGAGGACTACACCGGCACCCTGGGCGCGTCGCGCCGGGTGGTGGTGCCGGTGCGCGGACCCGATGCCGCGGTCGTCGGGCTGGTCTCGGTCGGCATCCGCAAGACGGCGGTCAGCGAGCGGCTGCGCGGCCAGCTGCCCGCCCTGCTGCTCGCCGGCCTGGCGGCCGCCGCGCTCTGCGGTCTGGGCACGGCCCTGGTGTCCCGGCGGATCCGGCGGCAGACCCACGGACTCGGGGAACGGCAGCTGCACGAGATGGTCGAGTACTACGACGCGGTCCTGCACGCCATCGCCGAGGGGCTCATCCTCACCGACCTCGATGGGCGGCTCCGGTTGGCCAACGACGAGGCGGTGCGGCTGCTCGACCTACCCCTCGATGCGCCAGGTCGGCGGGTCTGCGAGCTGGGGCTCGCCGCGCCGCTGGTCGCCGCACTGACCGACGAGGCCTCCCGCCAGGACGAGCTGCACGTGACCGCGGCCCGCGTGCTCGTGCTCAACAAGGCGCCCGCCCAGTGGGACGGCCGCTCGCTGGGTTTCGTCGCGACGCTGCGCGACCGCACCGACCTGGAGCACCTCACCGGTGAGCTCGATACCGCCCGGGGCCTCACCGACGCGCTGCGTTCACAGGCCCACGAGCAGGCCAACCGGCTGCACTCCATCGTGTCCCTCATGGAGCTCGGTCACCCGGAGCGCGCCTTGGCGTTCGCGACCGACGAGCTCGCGGTCAGCCAGCGGCTGACCGACCGGGTCATCGGCGCGGTGAGCGAGCCGGCGCTGACCGCACTGCTGCTGGGAAAGGCGGCCCAGGCCAGCGAGCGCGGCATCGACCTGCGGATCGGCGCGGGCGCGACGTGGCCACGGGACGCGACGCCGGTCCGCGACGTCGTGACGATCGTCGGCAACCTGATCGACAACGCCTTCGACGCCGTGTCCGGCCAGACCGGTGAGCGCTGGGTCGAGATCGACACCCGGGTGGACGGTGGCGACGTCGTGTTGACCGTCCGCGACTCCGGGCCTGGCCTGCCGCCGGACTCGGTCGAGGAGGTGTTCCGGCGCGGGTTCTCCACCAAGGAGCAGGGCAGCGCCGGGCGGCGGGGCATCGGGCTGGCGCTCGTGGCCCAGTCGGTGTCCCGGCTGGGCGGGAGCCTGGCCGTCGAGGGGCCGCCGGGCGCGACGTTCACGGTGCGGCTCCCCATCGCCGATGCAGCCCGATCGGCCGACCTGGCCGCGGTCGCCGACATCGCCAGCGGGTCGGCGGCGACCGGTGCCTGACTCCGAGCCACGGCGAGCGGGCCCGACACCGGAGCGGGTGGTCGGGTCGGACCGCCGCGTCCTGGTCGTCGAGGACGAGCCGGTGGCGCTCATGGCGCACGCGGCCTACGTCGAACGCGTCCCCGGGTTCGTCGTCGCGGCGACGGCTGCCACCGGTCAGCAGGCGGTCCGGGCCCTGCAGTCCACGGCCGTCGACGTCGTGCTGCTGGACATGGTCCTGCCCGACCGGCACGGCCTCGAGCTGGTCAGGGCGATGCGGGCCGGCGGGCACCGGGCCGACGTCATCGCGGTCACCTCGGCGCGTGACCTGGAGGTGGTCCGCTCGGCCGTCTCCCTCGGGGTGGTCCAGTACGTGCTCAAGCCGTTCGTCTTCGAGACCTTGCGCGAGCGGCTGGAGGCCTACCGGACCTACCGCGAGCAGATGGAGGGTGCCAGCCAGGTGAGCACCCAGGCCGAGGTCGACCGGGTCCTGGCCGGGGCCCGGGCCGGGGCGCCGGCGGTGCTGCCGAAGGGCATGGGCGAGGAGCTGCTGGCCAGGCTGTCGCTGGCGCTGCGCGACGCCCAGGGCGGGCTGTCGGCCAGCGAGCTGGCCCAGACGGTGGGAGTCAGCCGGGTCACCGCGCGCCGCTACGCCGAGTACCTCAGCGACAACCGGCTCGCCGTCCGCACCCAGCGGTATGCCGGTGCCGGCCGGCCCGAGGTCGAGTACCGCTGGGTGGGCTGAGGCCTCGCCCCTGCGCCTGGGGCCTCAGCGAACCCCGGCCGGACGGAACTGCACCGAGATCCGGGGCCCGACCGGCTGCGCGGTCTTGGGGATGCAGTGGTCCCAGGTGCGCTGGCAGGAGCCGCCCATGACGAGCAGGTCCCCGTGGGCGAGGGGATAGCGGCGTGCGGCACCGCCGCCGCGGGGCCGGAGCATCAGGCTGCGGCGGGAGCCGAGGGAGACGATCGCCACCAGCGTGTCCGTGTCCCGGCCGCGGCCGACCCGGTCTCCGTGCCAGGCCACCGAGTCGCGCCCGTCGCGGTAGAGGCACAGCCCGGCGGTGACGAACGGCTCGCCGAGCCCCGCGGCATACCGCGCGTTGAGGGCGCGCAGCGCGTCGTGCAGGACACTGTGCGGCAGCGCCTCGCCCTCGCCGTAGAAGGCGAGCAGCCGCGGCACGTCGACGACGGCGTCCCACATCCGGCGACGCTCGGCCTGCCACGAGACCTGCTCGAGCAGCCCTCGGTAGGCCGCGTCGGCGGCTCCCAGCCACCCCGGGCAGACGTCGACCCACGCCCCGTCGCCGAGGTGGTCGCGGCGGACGGGCGCCTCGACCCGGACCGAGGCCGACGCGTCGACGTCGAACAGCGACCCCTGGATCTCGGCCATGACGTCCATGACCCCCAACATACCACCGGAGTCGAACAGGTGTCCTAGGCCGGCTGCAGATGTGCCTCCGCTCGGTCGCCATGGGGCCGCGGAGCATCCGGAGGCGCCGACGGCGGCCAGTCCGGCCAGGACCGGGCGCGGGCACCGTTCCGGGCGGCGCGCGGCATACCCGGCTTGGCCGCCAACCGCGACGGAGCGTAGGACAATGGCCCGGTGCCGCTCTACCGCGACGAAGCCATCGTGCTGCGTACCCAGAAGCTGGGCGAGGCCGACCGCATCGTCACCCTGCTCACCCGCACGAAGGGCAAGGTGCGGGTCGTCGGCAAGGGGGTCCGCCGGACCAGGAGCCGTTTCGGGTCCCGGCTCGAACCGGGGATGCACATCGACCTGCAGTGCTATGAGGGCCGCACCCTGGACACGGTCACCCAGGTCGAGACCCTCGACGCGTGGGGCGACGTCATCGCCCGCCACTACCCGGCCTACACCGCCCAGGGAGCCATCGTCGAGACGTGCGACCGGCTCACCGAGGAGCACGCGCCGGCGATCCAGCAGTACCTCCTGCTCGGCGGTGCGCTCCGCTCGCTCGCCGGGGGCGAGCACGACCCCGGCCTCGTCCTGGACGCCTACCTGCTGCGCGCGCTCGCCGTCGCCGGCTGGGCACCGACCTTCCACGACTGCGCACGCTGCGGCGACCCCGGCCCGCACCGCGGCTTCAACATCCAGGCCGGTGGGGCGGTCTGTTCGGTATGCCGTCCGCCGGGCTCGGCCGCGCCCGCGCCCGAGACGCTCGTCCTGCTCGCCGCCCTGCTGACGGGCGACTGGGCGGTCGCCGACGACTCGACCGAGCGTCACCGGCGCGAGGGCAGCGGACTGGTCAGCGCCTTCCTCCAGTGGCACCTGGAGAAGCAGGTCCGGTCGCTGCGGATGGTCGAGCGGGTATGAGCCGATCAGGCTCCGGCGAGCACGCGGCATACCAGAGACCGTTCGGACACCCCTCCGGCGCAACGGCGCCGGTCATCCCGGCGGGGGCCCTGCCGCGGCACGTGGCGGTCGTCATGGACGGCAACGGGCGGTGGGCCAACGCCCGCGGCCTGCCCCGGACCGCCGGTCACGAGGCCGGTGAGGCCTCGCTGCTCGACGTCGTCGCCGGCGCCATCGAGGTCGGGGTCACCCACCTGTCGGCCTATGCGTTCTCGACCGAGAACTGGCGCCGGTCGCCGGAGGAGGTCCGGTTCCTGATGGGCTTCAACCGCGCCGTGATCCGTCGCCGCCGTGACCAGCTGCACGCCTGGGGGGTGCGGATGCGCTGGGTCGGCCGTCGACCCCGGCTGTGGTCCTCGGTCATCAAGGAGCTGGAGGTCGCCCAGGAGCTGACCCGGCACAACACCGGGCTCACCCTCTACTTCTGCGTCAACTATGGCGGTCGGGCCGAGATCGCCGACGCGGTGCGGTCGATCGCCGACGACGTCAAGCGCGGCCGGCTGAAGCCGGGGGGGATCGACGAGCGCACGATCGCCCGCCACCTGGCCGAGCCGGACATGCCCGACGTCGACCTGTTCGTCCGGTCCTCGGGGGAGCAGCGGACGAGCAACTTCCTGGTCTGGCAGAGCGCCTATGCCGAGATGGTGTTCCAGGACCGGCTCTGGCCGGACTACGACCGGCGCGACCTGTGGGCCGCGATCCAGGCGTACGTCGCGCGGGACCGCCGCTACGGCGGGGCCGTGGACCGCTCAGCAGATCCGCGCTCCAGCGCGTAGTACGGCGACCCGCGCAAGGGTGTCGTCGACGACGACGACGTCGGCGCGCCGGCCGGCCCGCAGGGACCCCGCCGGCAGGGACAACGCATCGGCGGGGGTGGACGTCGCCGCGGTGACCGCATCGGGGAGCGACACTCCGGCCACGGTCACGCACCAGCGGACGATGTCGAGCAGGGTCGCCGTGCCACCGGCGATGGAGTCGCCGTGGGCGAGACGGGCGACCCCGCCCTCGACCCGGACCTCCAGCTCGCCGAGCCGGTAGCTGCCGTCGGCCATGCCGCAGGCCCCCATGGCGTCGGAGACGAGCGCGATGTGGTCCGCGCCGATCGTCTCGAACACCATCCGGACCGTCTCCGGCGCGAGGTGGACACCGTCGCCGATCAGCTCGAGGACCGCGTCCCCCCGGGCCGCCGCCGTCAGCGCCGAGGCCACGGGACCGGGCGAGCGGTGGTGCAGGGGCGGCATCCCGTTGAACAGGTGGGTCACGATCGGGCGCAGCCCGCGAGGAGCGACCTGCGCCGCGGCAGCCAGGGCCCGGGCGGTCAGTGCGGCGTCGGCCTCGGTGTGCCCGACCGCCGCGACGACGTCTGACTCGGCGAGCAGCTGCGGCAGGATCCCTCCCGGGTCGCGCTCGGGGGCATGGGTCATCTGGACCAGGGCGCCGGCACCGGCAGCCGCGGCCAGCGCGGCCACCAGGTCAGGGTCGACGTCACGGAGCGCGTCGGGGTTCTGGGCGCCCCGTCGTGCCCTGGACAGGAACGGCCCCTCGAGGTGGATACCGCCGACGACCCCGTCCTGGACGAGCGAGGAACATGCGTCGACCGCGGCGAGGAGCCGGTCCGGCACCCGGGAGGCGATGCTCGCGACGACGGTGGTGGTGCCCGACGCCTGGTGGTGGGCCGCTGCGCGCGCGCCGTCAGCGGTCGACTCGCCGAACTCGCCCCCCGCGGCTCCGTGGCAGTGCACGTCGACGAGTCCGGGCAGCAGGGTGCGGCCGGCCCGCCAGTCCTCCGGTGCCGGCAACGACGCGAGATGGGCCGGCAGGTCCCGGGTCGGCCCGGCGTACGCGACCGTCTCGCCGACGACCACGACGGTGGCCTCCGGGACGATGCCTCCGTCGGCCACCAGCCGGCCGGTGAGGCGCAGCCCGGTCACGACGTCGCCGGCCGCGCGTCGCGGCGGGCAGGGTGCGAACCGGACCAGCGCAGGCGCAGCGCGATGACGAGGGTGAGGGTGAGGAGGGCGGCCACGATGCCGAAGCCCAGGTCGGCACGCAGCGGGACGCCGATGCCGACGGCGCCGCCGAACACCCAGGCCACCTGGAGCACCGTCTCGGTCACCGAGAAGACCCGGGCCCGCACCCGCTCGGGCACGTCGCGCTGGATGAGTGCGTCCAGGCACAGCTTGCCCAGCTGGCCGAACAGGCCGGTGACGATCCCGACCAGGATGACGGTCCAGATCGACCAGAACATCGAGGCGCCCAGGGCACCGAGGATGGCCAGCAGCGGCAGGACGGCGGCGACCCGCTCGGGCCGGGGTCCCTTCAGACGGTTGCCGACGAGGCTGCCGGCGGCGTTGCCCGCGCCGGCCGCCACGACGGCGATGCCCAGCACGAGCGTGCCGCTCCAGCCGGGGAGCGGGTGGATCCGCATGAGGAAGGCGAGGAACAGGGTGAGGAAGCCGGACAGGATGCGGGCGCCCGCGCACGCGGCGAGGGCGAACCGGACCGCGGTGGGAAGGGTCGCAGGCAGGGAGCGGAGCCGGGCGACCAGGCCCGGTCTGGCCCGCGCGCCCGGTGGGCCGGCGGGGTCGCCCGGTGGGCCGGCGGGGTGGTCAGGGGTGTCCTGCTGGAGAGCCTCGGAGTCCACCCGGGCCGGCAGCCGGATGGCCAGAACCGTCGCCGCGACGTAGATGAGGAAGGCGGCCCGCAGCGACCACTGCGGTCCGACCCGCGCCAAGGGCCCGGCGACGGCGCCGCCGAGGGCCATGCCGACCAGCCCGGCGATCGACAGCCGAGAGTTGGCGCTGACGAGGGAGAAGCCGCGCGGGATGAGCCGGGGCACGGCAGCCGCCCTCGCCACGGCATACGCCTTGGACGCCACCAGGGCGCCGAGGGCGGTCGGGAACAGCCACTCCGACCCGCTCACCACCAGGCCGGCGAGCACCCAGGCAAGGAACGCCCGGACCGCGAGGGTGGTGCCGATCGCCCAGCGCCGGCCGTGCCGGAACCGGTCCAGGACCGGCCCGATGAGGGGGGCGAGGAGGGCGAAGGGCGCCATGGTGGTCAGCAGGAAGAGCGCCACCTGGCCCCTGGCCTGGCCGGTCGGCATGGCGAACACCGTCCCGGCGAGGGCGACGGTGAGCGCGGCATCACCGGCGACCTGGACGGCGTGCAGTTCGGTGAGCCGGGCCAGGCCGGACTCGTCGGCACCTCCCGAGGCGGCGAAGGTGCGGAACTTCGTGGTGCCGCCGCGGGTGCCACGCCCGAGGAGGCGCGCGGTGGCCGCGGCTCCACGCCCGGTGACCCGCGCAGAGCTGGACACGCCGCGGCCGACCGCGCGCGCACTGCGCGAGACCCGTGCCGTGCGGGCGGACCGGTCCGAGGCCGACGCGCCGGACGGCGGCTGCGGCGGTGGGGCCGGTGTCGCCGGAGGTGCGTGCTCGCTCACCCTCCCATCCTGCACCGGCCCGCCGACGCGGCGCAGCACGGCACTCCGGTCACCGGCAGTCGGCGCAGGTCCCGACCAGCTCAAGGGTGTGGTCCACGTCGGAGAAGCCGTGCTCGGCACTCACCTGCGCAGTCCACCGCTCGACGGCCGGACCGTCGATCTCGACGGTCCGGCCGCAGACGCGGCAGACGAGGTGGTGGTGGTGGCCCTCGCTGCAGGCCCGGTAGACCGCCTCGCCGTCGTCGGTGCGCCGGACATCGGCCTCGCCGTCGGTCGCCATCGCCTGCAGCGCCCGGTAGACGGTGGCCAGGCCGACCCGGGTTCCGCTCGACTGGAGCTGGGCGTGCAGCTCCTGGGCCGACTGGAAGCCGGCACTGGCCGCGAGGACCTCGGCGATGGCGGCGCGCTGCCGCGTCGGGCGGCGGGTCGTCGGGGCCGCGGTCATGGCGTGCCCCCGGTCGGGACGTGCGCGTCGTGCCCGGCGTGCTCGTCGTAGTGCCCCTCGTGCGGGGCGTGCCGGTGGCCGTCGTGGACGTAGTCGACGTGGTCGTCGTGCTCGACCGCCTCGTGACCGCAGTCCGGGCCGTGCTCGTGGTCGTGCCGTTCGGCCCGTCGATGACGGACGGCGGCGAGCCGGCCGCGGCCGGCTGCCACGATGACGACGACCAGGTATGCCGCGATGGCGAGCAGGACGATCGACCCGCCCGAGGGGGTGCCGGCGTAGAAGGAGCCGACCACGCCGAGCACGCTGCTGAGCACCCCGACGACGACGGCCCAGCCCAGCGCCGTCCGGAAGCTCCGGCCGAGGAGCTGCGCGGTGGCGTTGGGCAGGATCATCAGCGCGCTGATGAGGAGCAGGCCCACGACGCGCATCGACACCACGACGGTCACTGCGGTGAGGATGGCCAGGGTCAGGTTGAGTGCGGTGACCGGCATACCCGTCGCGCGGGCGTACTCCTCGTCGTTGGCGACCGCGAACAGGCGCGTGCGCAGGCTGAGGGTGACGCCCAGGACGACGACGGCGAGCCCGGCGAAGATGACCAGGTCCGAGCTGCTCGTGGTGAGGATGGCACCGAAGAGGTATGCCGTGAGGTTCGCCGGACTGGACGCGCTCGACCTGGAGATGAGGACGACGCCGAGGGCGATACCGCCGTAGAACATGACGGCGAGCGCGATGTCGCCCGAGGTCCGCCCACGCAGCCGGATCAGCTCGATGGCGACCGCGGCGACGACGGCGGCGACCAGCGCGGTGAGGACGGGCTGGGTGTTGGTGAGCAGCCCGATGGCGACTCCGGCGAGGGCGACGTGGCCCATGC
This sequence comes from Nostocoides sp., assembly GCA_025929465.1. Lineage (GTDB taxonomy): Bacteria > Actinomycetota > Actinomycetes > Actinomycetales > Dermatophilaceae > Nostocoides. Next base: position 11,762 of record JAICMC010000050.1, read on the forward strand.
CGTCGCCGATCAGCGACATCCGGCGCTGGACGAGGAAGACCCCGACGAGAGGGGCGGCGATGCCGACGAGAAGGGCGGCGAGCAGCGCCTGCTGCATGAACCCGTAGGCGAGGAAGTCAGGCATGGTCCCCTCCGGTCCGGCCGCGGACGACCTGCGGCGAGCGCAGCGGTCCGCGGCCGTCGCCGCGGGTGGGTGCGGTGACGTGGACGTGGTGGTGACGGCCGGCCTCGTGCGCGAGCTCGTGCGCGGCATACGCCGCCGGCGTGCCGTCGAAGTCGATGACGCCGTCGCGGAGGCAGACGATCCGGTTGACGATCAGCTCGAGGGCTTCCAGCTCGTGGGTGACGATGAGCATCGTGGTGCCCCGTGCGGCGAGGCGGTGCAGGACGTCGGCGAGCACGTGCTGGCTGGCCAGGTCCACCCCGGCGGTCGGCTCGTCCATGACCAGCACGTCCGGCTGTGCGGCGAGCGCCCGGGCGATGAGCACCCGTCGCTGCTGCCCGCCGGACAGGGTCGCGACGTCGGTCCGGGCCCGGTCGGCCAGACCGACGGTGGCCAGCGCCTCCCGGACGATCGAGGCGTCGGTCGCGCTGGCCGGCCTCCACCACGGTCGGTGCGGGAGCCGCCCGACGGCCACCACCTCCTCGGCCGTCGCACGCACCGACGCGGACAGCGAGTGCCGCTGCGGGACGTAGCCGATCCGGGTGTGGTCGGTGAACCGGTCCCGGGGGACGCCGAACATCTCGACGTCCCCGCCGAGGTGGTCGGCCAGGCCCAGCACGCCGCGCACGAGCGTCGACTTGCCGGATCCGTTGGGCCCGAGGAGCGCGACGACGTCGCCGGGGTCGACGCTCAGGTCGACGTGCGACACGACGACCTGGTCGGAGTAGCCGAACGAGGCCGCTCCGAGGCGCAGGACCGGGCTGCTCCCGGGCTCGGTCACGAACACCGCTGCCCGGCCCTGAGGGTCGCCAGGTTGGCCCGCATGACCTGTTGGTAGTCGGTGCCGGCGCTGGCCGAGGTGATTCCCTCGATGGGGTCGAGGACCATGACCTGCGCCCCGGTCTCATGGGCGATGGTGTCCACGAGGGCGGGGGAGACGAGGGTCTCGGCGTAGACCGTCGTCACGTGCCGCCTCTTGATCGTCGCGACGATCTCGGCCATCGAGGTCGCGGTGGGCTCGGTGTCGGGGGTGATGCCGCTCACCGACACCTGGGTGAGGCCGTACCGCTGGGCCAGGTAGCCGAACGCGGCGTGCCCGGTGACGATGTCCTTGATCTGGCAGGTCTTCAGCCCGCTGGCGAAGTCGGCGTCCAGTGCGTCCAGCCTGCCGACCAGCGCGGTGGCGTTGGCCGTGTACGTCGAGGCGTTGGCGGGGTCCTTGGCACCGAGCTGGGCGCCGATCGCCGTGACGACCGCGGCATACCGCTTGGGGTCCAGCCAGAAGTGCGGGTCCTTGGACCCGAGGCCGCCCTCGGACCGGGCGGAGGTCTCCTCGTCGGCCGCGGTGAGGGTGAGGTCGGCGGCCCGCGAGACGTCGAAGCCGACCCCTTGGTCGAGCCCGTCGACGGCGGAGTCGACCGCGGGCTGGAAGCCCTTCTCGTAGACGACGACGCGCGCCTTGTGCAGACCGACGACCTCCCGGGGGGTCAGCTCGAGGTCGTGCGGCTCGCTGCCCGGCTTGGTGAGCGGCAGGAGGTGGACGTGGTCGCCGCCCACCTGGGCGACGGCGTACTCCAACGGGTAGAAGGCGGCGGCGACCTCCATCCGGCCGTTCTCCCGTGCGTCGGCGGCCGTCGAGGTGCCGCAGGCAGCGGTGAGCGCGACGGCAGTCAGGAGGACGGCGAGGGGCGCCGCGCGACGGGGGAGCACGAGGATCATTCTCACCGAAGGTGAGAACGATTGTCAATCTCATCGACCATCCTGCCCACAACTGCACAATTGCTACGGTGTGGACGGTAGCAATTGTGCAGTTGTGAACGACGCGGGGTCAGCGGGGGCGGGCCCGGGTCACGGTGATGCCCACCCAGAGTGCCAGGACCGCGGCCCGCATCAGCCGCTCGCTGCCGGACAGCGCCGGCCAGGTGAGGAACAGGACCCAGGCGAGGAACAGGGCGCCGATCCCCATGAGCACCCAGCCCCAGCCAGGGATCACGATGCCCGCCACGAGCAGCGCGAGCATGAACAGGAACGGGACGGCCCGGGGCAGCCGGCCCAGCCGGACGAAGAACGGGAGGCTGGCGCGCTCGATGCTGCTGCGAAGGGACGACACGAGGGTCAAGGGTACGGAAACCGTGTGCGCTGCGGTGACCGCACCGCCTACGGTCGCCCCATGGCTTCCCGACTGCACAACCTGGCCATCGACTGCGAGGACCACTACGTCCTCATGCAGTGGTGGAAACGGGTCCTCGACGGCTACGACGACGACCCGTTGGACCCCAACCACCCCGGCGACCCGATGTCGGCCCTGGTCGGGCCGGCCGGCAGCCCGCGGCTGCTGTTCATCCCCGTCCCGGAGACCAAGACGGTCAAGAACCGGCTGCACCTGGACCTCTGCCCCCAGGACCGCACCCGAGACGAGGAGGTCGCCCGGATCGAGGCCCTCGGGGGCACCGTCCACGAACGGCACGTGCGCGACGACGGCTCGGGCTGGGTGACGATGCTCGACCCCGAGGGCAACGAGTTCTGCGTGGAGCGCAGCAGCGCCGAGCGGGAGCAGGCCGCACAACCTGGGTGAACGGCATACGACCGCTTGGATAACCTTGCGCGCATGGCCTCCCCCACCAGCACCGTCGATACCGTCGTGTCCCTGGCCAAGCGCCGGGGCTTCGTCTTCCCGTGCGGCGAGATCTACGGGGGCACCCGCTCGGCGTGGGACTACGGCCCGCTCGGTGTCGAGCTGAAGGAGAACATCAAGCGGCAGTGGTGGCGCTCGGTCGTGACCGGCCGCGAGGACGTCGTCGGTCTGGACTCCTCGGTGATCCTGCCGCGGCAGACCTGGGAGGCCAGCGGCCACGTCGCCACCTTCAGCGACCCGCTCACCGAGTGCCAGAGCTGCCACAAGCGGTTCCGTGCCGACCACCTGCAGGAGGCGGTCGCCGAGAAGCAGGCCAGGAAGTCCGGAGCGACGGTCAACCCCGACGACATCGCGATGTCCGAGATCGCCTGCCCCCACTGCGGCACTCGCGGCCAGTGGACCGAGCCCCGGCAGTTCTCCGGCCTGCTCAAGACCTACCTCGGTGTCATCGAGGACGAGTCCGGGCTGCACTACCTGCGGCCCGAGACCGCCCAGGGCATCTTCCTCAACTTCCTCAACGTCCTGCAGTCGACGCGGTCTCGGCCCCCGTTCGGCATCGCCCAGACCGGCAAGAGCTTCCGCAACGAGATCACGCCCGGCAACTTCATCTTCCGCACCCGTGAGTTCGAGCAGATGGAGATGGAGTTCTTCGTCGAGCCGGGCACGGACGAGCAGTGGCACGAGTACTGGCTCGAACA
>JAICMC010000112.1 GCA_025929465.1 Nostocoides sp.
ACCCTGGCCGACCTGGGCGTGGACCCGGCACAGGTGGGCCTGGCTGCTGCCTGGACAACGGTGGACTCGTTCAGCAAGCGCCCCCCGCGCGAGAAGGGCACCATCGTCGCCGACGAGGGTGATGGCGGCACCAGGCTTGCCGCGTTCCTGTCCGCGCAGAAGTTCGTCTGAGCCACCCAGACCTGTGAGAAGGAAGTAACCGTCATGGCCGAAGTTCTCGTCCTCGTCGACCACGCGGCCGGCGAGGTCCGCAAGTCCACGTTCGAGCTGCTCACGATCGCCCGCCGTCTCGGCGAGCCCGCCGCCGTGTTCATCGGCGAGGGTGCCGAGGCAGCCACGGCCTCGCTGGCCAAGCACGGCGCGGAGAAGATCTACGTCGTCTCCGACCCCGAGGTCTCCGCCTACCTCGTCGCCCCCCAGGCCGAGGTGCTCGCCCAGCTCGTCGAGGCGGCATCCCCCGCAGCCGTGCTGCTTCCGAGCAACCCCGCAGGCAAGGAGATCGCCGGCCGGCTGGCCATCAAGACGTCGTCCGGCCTGATCACCGACGCCGTCGACGTCCAGGCCGGCGGCTCGGGCGTCGAGACGACCCAGTCCGTCTTCGCCGGTTCGTACACGGTCAGGGCGAGGGTCACCAAGGGCGTCCCGATCATCGCCGTCAAGCCCAACTCGGCTGCGCCGGAGGAGGTCTCGGCTGCCGGGACCGTCGAGGAGGTCACCGTGAGCATCTCGGACCTGGCCAAGTCGGCGCGGATCACCGAGGCCAGGCCCAGGCAGGCGACTGGGCGCCCCGAGCTGACCGAGGCCGCGATCGTCGTCTCCGGCGGGCGTGGGACGAGTGGCGACTTCACCCCCGTCGAGGCGTTCGCCGACTCCCTCGGGGCGGCGGTCGGCGCCTCGCGCGCTGCCGTCGACGCCGGCTGGTACCCGCACTCCAACCAGGTCGGCCAGACCGGCAAGCAGGTCTCCCCGCAGCTGTACGTCGCCGCCGGCATCTCCGGAGCCATCCAGCACCGGGCCGGGATGCAGACGTCCAAGACGATCGTTGCCGTCAACAAGGACGAGGAGGCGCCGATCTTCGAGCTGGTCGACTTCGGGGTCGTCGGCGACCTGTTCACGGTGCTGCCGCAGGCGACCGAGGCGGTCAACGCAGCCAAGGGCTGACCGGCGTGCCGGCCCGCCCCGGTCAGCGCGGGCGCGGGCCGACCGGACGGGCGACGGAGCACATCGCGACGGGCGCGATCAGCCCGACCGACCACCAGACACGGTGCAGGCGACGGATGGCCGAGACGGTGCGTCGCCATCGTGTCCGGCCCAAGGACGGCCCTCTCGGGTCGCTTCGGCCCGGGTGCACAGAACGACCAGAACAGCACGATTCGCGGCTATCGGGCAATGCCCTCACAAGGGTGGTGCCGAGCCTGGCCGCTGCCTACCTTCAGGTCACCAGATCAGACCGGCAAGGTAAGGACCTCCCATGGTTGTTCGTCCAGGCGGCCGCACAGGTGCGGCGGAGCCCCGAACGGGGCATTCGGCGCGTATCCAGATCAGCGGGCTCACCAAGCGGTTCATGACGCCGTCGGGTGAGCCGTTCACCGCCCTTCGGGATGTGTCCCTGACCATCGAGCCGGGACAGTTCTGCGCGATCGTGGGGCCCACCGGCTGCGGCAAGTCCACGACCCTCGGACTGGTCGCAGGTCTGGACCGACCGAGCGCGGGCAGCGTGCAGGTGGCCGGGGCGGAGGTGTCCGGCATCACCAAGGGCATCAGCTTCATGTTCCAGGCGGACGCGCTGTTCCCGTGGAAGACCGTGCTCGGCAACGTCATGACCGGGCCGACGCTCACCGGCGTGTCGAAGAGGGCTGCGATCGAGTCCTCTCGCGACTGGATCCGGCGGGTTGGCCTCTCCGGCTTCGAGGACCGGTACCCCCACCAGCTCTCCGGCGGGATGCGCAAGCGCGTCGCCATGGCGGCGGCGCTCATCAACGAGCCGGAGATCCTGCTCATGGACGAACCGTTCGGGGCGCTCGATGTGCAGACCAAGGCCATCATGCAGACCGAGCTGCTCGGGCTGTGGGAGCAGACCCGTCCGTCGGTCCTGTTCATCACCCACGACCTCGACGAGGCCGTTGCCCTGGCCGACCGCGTCCTGGTCATGACGAGCAGCCCCGGCTCGATCAAGGAGAGCTTCGATATCGACCTACCGCGCCCCCGTGGGTCGGTCCAGGAGATCAGGTACCAACCCCGCTTCACCGAGCTGCAGCACCAGATCTGGTCCTCGCTCAAGGACGAGGTCGAGCGGGCGTATGCCCGGACGGCCGGTGCCGCATGAGCGCCCCCTCGCCCGTCGGGGGAGCCCTGGCAAGCACCACCGTGGGATACGAGCCGGGCCCAGGAGACCAGAGGGACGACGAGGACCGCGTACGGCAGTCTGCGCTGCGCATGCGTCGGCGCCGGACCGTCCGGCTGTGGTTGGCCCGTGGCGGGGTGGCCGTGTTCGTCATCGGCGGCTGGCAGCTGTTCACCACGTGGGGCCTCGTCGACAAGTTCTTCTACGGGCAGCCCTCCGGGATCTGGGACAGCCTGGTCCAGCTGTTCGCGCACGGCACCGCCTTCGGCTCGATCTGGGAGGACATCCGGGTCACCATGACCGAGGCCATCTACGGCTTCGTCGTCGGCACCATCGCGGGAGTCATCGCCGGGCTGGCCCTGGGCCAGAACCGTTTCCTGGCTGACGTGCTCGGCCCGTACATCAAGGTCGTCAACGCCATCCCCCGCATCATCCTCGGCTCGATCTTCATCGTGGCCTTCGGCTTCGGCACCTTTCCCAAGGTCCTGCTCGCTGCGGTCCTCGTCTTCTTCATCGTCTTCTTCAACGCCTTCCAGGGCGTCCGTGAGGTCGACCCCAACCTCGTGGCCAACGTCAGGGTGCTCGGCGCCTCGCCGTTCCAGGTCGCCCGGCACGTCACGATCCCCTCGGCACTGACGTGGATCATCGCCAGCCTGCACACGGCGTTCGGCTTCGCCATCATCGGAGCCCTCGTCGCCGAGGTTCTCGGCGCCCAGCACGGCGTCGGGCTGATCATCAGCCAGGCGCAGGGGCGGTTCGACCCGGACACGGTGTTCGCCGGGATGGCCATCATGGCCGTCATCACGCTGGCCGCGGAGTACCTCATCACGTTGCTCGAGCACCGCGTGCTCGCCTGGCGCCCGCCGGCAAGCTCGGAGCCATCGGGCCTCTGAACCAACGCCGCTCACGTTCACACCACAACAGCAAGCAATCGAAAGGATCGTCCCCCATGTTCAAACGCGTCCTCACCCTCACCGCCGCGGGTGCCCTCGCCCTGGGAGCATCGGCCTGTTCCAGCAGCACCGGCAACGGCACCTCCGGATCCTCGGCTGGCGGGTCCGCCATTCCCAACGTCAAGCTGATGGTCGGCGGTATCGACAAGCAGATCTACCTGCCCTACCAGCTGGCGCAGAGCCTGGGCCTGTACAAGAAGTACGGGGTGAACGTCGAGCTGTCGACCGAGCAGAACGGTGGTGTCGGCGCCGAGGACGCCCTGGTCTCCGGCCGGGTGGACCTGGCCGGAGCGTGGTACTTCCTCACGATCGACGTCCAGGCCAAGGGCAAGACCGGCGTCGAGCTCGTGCAGCTGTCCGGTGCCCCGGGAGAGCGCGAGATGTGCGGGACCAGGAGCGGGATCAGCTCGGCGGCCGACTTCGCCGGCAAGACCCTCGGCGTCACGGACCTCGGCAGCGGCACCGACGAGCTGACCCAGTTCCTGGCGGCGCAGAAGGGCATCAAGCGCAACCAGTACCACACCCTTGCCGTCGGTTCGGGCGCCACCGCCATCGCGGCGATCCAGCGCGACACCGCCCAGTGCGTGATGACGACCCAGCCGACGGTCGGCGCGCTCACCAAGAAGGGCCTCGCCACGTCGGCCATCGACCTCGCGACGACGTCGGGGGCCCAGACGGCGCTCGGCGGTGCCTGGCCGGCAGCGGGCGTCCTGGCCCGAGCGGACTGGGCGGACGCACACAAGGACGCGGTCCAGAAGGTCGTGGACGCCCTCGTGGCAACCATGCACTGGATCAACACGCACTCCGCGACCGACATCGCCAACGCCCTGCCGCAGGACTTCGTCCAGAACAGCACGATCTCCAAGGCGGACTACATCTCCGGGCTCACGTCCGACAAGGGCCAGTTCCTGCCGGACGGGATCATGCCGGCCGGTGGACCGAAGGTCGTCGTGGCGATGGAGAAGCTGATCGGTGTCGACACGTCCAAGGTGAGGATCGCCAACACCTTCACCAACAGCTATGCCATGGCGGCGAACAAGCTCGAGGGCACGACCACGACCACGACCCCGGCCGGCGCGGACGGCTGAGCCGGCCGGCGCCGCCCGCCGCTGACACCCGCCGACACCCGTCGACCGCTCGAGCCCGAGCAGTCGACGGGTGTCCGGTCTCAGTCAGGCGCGCGTGCCCGGTCCGCCCGTCGCCGCGCCGAGTACAGATGTTCCGGTCGGCCGGCGCCCCCGTACGCGAGCGAGACGTCGACCAGGTCGCGTTTGACGAGCGTGGCGAGGTGCCGTTGGGCCGTGGGCCGGCTCACCCCGAGCAGCTGCGCCACCTGCGACGCCGTCACCGGGTCTGGGTCGGCCTGGACGATCTGCAGGACCCGTCCGATGGTCGCGGACAGCCCGCGGGTGGCCTTGGTCGACAGCCGGGACCCGGGCGTCCTGGTGCTTAACAGGGTTTCGACGACGTACTGGTCGGTGACGGTGGCGCTCTCGGCGGCCACGACCCACGACTGGTAGGCCAGCAGCTGCTCGCGCAGGACGGCAAAGGTGAACGGTTTGACCAGGTAGTAGATCGCTCCCAGCCGGACCGACTCCAGCACCGTGTCCAGGTCGCGCGAGGCGGTGACGAGCAGGAAGTCGGGTCGGGGTGACCCCGGTGGTGCCGCCCCGATCTCCCGGGCCAGGTCCAGGCCGCTGCGGTCGGGCAGGTACATGTCCAGCAGGAGCAGGTCGGGCACGAGCTCGGCGACCATCGAGGCCGCCGACGCCGCGGAATGGGCTTCCCCGACGACCTCGAACCCGGGAATCCGGGACACGCCCAGCGCGTGGGCATGGGCGACATGGAAGTCGTCGTCCACGATGAGCACTCGGATGGGGGTGGTCGCGCTCATCGGCTCAGCTCCTCACGGCGGTAGGGGATGACGACGCGGAAGACGGCTCCGCCGACAGCGTCGTGCGGCACCGCCGCTCCGTCGGTGTCGTTCTCCAGCACGACGATGGTGCCGCCCAACCGGGTGACGATGCGCCGGACGAGGGCCAGCCCGATGCCGCGACGGCCAGCCGGGGCGGCGGCGTCCATCTTGGTGGAGTAGCCGTCGGTGAAGATGAGGCCTCGGGCCAGCGGGTCGACGCCGGGGCCGCTGTCGGACACCTCGACCCGGACCGCCGTCTCCTCGGCCTGGATGTCGACCAGGATCCGGCCCGTCTGGCGAACCTCACCGGCTGCAGCGCGCGGCCGGCCGCCGATCGCCTCGATGGCGTTGTCGAGCAGGTTGCCGAGCACCGTGACCATCGAGGTGTCGTCGACCAGGCCCCGCGGTAGCCGGCTGGCCGGCGTGAGGTCGAGGCCGATTCCTCGCTCGACGGCCAGGGTGCGCTTGGCGAGCAGCAGGGCGGTGACCGCCGGTGAGGCGATCTGGGCGCGCACGTCGTGGGTCATGGCTCCCGTCGCCCTCACCTCCTCGACGTACGAACGCGCCTCCTCGACCTCGCCGAGCTCGAGCAGCACGGTGATCACGTGCATGCGGTTGGAGAACTCGTGCTGCTGAGCGCGTAGCGCCCCGGTCAGGCTCTCCATCTCGCGGAGCTGGCCGATGAGGGCCTCCAGCTCGGTGCGGTCGCGGATGGTCGACACGGTCCCGATCTCGCGACCGGCGACGGTCACCGGCATCCGGTTGACGACGAGCAGGTGGTCGTCGTTGAGCACCGAGACGTCCAACCCGGAGATCCGGCCGGAGATGACGTCCCGGAGCCGGCCGGGGGGCAGCGCCCGCTCCAGGGGCTGCCCGGTCGTCAGGCCGAGCGCGCCGGTGAGACGACGAGCCTCGTCGTTGACGAGGCTGACCCGACCCTGCCGATCCAGGGCCACGACGCCCTCGCGGATGCCGTGCAGGGTGGCCTCCCGCTCCTGGACGAGCCCGACGATCTCGGCGGGCTCGAGGCCGAAGGTGATCCGCTTGATCGTCCTGGCAAGCAGGAGCGAGCCGGCGAACCCCAGACCGAGGGCCAGAGCGGCATACGCGACGATGGTGAGGACGGTCTGCCGGAACCGGGAGGCGACCTCGGTCTCGAGAATGCCGACGGAGACCTCGCCGATGGGGTGTCCCGCCGCGTCCAGGACGGGCGCGCGCGCGTTCGCGGACCGGCCGAGGCTGCCGGAGTCGATGCCGAGGTGCACTGTGCCGTCGAGGGCGACGACGGGCTCCTCGATGCGCTGACCGATGAGGGCCGGGCTGGGGTGGGAGTAGCGCGTTCCGTCGGCCCCGATGATGACGACGTAGGCGGCGCCGGACCGCCGACGGATCGTCTCACCGATCCTGGCCAGCGCATGCCCGGGGTCGCGCTCGGCGACCAGGTCGGCGACCTCGGGGATGGAGCCGGTCGACACGGCGATCGCCGCAGCCTGGCTGGTCGCCAGGTTGTCGTTCGCCCGGCTGGCGACGGTCGCGAAGAGGACCGAGCCGATGGTGACCGAGATGGTGACGATCGCGAGAGCAGCCCAGAGGATCCGGGCCGCGAGGGTGCGGCTCCAGGCGTGCAGGCGCCGCATCGCTCTCCTGTCGACTCACCTTGGCCGCGTTGCCATCACACAGGATGACCGAGCAGAACGCACAGAACCACACGGCCCGCCGACCGGCCGGGTTCCGGGTGTTCCCGGTGCTCCCGGTGCTCCGGGTGCGGCTCGGGTTGGCGCCCGTGCCACGCCAGCCGACCTAGACTCCTCTGGTGACCGGCACGGCATACCTGGACCATTCGGCGACCGCGCCGCTGCGTCCGGCTGCCCGGGCCGCGGTCGTCGAGGAGCTCAGCCGGGTCGGCAACCCCTCCTCGCTGCACGGCGCCGGGCGGGCCGCCCGCCAGGTCGTCGAGGAGTCGCGCGAAGCGCTTGCGGCGACCCTCGGCGCCCACCCGTCCGAGGTCGTCCTCACCTCCGGCGGGACCGAGGCCGACAACCTCGCGGTCGAGGGCACGTTCCGCGCCCGACGGGCCCAGGATGCGCGCCGCACCCGGCTCGTCGTGAGTGCCATCGAGCACCATGCCGTCCTGGAGACCGCGGAGCACCTGGCCGAGCGGGAGGGAGCGGAGGTCACCTGGGTCCTGCCCGGGAGCGACGGCGTGGTCAGCCCGGATGCCGTGCGCTCGGCCATTTCAGGCGACCCGGGCTCGGTCTCACTCGTCAGCGTCATGTGGGCCAACAACGAGACGGGAGTCGTCCAGCCGGTCCGCGAGATCGTCGAGGTGGCAAGGCAGTTCGAGGTCCCGGTGCACAGCGATGCGGTCCAGGCGTTCGGGCACGTCCCCGTCGACTTCGCCGCAAGCGGGTTGGACCTGATGGCCGTCACCGCTCACAAGCTCGGCGGTCCGGTCGGTGTCGGCGCCCTCGTCGCCCGGCGGGACGCGTCGCTCCAGCCGCTCAGCCACGGCGGCGGCCAGGAGCGGGACGTGCGCAGCGGGACGCTCAACGCAGCCGGCGCGCGGGGGTTCGCGGTGGCGGCGGGCCGCGCCGTCGGCGAGCTCGCCGAGGAGGCGCAGCGCCTGTCCACCTTGCGGGACAGGCTGATCCGCGGCGCCCTGGATATCGACCCGGGCATCGCGGTGACCGGCGTGTGGGAGGCGGGGGACGGCATACGGCGCCTGCCGGGCAACGCCCACCTCCTCGTTGCCGACTGTGACGGCGAGGCGCTCCTCTATCTGCTCGATGCCGCCGGCATCGCCTGCTCCACCGGCTCGGCCTGCCGGGCCGGGGTTTCACGGCACAGCCATGTGCTGACCGCGATGGGGATCGGTCAGCAGGACGGCGGGGCCGTCCGCCTCAGCCTCGGGTGGGACTCGACGGCCGCCGACGTCGACGCCGTCCTCGCTGCCCTGCCGGCGGCGGTTGCCGGAGCCCGCGCGGCGTTGGCGGTGTCCCGATGAGGGTGGTCGCCGCGATGAGTGGCGGGGTCGACTCGGCCGTTGCGGCCGCCCGCATGCTCGACGCCGGGCACGAGGTCGTGGGGGTGCACCTCGCGCTGTCCCAGCATGCGTCCCGGCTGCGGGAGTCGGCGCGCGGCTGCTGCACGATCGAGGACGCCGGGGATGCCCGTCGCGTCGCCGACCGGCTCGGGATCCCCTTCTATGTATGGGACCTGGCCGACCGGTTCCGCCGTGACGTCGTGGAGGACTTCGTGGCCGAGTACGCGGCCGGCCGCACGCCGAACCCGTGCCTGCGGTGCAACGAGAAGATCAAGTTCGCGGCGCTGCTGGACCGGGCCGTGGCCCTCGGCTTCGACGCGGTGGCCACCGGGCACTACGCCCGGATCACCGACGGTGCGGACGGCAGGGAGCTGCACCGGGCCGTGGACGTGGCCAAGGACCAGTCCTACGTGCTCGGTGTGCTCACCGGCCAGCAGCTGGCGCGTGCCTTCTTCCCGCTCGGCGACACGACCAAGCCGGACATCCGGGTGGAGGCCGCCGCCCGCGGCTTCGCCGTCGCGAGCAAGCCGGACAGCCACGACATCTGCTTCATCCCCGACGGCGACACCCAGGGCTGGCTGGAACGGCGGCTGGGCGAGCAGCCGGGCCAGATCCTGGACCGCGGGGGAGCCGTGGTCGGGCGGCATACGGGCACCTACCGGTTCACCGTGGGCCAGCGACGAGGTCTCGGCCTGGACCGCTCCACGCTGGACGGGTCGCCGCGCTTCGTCACGGCGGTGGACCCGGCCCGTCACGTCGTCACCGTCGGCACCGCCGACCTGCTCGGGGTCGACGCCATCGAGGGTCACCACGCGCTGTGGTGCGGCCGTGCGCCGGATGGCGTCGTGGCCGTCGGGGCCCAGGTGCGCGCGCACGGCGAGGAGGTCCCGGCGACGGCCTGGGCCGACGGCGATGCCGTGCGCGTCTCGCTGGAGCGGCGACTGCGCGGTGTGGCTCCCGGCCAGTCGATCGTCCTCTACGACGGCAGCCGGGTCGTCGGCTCGGCAACCATCTCCCGAGCCTTCACGAGTGACGGGTGACATGTGACGGTGACGGGTGACGGGTGCGGCTGCGCGTGGTCGCATTCGGCATCCCGCCGGCTCGCGCCGCTGGCCTGGGTCGGGCTGGCAGAGCAGCGACCCGTGGACCACCCCTCAGCACCCGAGCGACGACGGCGTGCTCGAGCGGCCCTCCCACCTCGACGCCACGAGCTGCCCACCCCTCGACCGCGCGCGTCTGCTGCCCGCCGCCCGGCTCAGCGGGGCGCCGTGCCCAGGACGGCGGCGATCGTCCGGACGGCGGCGTCGGCCTGGGTCTCGGGCAGGGCGGCATAGCCCAGGACGAGACCGGACTGCCAGACCGTCGTGCCGTATGCCGAGAGCGGGCTGGCCAGCAGGCCCTCGGCCTCCAAAGCGGTGACGAGGGCCAGGTC
>JAICMC010000191.1 GCA_025929465.1 Nostocoides sp.
AGCAGGAACTGGCCCATCGAGGCGGCCATGCCCATCGCGACGGTGGCGACGTCGTTGGGGATCCAGTTCATCGTGTCGTAGATCGCCATGCCCGCGGAGATCGAGCCGCCCGGGCTGTTGATGTAGAGCCAGATGTCCTTGCTGGGGTCCTCGGCGGCGAGGAGGAGCATCTGGGCACAGATGGCGTTGGCGTTGTCGTCGCGCACGTCGGAGCCGAGGAAGATGATCCGCTCCTTGAGGAGCCGGTTGTAGATGTGGTCGTCGAGGCCGAGCTGGGACGAGGCTCCAGCGGCGACGGGGGTGGTGCTGCTGCTCACGGCGTCTCCTGCCAACGGTGTCTCACGGTGTTCTGCTGAGTTCTTCTGCACGTGGACCCTAACGTCGGGCACCGTCGGCTGAATCCCGTATGCCGCCCGTGTTCGCCGTCAGCGCAAGGCTGCCCGTGGGGCCGGACGGGGCGTGGGGCCGTGCCGGACCATGATCCGGGCCCGCCAGAGGAACACCCCCGTCGAGGCCAGCACCGGGCCTGCGGCCACCGGCGCCGGTATCCCTGCCGGCCCCGCCGACACGGTGATGGGCAGACCCACCAGCACGACGCGGCCGACGACGACTGCGGGTCCCGGGAGGGTGGGTCAGGCGGCGCGCTCGGGCTCCCGAACGGCCGGCACGACCAGGATGGCCAGCGCCAGGATCGCGCCGACGACGAGCAGTGACCGCAGCACCCCGAAGTGGTCGCCGAGGAAGCCCAGGAGCGGCGGACCGGCGATGAACGCGGCATACCCGATGGTGGCGACCGTGGACATCCGGGCCGCGGCCCGTACCGGGTCGTCGGCGGAGGCGCTCATCCCCACCGGGAACCCGAGCGAGGCGCCGACCCCCCACACGGCCGCACCGGCATACGCCAGCCAGGTCGGACCGAACACGACGAGGAGCGCGCCGACCACCGCCAGCGCAAAGGTGGCGCGGACGACGACGACCCGCCCGTAGGAGTCCAGGATCCTCGTCCCGAGCAGCCGCCCCACCGTCATGAACGTGAGGAAGACGGCGAACGCGAGCACCCCGGCCCAGTGCGGCACCCCGTGGCCCTCGACGAACCCGACGGAGAGCCAGTCGTTGGCCGTGCCCTCGGTGAACGCCGCCGCGAGGACGACCAGCCCGATCGACAGGGTGCGTCGCTCCCGCCAGGCCGAGCCGGCGGCGGAGTCCGGTCGCAGGGGCAGCGGTGCGGGACCGGCGCTCACACCCGCGGGGTCGCTGGTGACCGCCTTCTCCACGTCGGCCTCGACCTCGCCGCCGCCGTTGCCCTCGACCTCGCGCGGCAGGAAGGCACGCAGCGCCCAGGCGGCCACGCCGACGACGACGACCATGGTGAGCACGAGGTGGACGAGGACCGAGACGTGGCCCCAGGACATGGCGGCGCCGATGAGGGCGGAGAGGACGGTGCCCCCGCTGAAGGCGGCGTGGTAGTGCGGCATCGTCGTGCGGCCGAGCAGCCGCTCCACCGTGGCGCCCTCAAGGTTCATCGACACGTCCCAGACGCCCACCCCCATGCCGACGAAGAACAGCGCCGCCGAGACGACCCACCGCGAGTGCGCCACACTGACGCCGAGTCCGGAACCGACCATGCCCACGACGGCCGAGGCGATGCCGATCCGGACCGACTGGGCCGCACCGAAGCGGCCGACGATCCGCCCCGCGGACGGCAGCGCGAGCAACGAGCCGGCCGAGGCGAACAGCAGCATGACGCCGAGCTGACCGGGCGACAGCCCCAGCTGGGCCTTGGCGTCGGCGATTCGCGCGGTCCAGGCGGCGAAGGTGACGCCGGCCAGGCCGAAGACGACGAGCACGGAGACGTGCGAGGTGCGCAGGCGGTCGGGGGCGGGGGTGGACGTCACGAACATCGTCAAGGGGTGCTTCCGGGCTGATCGGGGGTGGGCGGGTGCTACGAGCGCGCGGCGCGCGGCGGCAAAATCGAATCGATTCGATCGAATCGATTCGACTAGTATGGCCCGATGACCGAGCCCCGTCAATCCGACGGACGGACCACCCTGCGGGACGTGGCCCGGGTCGCCGGTGTGTCCACCTCCACGGCCTCGCTCGTCTTCAGTGGCAAGGGTCCCGTGGCCGGGGCGACGCGCGAGCGCGTCCGTGCCGCGGCCACCGACCTCGGGTATGCCGGGCCGGACCCGCTGGCCTCCTCGCTCCGGGCCGGTCGGGCCGGCGTCATCGGCGTCCTCGTCGAGGGACGGCTGCGTGAGGCGTTCCGGGACCCGTTCGCCGTCACCGTCCTGGACGGGCTCGCGGCCGTTCTGGACACCATCCCCGTCGGGATGCTGCTCCTGGCCCAGGACACCTCCGACCACGCCCGCGCCATCGCCCAGCTGACGACCACGGCGCTGGACGCCGTCGTGTTCTCGCTGTGCGGCCCGGACGACAACCCGGCCGTCGACCACCTGTCGGCCCGCGGCATACCGATGATCGGCACCGGCGCCCCCCGAGACCCGCGGGTCACCCAGGTCCTCATCGACGAGCGCGGGGCCATCGCCGCGGCGACCCGCCACCTGCGCTCGCTCGGCCACGAACGGCTGGCCATGGTCTCGATGCCGCTGTCCCCCGACCGGCGCAGCGGCCAGGTCTCACCGCAGCGGCTGCAGGGCGCGAGGTATGCCGATGCACGCGAGCGGGTGCACGGGTTCGTCGGTGTGCTGGGCGCGTCGGCCCCCGTCGTCGAGACGCCGATGCCCGGCGTCGAGGAGGGCCGGCTCGCGGCCGGTCAGCTGCTCGACCTTCCTGCCGGGGTCCGCCCCACCGGGATCGTGGCCCAGTCCGACCTGCTCGCCGCGGGCGTCGTGCGGGCGGCCGAGGAGCGCGGCCTGCAGGTGCCTTCGGACCTGTCGGTCACCGGCTTCGACGGCATCGACCTGCCGTGGCTCGCGCACACGTTGACGACCGTGGACCAGCACGGCACCGCCAAGGGTGCGGCACTGGGCGACCTGGTCGCGCGCGCCCTGGCCGGGGAGCCGCTCGCCGACGTCCACCTCGCCACCACGCTGCGCATCGGCACGACGTCCGGGCCACCCCGTCATCCGTGACTGCGACCGCTGGCCGTGGCCGGGGCACGCCCCGTCACGGTGGGGCGATGAGCGGGTGTCGACGGGCCCTGATGTCGTCCACCACGACGCGTCGGACCGGTGCGTGGCGGCCGTGCTCGCTGACCACGGCCGCCTGAACGCGCTCGTCAACAACGCCGGGCGCGGCTCGGTCGCGACGCTGGAGCAGCTGTCCGACGCCGGCCTGCAGGCACAGCTCGACGTCAACCACCTCCCTGCCTTCGCCGTCTGTCGCTGGCCGACCTCGACGGCAGCCGCGTCCTGCGCCAGACCTCCACCTGCTGGCCTAGGCGCTCCCGTCCGGGCGCAGCACCGCGGGACGGTATGCCGGGCGCGCCGGGCGCGGCGCACGTCGCCGCCGGTTCCCCCCTGAGCGGCACCGACGGCTGCGGCCGCGTCCCGAGGGGAGGCGGCCGCATCCGGACGTGGGGTTCAGGCCTCGACGGACGCGCTCTGCTCGACCTTGCCGGGCGGCTCCTGCGCGCCGTCGACAACCGCATCCTGCTCGTCGGACTCGGACCCGGGGACCGCCTCGTTGAGGTCGACCGCGTTGCCGTCGCTGTCGGTCACGAAGGCCTTCTCCAGGACGGCTGCCAGTGCCTTGCGCCGACCGACCTCATGGACCATCGAAGGGATCTGACCCTGCTTGTCGATCGCGGTGGCGAACTCGTTGGGGTCCATGCCGTACTGCTGGCTGGCCATGATGAGGTACTCGATGAGCTCGTTCTGCTCGACCGTGACCTCCTCCTGCTCGGCGATCGCGTCGAGGAGGAACTGGGTGCGCATCGCCGTGCGTGTGCTGTCCTGCACCTCGGCCCGGTGGGTGTCGTCCTCGAGCCGGTCCTCACCCTCGAGGTGCTGGTGGACCTCGTCGTTGACGATCCCCTCCGGGACCTCGATCTCGATGGTCGCCAGGAGGTGCTCGAGCACCTTGTCGCGGGCCTGGACACCCTGCTCGAACTTCTTGGCCTGGGTGGCCTGCTGCGCCAGGTCGGCGCGCAGCTCCTCCAGGGTGTCGAACTCCGAGGCGAGCTGGGCGAAGTCGTCGTCGAGGTCGGGGAGCTGACGGATCTTGACCGACTGGACCGTGACGGTGCAGTCGG
>JAICMC010000189.1 GCA_025929465.1 Nostocoides sp.
GAAGCCCACCAGCACCCCAGCCGCGCCGGTGCGCATGAGGTGCAGCGCAGCCGTGTACGTCGCCGCTCCCCCGACGATGACCGGCACGTCGAGCTCGTAGATGAACCGCTTGAGGTTCAGCGGCTCGGCCCGGCCCGAGACGTGCTCGGCCGACACGGTCGTGCCGCGGATGACGAACAGGTCGACGCCGGAGTCCACCACCGTCTTCCAGAACTGCTGGGTGCGCTGCGGGGACAGGGCACCCGCCACGGTCACGCCCGCCTCGCGCACGGCACGGATCCGCTCGGTGATCAGCTCGGGCTGGATGTCCGCCGCATAGATCTCCTGCATGCGCGAGGTCGCCACGGCCTGGTCGAGGGTGGCGATCTCGGCCAGGATCGGGTCGGGGTCCTCGTAGCGGGTCCACAGTCCCTCGAGGTCGAGCACCGGCAGCCCACCGAGGTTGCCCAGGGCGATGGCCGTCGACGGCGACATCACCGAGTCCATCGGGGCGGCGATGACCGGGATGTCGAAGTGGTAGGCGTCGATCTGCCAGCCGACGGACACCTCCTCGGGGTCGCGGGTGCGGCGGCTCGGGACGACGGCGATGTCGTCGAAGGAGTAGGCACGGCGACCGCGCTTGCCACGGCCGATCTCGATCTCGGTCACCGGCCAACCCTACCGACGGTGGCGGCATGCTTGACCTCGTGCCCATCGGACCCCACAACGACCTCACCGACATCGCCGGCCTGCGCGTCGGTCACGCCACCCGCGACGAGCCCGGCTGGTTGACCGGGTGCACGGTCGTCCTGCCCGATCGCCCCTGCGTGTGCGGTGTCTCGGTGCGGGGCGGCGGGCCGGGCACCCGGGAGACCGACCTGCTCGACCCGCGCAACCTCGTGGACCGGCTCGACGCGATCGTGCTGTCCGGGGGGTCCGCGTTCGGGCTCGGCGTCGCCGACGGGGTGATGCGCCACCTGTATGCCGCCGGGCGGGGCTGGCCGATGGGCTCCCCCGGCCAGGTGGTCCCGATCGTGCCGGCCGCCGTCCTGTTCGACCTCGGCCGCGGCGGCGACTGGTCCCACCACCCCGGGCCGCTCGACGGTGAGCGAGCGTGTGGGGCCGCACTGGACGGTCCGGTCGCTCAGGGGTCGGTCGGTGCGGGGACCGGCGCCGTGGCCGGCGGCCTCAAAGGCGGCGTCGGGTCGGCCAGCGTCGTCCTGTCCTCGGGGATCACCGTGGCGGCCCTCGTCGCCTGCAACGCGGTCGGCTCCCCCATCGACGAGCAGACCGGCGCCCTCCTCGGCGCCCGGCTGGGAGTCGAGGAGGAGTTCGCCCACCTGCCCCCCGTCGACCCGGGCCGGTTGTCCGCCTTCCGCGCAGCCAGAGCCGCCGCCCGCGCGCTGCTCGCCCGGCCGGGCACGAGCGGCCCGGCCGCGGGCACGGCCACGACGGTCGGCGTCGTCGCCACCGACGCGACGCTCACCAAGGCCGCCTGCGCCAAGCTCGCCGACACGGCGCACGACGGGATCGCCCGCGCGGTCAACCCCGTCCACACGGCATACGACGGGGACACCCTCTTCGCCCTGGCCACCGGAGGCCGACCCGTGCCGAGCGGTCCCCTCGACGTCGTCGAGCTGCAGGCCGCCGCCGCCGACTGCGTGAGCCGCGCCATCGTCCACGCCCTGCTCTCGGCCACGTCGAGCGCCGGACTCCCCAGCTGGCGCCAGGCCCTGACCTCAGACGGGTAGCGTCGCCGGCATGGACCGCGCCGAAGCCGCCCTGCAGGCCGCCGTGACCCTCCCGACGATCGCCCACACCGACCCGACGCAGGTCGACCCGGCGCCGTTCGAGGCACTGCACGACGTGCTCCGGACCCGGTTCCCGCTCCTTCACGACCAGCTCGCCCTGACCCGGATCGAGCGGCACGGGCTGCTCTTCCACTGGGTCGGGCGCGACGCCGACCGGCCGGTCGTCCTGATGGCCCATCTCGACGTCGTCCCTGTCGATGAGTCGGCGCCCTGGCAGCATCCGCCCTTCTCGGGGGCGATCCTCGACGGGGTCGTGTGGGGGCGCGGCACACTGGACGACAAGGGCTGCGTCGTCGCGATCTGCGAGGCGGTCGAGAGACTCCTGGGTTCGGGATTCGTTCCGGCACAAGACGTCTGGCTGTCCTTCGGCGCCGACGAGGAGGTGTCGGGGGGATGCGCTCGCGCTGCTGTCGAAGCCCTGCGGGAGAGGGGGGTGCGACCGTGGTTCGTCCTCGACGAGGGTGGGGCCATCGCCGGTCAGGCGTTCCCGGGCGTGCTGCCTCCCGTCGCCGTCGTCGGGGTGGCCGAGAAGGGCACGACGACCCTGGTCCTCACGGCGGAGGGCCGGGGCGGGCATGCCTCGACCCCGGCGAAGAACGCCCCCACCGCCAGGATCGCTCGGGCCATCCTGCGGATCGAGCGGTCACCGTTCCCGGCGAGGCTGCCCGCCCCGACCGTCGAGCTGCTCCGCCGCCTCGCCCCGCACGCCCCCCGGGCACTCGGGGTCGTGCTGGCCCACGCCGACCGGCTGGGACCGGCTGTCGCCCGCGCACTCGCCGCCGCGGGGCCGGAGCCGGCCGCGATGACCCGGACCACGGTCGCGGTGACCACCCTGTCCGGTTCACCAGCCGCCAACGTCCTCGCCTCGACCGCCCGGGCCGGACTCAACATCAGGGTCGCGGTCGGTGACACTGTTGACGGCGTCGTCACGCACCTCCGCAGAGCCATCCGGGACAAGGACATCCGGATCGACGTGGCGCACGCCGGCGAGCCGAGCCCGGTGTCGCCGTGGGCCGGCGAGCCGGCATACGAGCTCATCGAGACGACCATCGCAGCGGTCTTCCCGGACGCGGTCCCGGCCCCCTACGTGATGATGGTCGCCACCGACAGCCGCTTCTTCACCACCATCTGCGAGCGCGTCTACCGGTTCGCGCCGTTCCGGATGAGCAAGGAGCAGCGGGCGTCGATCCACTCCTACGACGAGCACCTCAGGCTCGCGGACCTGCACAGCGGGATCGACTGGTACCGGCGGCTGCTGGAGAGGATCGCCTGATGCCGTCCCGGCCAGCGCGGCTACCGGCTGGCGGCCTCCCGGCAGACGACGCGTCCTGGCCACGCCGGTGAGGGAGACATGCGCTGGTGCCGGAGAAATATCTCCAGCACCAGTGCATGTCTCCAGGCGATCGGCCGGCGACCCCTGGCCGCCCCGAGCGGGTCAGGAACCCGCGCTGTAGTTGGGCGCCTCGACGACGCCCTGGATGTCGTGCGGGTGGCTCTCCTTGAGCGAGGCCGCGGTGATCCGGACGAAGCGACCCTTGGCCTGGAGCTCGGGGATGGTCCGCGCGCCCGTGTAGAACATCGACTGCCGCAGTCCGCCGACCATCTGGTGGGAGACGGCCGCGAGCGGGCCGCGGTAGGCCACCCGGCCCTCGACACCCTCTGGGACGATCTTGTCGTCGGAGGTCACCTCGGCCTGGAAGTAGCGGTCCTTGGAGTAGGACTTCTTCCCCCGTGAGGACATCGCGCCCAGCGAACCCATGCCGCGGTAGGACTTGAACTGCTTGCCGCTGACGAAGATGAGGTCGCCGGGGCTCTCCTCGCAGCCGGCGAGCATCGAGCCGACCATGACCGACTCGGCCCCGGCGACGATGGCCTTGGCGATGTCACCGGAGTGCTGCAGCCCACCGTCGGCGATGACGGGGACGCCGGCCGGCTGGCAGGCCAGCCAGGCGTCGTAGACGGCAGTGATCTGCGGCGCCCCGACCCCGGTCACCACCCGGGTGGTGCAGATCGAACCCGGTCCGACACCCACTTTGACCTCGTCGGCACCGGCCTCGACGAACGCGGCCGCGCCGCCGGTCGTCGCCACGTTGCCGCCGATGACCTGGACGTGCCGGGTCGCCGGGTCGGACTTGAGCCGGCGCACCATGTCGAGCAGCTGGGCGACGTGTCCGTGCGCCGTGTCGGCGACCAGCACGTCGACCCCCGCCTCGACGAGGGTGGTCGCACGCTCCCACGCGTCGCCGAAGTAGCCGATGGCCGCCCCGACGAGCAGTCGCCCCAGCCCGTCCTTGCTCGCGTCGGGGAACTGCTCGCTCTTGACGAAGTCCTTGACCATGATCAGCCCGACCAGGTGGCCCAGGTCGTCGATGATCGGCAGCCGCTCGCGCTTGTGCTGACGCAGCAGCAGCGTGGCGTCCTCACGGCTGATCCCCTCCGGGGCGGTGATCAGCGGCATCGGTGTCATGACCTCGGCCACCTTGGTCGTGGCCCACTCGGCGACCGGGGTGAAGCGCAGGTCGCGGTTGGTGATGATGCCGATCAGCTCGTCGTCGATGCCGACGACGGGCAGGCCCGATACGCGGTACTCGCCACAGATCTGGTCCAGGTCCTCCAGCGTCGCGTCGGGGCCGATGGTCACCGGGTTGGAGATCATCCCGGTCTGAGTTCGCTTGACCAGGTCGACCTGGTAGGCCTGGTCCTGGATCGACAGGTTCCGGTGCAGGATCCCGATGCCGCCCTGAC
>JAICMC010000199.1 GCA_025929465.1 Nostocoides sp.
CAACGCCGCGGGCGAGGTGCTCCTCGCCCACGACGTCGAGGCCGGCGACATCTGGCGGGCCTGCCAGACGAAGGACGCCCCGATCCGCGACTGGGTCAAGCTCGCGGTGACCCGGGCCCGGGCCTCCCGGACTCCGGCCGTGTTCTGGCTGGACCCCGAGCGCGCCCACGACCGTACCCTGACCGACCTCGTGCGGACCTATCTGGCCGACCACGACACCGAGGGCCTGGACATCCGGATCCTGCCCCCCGTCGAGGCGGCGACCCTGTCGGTCGAGCGGATCCGCCGCGGCGAGGACACCATCTCGGTGACCGGCAACGTCCTGCGGGACTACAACACCGACCTGTTCCCCATCCTCGAGCTCGGCACGAGCGCCAAGATGCTCTCGGTCGTGCCCCTCATGAACGGCGGCGGCCTGTTCGAGACCGGCGCGGGCGGGTCCGCCCCCAAGCACGTCCAGCAGCTCCTCGCCGAGAACTACCTGCGCTGGGACAGCCTCGGCGAGTTCATGGCCCTCGCCGAGAGCTTCCGGCACATGGCGACGACGACCGGCAACGCCCGCGCCGCGATCCTCGCCGACACCCTCGACAAGGCGACCGAGACCCTGCTCACCGAGAACAAGGGGCCGGCCCGCACAGTGGGCCAGATCGACAACCGCGGCAGCCACGTCTGGCTCGCCACGTACTGGGCCCAGGAGCTGGCCCGGCAGTCCGACGACGCCGAGCTGGCCGCTGCGTTCGCGCCGGTCGCGAGCGCGCTCACCGATGCCGAGGAGAGCATCGGCCGCGAGCTGGTCGGGGTCCAGGGGTCACCGGTCGACCTCGGCGGCTACTACCGGCCCGACGCGGCGCGGACGGACGCGGTCATGCGCCCGTCGCACACCTTCAACGCCGTCATCGCCTCCCTGGGCTGAGTGCGCCGCGGCCTCGGCGAGTCGGCGTCTGCCTGTCCTCGGACCGGCACAATGACCTTCATGGTCACGCCCACGCTGCCCCAGCGGCTCGCCGCCGAGTTCCTCGGGACGTTCGTCCTCGTCCTCGGAGGGTGCGGTGCCGCGGTGTTCTCAGCGGTCTACCTGGCACCCAACATCACCTCCGGGACGAGCCTGCAGCTCGGCGTGGGCTTCGTCGGCGTCGCCCTCGCGTTCGGGTTCGCCGTCCTGACCATGACGTATGCCGTGGGGCACGTGAGCGGTGCCCACTTCAACCCGGCGGTGACGGTCGGCGCCGCCGTGGCCAAGCGGTTCCTGTGGCGCGACGCGTTGCCCTATATCGCGGCCCAGGTCCTGGGCGGCCTCCTCGCCGGCCTGGCGATCTGGGGCGTCGCCAAGGGCAAGCCGGGCTGGACACGGGTCGGCAACATGGCCGCCAACGGCTTCGGCGACCACTCCCCCAGCGGCTACTCGCTGCTGGCGGTCCTCGTCGCCGAGGCCATCCTGACCGCGGTTCTGGTCTACGTCGTGCTCGGCGTCATCGACTCGCGGTCGCCGTCCGGCTTCGAACCGATCGCGATCGGCCTCGCGTATGCCATGGTCAGCCTCGTGGCGCTGCCGATCAGCTATGCCTCGGTCAACCCGGCCCGCGCCACCGCGGTCGCCTTCTTCAACGGCGACGGCGCGCCCGGCCAGCTGTGGGCGTTCTGGGTGGCACCCCTCGCCGGCGCCGCCATCGCCGGGGCGACCTTCCACCTCGTGACGGGCGTCGACCGTCGCGACCGGGACATCTCCGGTGACCTGGCGGCCGCCGACGTCACGGTCGCTGCCGGCGTCGACCCGGACGCCCCGCGTCCCTGAGCCGAGCGTCGGTCAGCGGGCGAACCACGTGGTGCCCTCGAACCCCTGCGCCCTGGCCAGCCGCTCCCGCGACGACTCGCGCAGCGGCGGGAGGTCCTGGAGCGCGAACCAGCCGACCTCCAGCGACTCGTCGTCGTTGACCCGCGCCACGCCGCCGACCGGGCTCGCGACGAAGGTGAGGTCGAGGTAGATCGACCGGTCGCGGTTGGGGTACTCGACGACCCCGGTCGTGGAGACGGCCGCCAGCCCGGTCACGACGATCTGCACGGCCGTCTCCTCCTCCACCTCGCGCACGACGGCATGGGCCGGTTCCTCGCCGGGCTCGACGATGCCGCTCGGGAGGGCCCACTCGTGGACGTCGGAGCGAAGACCGAGCAGGACCCGACCCTGGGGGTCGGTCACGACGGCGGTGACGCCCACGAGCGGCAGCAGGTCGTGACCCACCCGGGAGCGCAGGGCCAGGACGAAGTCGGGAACCGGCATACGGCCACGGTAGTGACCGGCCCCGGACCGTCGGGTGCGGACCCGCACCGCGGGGCATCCCCGGCGCCCGGGTGGCGGTGCACGCTGCTAGCGTCGGTACCAACCTGACCCGAACCGAGAGGACATCCTCGTGAGCACCTCCCCCGTCAAGGTGGCCGTCACCGGCGCCGCCGGCCAGATCGGCTACAGCCTGCTGTTCCGCATCGCGAGCGGGGCCCTGCTCGGTCCGGACACTCCCCTGCAGCTGCGGCTGCTCGAGGTCACCCCGGCGCTGAAGGCGCTGGAGGGCGTGGTGATGGAGCTCGACGACTGCGCGTTCCCGACCCTGGCCGGTGTCGAGATCGGTGACGACGCGGGCGCCATCTTCGAGGGTGCCAACCTGGCCATGCTGGTCGGCGCGATGCCACGCAAGGAGGGGATGGACCGCTCGGACCTGCTCGCGGCCAACGGCAAGATCTTCACCGGCCAGGGCAAGGCGCTGAACGACCACGCCGCCGACGACATCAAGGTGCTGGTCACCGGCAACCCGGCCAACACCAACGCGCTCATCGCGATGACCAACGCCCCCGACCTTCCTCGCGAGCGGTTCAACGCCCTGACCCGGCTGGACCACAACCGGGCCAAGAGCCAGCTGGCCAAGAAGCTCGGCGTGCCGGTGACCGAGATCAGCCACCTGGCGATCTGGGGCAACCACGACGACTCGATGTACCCCGACCTGTACAACACCCTCGTGGGCGGCAAGGTCGCGGCCGATCTGGTCGACGAGGCGTGGATCACCGGCGAGTACATCCCGACCGTGGCCAAGCGCGGCGGGGCGGTCATCGCCGCCCGCGGCTCGTCCTCGGCGGCCTCGGCGGCCAACGCGACCATCGACCACATGCGCGACTGGGTGCTCGGCAGCGAGGACTGGGTGTCCATGTCGGTGCCGTCCGACGGCTCCTACGGCGTCACCGAGGGCATCGTGTCGTCCTTCCCGTGCACGACCTCCGGTGGCACGTACGAGATCGTCCAGGGCATCGAGCTGTCCGACTTCTCCAAGGAGCGGATCGGTGCGTCGGTGGCACGGCTCGAGGGCGAGCGGGACGCGGTCAAGCAGCTCGGCCTGATCTGA
>JAICMC010000200.1 GCA_025929465.1 Nostocoides sp.
CCGATGGGGGCATCGAGCGGGGCGGCGGACACAAGCGCACAGGCTAGGCGCTGGGCCGTGTCCGGCGCATCAGGACGCGACCCGTCTCACTCGAACAGCCGGGCCTGCGGGGGCCCGAACTGGGGGTCGACGCCGTCGAACAGGCTGCTGATCGACTCCCCGGCGTGCACGCGTGCGATCGCCTCGGCGAACAGCCCCGCGACGCTGCGCACCTTCAGCTCCGGCCAGTCGGCAGGCGGCGGCACGGTGTCGGTGGTGACGACCTCGGTGATCATCGAGTGGTGGCGCAGCCGCTCGACGGCCTTGCCGACGAACAGCCCGTGGGTGCAGGCCACCGCCGCGCCGGTGCAGCCCTGGTCGGCGAGGCGGTCGAGGAGCTCGACGATCGAGCCACCGGTGGCGATCTCGTCGTCCAGCACGATCGCCCGCTTGCCGGCGACGTCACCGACGATGGAGTCGATCACGACCCGGTCGTCGGCCAGCCGGCGCTTGGAGCCGGCCGCGACGTTCAGGCCGAGCAGCCGCGAGAACTGGGTGGCGGTCTTGGCGTTGCCGAAGTCGGGCGAGACCACGATCGCGTCGCTGAGGTCGTCGCCGAGGAAGTGGTCGGCGAGGATGCCGAGCGCGGTGAGCTGGTCGACCGGCACCGAGAAGAAGCCGTGGACCTGCGGCGCGTGCAGCGTCATGGTCATGACCCGGTGGACACCCGCCGTCTTCAGCATGTCGGCCACCAGCCGGCCGCCGATCGAGATGCGGGAGGCGTCCTTCTTGTCCGACCGGGCGTAGGAGTAGAAGGGGATGACGGCGGTGATCGACGCCGCGCTGGCGCCGCGGGCGGCGTCGATCATCAGCAGCAGCTCCATCAGGTGCTCCTGCGTGGGTGGCACCAGGGGCTGGACGATGTAGACGTCGCGCTGGCGGCAGTTCTCCTGGAGCTGCGCCTGGAGGCAGTCGTTGCTGAACCGGGTCATCTCCACCGGCGACAACGGGACTCCCAGGTCGTCGCAGATCGCCCGTGCGAGCGGACGGTGCGAGGAGCCGCTGAAGACGACGACACGTGGGTCGGGCACGGGCACTCCAGGAGCTGGTCCGGTCGGTCGGGCTCACACTAACCCGCCACCCCCGGGCCCGGCAGGGGCCGTCCGGCAGGTATCTGAACCGCAGCGGGTCCCTCCTCGTCACCACACGTAGACCGATCGGACCACGGGTCACTCCAGGACCCGTGACGGGGCCGTTCGGGAGCAGATCGACAAGGGGATCCATCATGCGCACGTCCATCCTGTCCGTCGCCGCCACTGCCGCGGCGCTCGTCCTGTTCGGCGCGCCTGCCCTGGCGCAGAACCTGCCCGGCACACCGGGTCCGGACCACCTCGTCGGCACGGGCTCGGCCGACCAGATCCACGGCGGCAAGGGCGCCGATGTGCTCGAGGGGCGCGGCGGCCGCGACCTGCTCGACGGCGGGGCGGGTCCCGACGTCCTCGTCGGCGGCACCGGTGGCGACTTCTTCCGCGGAGGTCGTGGTGCCGACGTCGTTCGCGGCGGTCCGGGCAACGACCAGCTCGAGACGATCCAGGGCAAGGACGTGATCCACATGGGTCGCGGCGACGACTCGTTGAGCTTCCTGACCGACGACGGAGTCCGGGCGTTCATCGACTGCGGCTCCGGGCACGACGTCGTGAACTACCTCGGGGCGATCGACACCGCGGACGTGATCTCGAAGAACTGCGACGAGGTCAACGCCAACACCTCGGACTGAGGCTCAGGCCCACAGCTGCCCCTCGAGGCGCGCCTCGGCCTCGTCGACGGTCCCCTCGTAGGCGCCCGTGGACAGGTACTTCCACCCGCCGTCGGCCACGATGAAGGCGATGTCCGCCCGATCCTTGGCCCTGACCACCCTGGCCGCCTGGGCCAGGGCGGCGTGCAGGATCGCTCCGGTGGAGATGCCGGCGAAGATGCCCTCGGCGTCGAGCAGCTCGCGCACGCGGCGTACGGCGTCGCGCGGCCCCACCGAGAACCGCGCGTCGATCAGCGTCTCGTCGTACAGCTCGGGGACGAAGCCCTCGTCGAGGTTGCGCAGGCCGTAGACCAGCTCACCGTACCTCGGCTCGGCCGCGACGATGCGCACGTCCGGCTTCCGCTCGCGGAAGAAGCGGCCCACGCCCATCAGGGTTCCCGTGGTGCCGAGCCCACCGACGAAGTGGGTCACGGTCGGCAGGTCCTGCAGGATCTCGGGGCCGGTGCCCTCGTAGTGCGCGCGGGCGTTGGCGGGGTTGCCGTACTGGTAGAGCATCACCCAGTCGGGGTGCTCCTGGGCCATCTGCTTGGCGACCCGCACGGCCTCGTTGGAGCCGCCGGCGGCCGGTGAGGACACGACCTCGGCTCCCCACATGCCGAGCAGGAGCCGGCGCTCCTGCGAGGTGTTCTCCGGCATCACGCAGACCAGGCGGTAGCCGCGCAGCTTGGCTGCCATCGCCAAGGAGATCCCGGTGTTGCCGCTCGTCGGCTCCAGGATCGTGCAGCCGGGGCGCAGCAGACCCTGCTTCTCGGCGTCCTGGATCATCGCGACCGCGGCCCGGTCCTTGATCGACCCGGTCGGGTTGCGGTCCTCGAGCTTGGCCCACAGGCGTACGTCGGCGCTCGGCGAGAGCGTCGGGAGCTGCACCAGCGGGGTGCCGCCGACCGAGCTCAGCAGGTCGTCGTACGCCGTCACGGGCCGGTCCGTCAACCGCCGGCGACGGCGGGCAGCACCACGACCTCGTCGCCGTCGGTCAACGGGGCCTCGAGACCGCCGATGAACCGTACGTCCTCGTCGTTGACGTAGACGTTGACGAACCGGCGCAGGTCGATCGCGCCGTCCTTGGACTCAACCAACCGGTCCTTGATGCCGGGGTGGTTGGCCTCCAGGTCGTCGATCAGGGCGCTCAGACTGGCGCCGCTGGCCTCGACGGACTTCTGGTCACCGGTGTACGTGCGCAGGATCGTGGGGATCCGGACCTCAACGGCCATCGGGGTCTCCTTGATTCTTGGTGGGGGTGGGCCCCGCCGGGGCCCCGTGATCGGGCAGTGCGTCCACGACGTTGACCTCTTCCTCGGTCACCTCGCCGTCGACGATCCGATAAGACCTGAACTCCACCGGGCCCTCGTTATTCCCGTGCTCACTGGTGCCGACCAGCACGTAGTGGGCGCCGGGCTCGTTGGCCAGGCCGATGTCGGTGCGGCTCGGGTAGGCCTCGGTGGCGGTGTGGGAGTGGTAGACGACGACGGCTTCCTCGTCGCGCTTCCACATCTCCTTGTAGA
>JAICMC010000020.1 GCA_025929465.1 Nostocoides sp.
ACCCGACGAGTGGCGCGCAGGCCCTGCAGGGTGCGGGCTTTTCCATCTCGCGGGTCGCTCCGCCGAACGTGGGCTTCCTGTGCAGGATCAGCGGCTATCCGTCAACGCAGTCCTGCAACGGGGTTCCGCCCGGCAATGCCTACTGGCAGTACTTCCACGCCTCCAGAGGCGGCTCCTGGACGGCGGCCGGCACGGGTATGGACGGCTACGACCCACCGGCCGGCTCTGTCGAAGGATGGGCCTTCGGCGCAAGCGCGCGTCCCGCGGTGGCGCCGCCGGCCGCGCCGGTCATCTCGTCCCCGAAGCCCACACCCAAGCCGACCCCGCCCAGGTCCACGCCGAAGCCGACCCGCACGTACGCTCCGAAGCCGTCGCCGTCACGACCGGGCACCACGTCCCGATCCTCCGGCACCACGTCGGCCGGCCGAACGTCGACCGGCGCGGCCAGGACCACGACGCCGACCACCGCCGGCTCGTCGGCGACCCCTCCCACCTCGGGGACCCGCGGCTCGAGCTCGACCACAGGGTCGACCACGACCGCCACCACGACCACGGCGCCGGCCCTGGCCGGTGGGCCCACCGATCCGACCGACGGCGGCGCGAACGGCTCCTCACCGTGGCCCCTGGTGGGCGGGGGCGGGCTCGTCGCCGCGCTCGCTGCGGCTGCGGCATACGGCGCGCGCCGCAGGCGCCTGACCCAGCACTGAGCACCGCCGCGTGGTACCAGCCCTACCCCGAGCCCTCCATCCGGTCGCCTGGTGGTTGTGGGCGATCGGGCTGGCCGTGGCGGCCAGCCTCACCGCCAACCCCCTCCTGCTCGCGCTCATCCTCGCCGTGGTCACCGTCGTCGTCGTCAACCGGCGGACCACGTCGCCGTGGGCCAGGGCCTTCCGGCTCTACGTCGTCCTCGGCGCCTTCGTCGTCCTCAGCCGGCTCGTGCTGCACCTGCTCGTCGGTCTGAAGGTCGGTGAGCACCGGCTGTTCTGGCTGCCGTCACTGACCCTGCCGGCCTGGGCGGCCGGCATCAACCTCGGCGGCACCGTCTACCTCGAGGGCCTGCTCGGCGCCGGAATCCAGGGGCTGCGCCTCGCGACGATGATCGTCTGCATCGGCGCGGCCAACGCCCTGGCCAACCCCAAGCGGCTGCTGCGCGCCCTGCCGGGGTCCCTGCAGGAGGTCGGGACCGCCGTCGTCGTCTCGGTCACCGTCGCCCCACAGCTCGCCGAGAGCGTCGGGCGGGTGCTGCGCGCCCGGCATCTGCGCGGCCAGAACGCCGGCGGCCTCCGCTCGGTCCGTCAGGTCGCGCTGCCGGTCCTGCAGGACACCCTGGACCGGTCCCTGGCCCTCGCCGCGGCGATGGACTCCCGGGGCTACGGTCGACGGGTGAGCGAGCCGAGCCAGTCCCGTCGACGGGGCTGGGCGGCCCCGGGGGCCTCGTTCGCCGGCCTGATCGGGGCGAGCATCGGCCTGTACGGCCTGCTCTCCGCGGACACGCCGGCCCTGCTCGGCGCGCCCCTGCTGGCCCTCGGGCTCGTCCTGGCCGTCGTGGGCCTGCGGCTCGGCGGGCGCGGGGTGCGCCGGAGCACCTACCGTCCCGACCCGTGGGTGACGCCGGAGTGGCTGACCGCCGCGGCGGGGCTGGTGGTCCTCGCCGCCACCCTGGTGGAGTCCCGCCTCGACCCGGCCGCGATGAGCCAACAGGTCCTCCCGCTCGGCTGGCCGAGCCTGCCCTGGCCGGCCGTGACCGGCATACTCCTCGCCGCGCTGCCCGGATACCTCACCCCGGAGCCGCCCCGATGAACCCGGCCGTCACCTTCGAGCAGGTGAGCCTCACGTATGCCGGTGAGCCCGCGCCCGCGCTGCGGGCCGTGGACCTGGCCATCGAGGAGGGCGAGCTGGCCCTCGTCGTCGGGCGCACCGGCAGCGGCAAGTCGACCCTGCTGGGCGCGGTCAACGGGTCGGTGCCGCACTTCACCGGCGGGACCCTCGCGGGCCGGGTCACGGTCTGCGGCCGCGACACCCGCACGCATCGGCCGCGCGACCTCGCCGACCTCGTCGGGGTCGTCGGCCAGGACCCGGTCGCCGGCTTCGTCACCGACACCGTCGAGGAGGAGCTGGCCTACGGGATGGAGCAGCTGGCCCTGCCCGCCGCCGTCATGCGTAAGCGCGTCGAGGAGACCCTCGACCTGCTCGGCATCGCCGACCTGCGGTCCCGGCCGCTGGCCCAGCTGTCCGGCGGCCAGCAGCAACGCGTCGCCATCGGGTCGGTGCTGACCACCCATCCCCGGGTCCTCGTCCTCGACGAGCCGACCTCGGCGCTGGACCCGACCGGTGCCGAGGAGGTGCTGGCCGCGATCACCCGGCTGGTCCACGACCTCGGCGTGACCGTCGTCCTCGCCGAGCACCGGATCGAGCGGGTCGTCCAGTACGCCGACGTCATCGTCCACGTCGCCCCCTCGGGCCTGGTGACCTCCGGCCTCCCTGCCGTCGTCATGGCCACCTCCGACGTCGCCCCACCGATCGTCGAGCTCGGGCGGTATGCCGGGTGGTCACCGCTCCCCCTCTCGGTCCGCGACGCCCGCCGGGTCGCCGGTCCGCTGCGCGACGCCCTGCCACCGGTTCCGATCCCACACGATCGGGCGGTTGTGAACGCCCGGGCCCCGGTTCCGATGCCACACGATCGGGCAGTTGTGAGCGCCCGGGCCCCGCACCTTTCCCCCCCACCCAACCGGGCGGCCGGGAACGGCGGGGACCGTCCGTCGGCCCTTCGTGCGCGTGCGGTCGTCGTCCGTCACGGGGACCTGGTCGCCGTGGCCGCCGTCTCGCTCGACCTGTATGCCGGGGAGGTCACCGCGCTGATGGGACGCAACGGCGCCGGCAAGTCCAGCCTGATGTGGGCGCTGCAGGGCACGGGCACCCGCGCCTCCGGGTCGGTCTCGGTCCGCGGCGGGGCCGTGGGGAGCGGGGCCGTGGGGAGCGGCGCCGACGTGGACCCGGCGACGCTGTCGCCGGCGCAGCGACGGCGGCTCGTCGGGCTGGTGCCCCAGTCCGCCTCCGACCTGCTCTACCTCGACACGGTCCGGGAGGAGTGCGCCCAGGCCGACCGCGAGAGCAGCGCCGCACCGGGCACGTGCGCGGCCCACCTCGACACCCTGGCACCCGGCATACCCCCGGGCCGCCATCCCCGGGACCTGTCCGAGGGTCAGCGTCTCGCCCTCGTCCTGGCCATCCAGCTCACCGCGGACCCACCGACCGTCCTGCTCGACGAACCGACCCGCGGCCTGGACTATGCCGCCAAGGCCGCCCTCGCGGGTGCCCTCACCGACCTGGCCGCCGCCGGCCGAACCGTGCTGCTGTCGACCCACGACGTCGAGTTCGTCGCCACCGTCGCGGGTCGGGTCATCGTCATGGCGGAGGGTGACGTCGTCGCCGACGGGCCCACGGCCGACGTCGTCGTGTCCTCCCCGGCGTTCGCTCCGCAGGTCGCCAAGATCCTCGCGCCACTGCCCTACCTCACCGTCCGGGACGTCCGGCACGCCCACCCGCCGGTGGGTGGGTCGTGAGCCGCACCAACGTGATCCGGCTGAGGCCCCGGTCGTCGCTCGCCATCGTCCTCGTCTCGGTGGCCGGGCTGCTCGCCTTCCTCTGGCCGCTGTTCGCGGGGGCGGGCTCGTCCATCACCCAGAACGGCGAGGCTCCGCTCGTCTTCGCCTTCATGCTTCCGCTGCTGCTCGCCGTCGTGCTTGCTGAGATCGCCGAGGGCGGCCTGGACGTCAAGGCGGTCGCGATGCTCGGTGTCCTCTCGGCCGTCGGGTCGGCGCTGCGGCCGCTCGGCGCGGGCACGGCCGGCCTGGAGACGGTGTTCTTCCTGCTCGTCCTCGGCGGTCGGGTCTTCGGCCCCGGCTTCGGCTTCGTCCTGGGTGCCACGACCCTGTTCGGGTCCGCGCTCATCACGGGGGGCGTCGGCCCGTGGCTGCCGTTCCAGATGATCGGGGCGGCCTGGGTCGGGCTCGGCGCCGGGCTGCTCCCGCCCGCCAAGGGCCGTTGCGAGATCGCGCTCCTCGCGGCATACGGCGCGCTGGCCGGGCTGCTCTACGGGGCGCTGCTCAACTTCTCCTTCTGGCCGTTCGCCGTGGGTGGGGCGACCGGCCTGTCCTTCGTCGCGGGCGGCCCGATGCTGGACAACCTGCACCGCTTCGCCGTCTTCACCCTGACGACCTCGCTCGGCTGGGACCTCGGCCGTGCGCTCACCAACGCGGTCCTCGTCGTCCTCACCGGACGTGCGGTCCTGGGCGCCCTGCGCCGCGCCGCCCGCAAGGCCGCCTTCGACGCGCCGGTCGTCTTCGCCGAGCCACGCGCCTGACGGTCCCGCGAGCCGACCTGCTCACGTCCCGGGGTCTGCGGCAGGGGCAGGCTAGGGTACCTGCCGTCGCCCTCGATGACCCGGCCAAGGAGCACCATGATCGACGTCGCCCCGACCTGGCTGGGGCTGGGCCGCCCTCTGACAGCTGTCCATCCCCGGGAGCCGGCTGTCTCCCCCCGCCGCCCTGCCGCGGTCGTGGGCGGGCACCAGGCGCCGGCATGACGGCGAAGGTGCGCGTCGCGCACAACGCCAGCACTCCCACCTGGGTCCGCGCGGTCGATGGCTTGGTCGAGTGCGGCGTCTACGCCTTCGCCGCCTGGACACTGTTCTACGAGCTGGCCCTGGTCACCCAGTGGTCGCTGTGGTGGCCGGCCCGCATCTGGATCGCGCTCGTCGTGGGCCTGGTCGGGTGGCGGGCGGTTGCGGGGTGGCGAAACAGGTCCGAACCGCGGGAACGAGATCTCGGGCGGGCACTCGTTCGACCGCAGACGAACGTGCGGTGGTCACAGGTCGGTCTGTTCCTCGCGGCGGCCGGTCTACTCCTCGCCCTGACGATGCTGCGACAGACCTGGGGAGTGTTCCCGGTGGTGTTGGCCAGCCTCGTGCTCCTGGGAGCGGCGTGCGTCCCTGTCCGCACTCGGGCACGACGATCTGCGGTGTACGAGGTGACACCGCGAGTGCCGCAAGTGGCCCACGTCGTGGCGGGGCTGGTGTGCGTGGGCCTGGCGGTCCTGGCCTCAGCGCTGCGGGGCTCCTCCGGTGATGACGTCTACTACATCAACCGGGCCGTGTGGGTGGCCCAACATGGGACCCCGACGTTGCGCGACACGATCTTCAGTGCCGGCGACCTGCCGACCATCTATGGCAACGCGCTGCCGCTGGCCTCGATCGAGGCTTGGCAGGGTGCGGTGGCCCATGTCCTGCACCTGGCCGCCCCCTCGTTCATCTTCTTCTGGACCGTTCCGGTACTCGCCGCCGCATCGGGGTGGGCCAGCTGGCGGTTGGTCCGCACCTGGGCTCCGCGCCGCGCCTGCCTGGTCTTCCTGGTCGCCACGATGTTCACGCTCTTCAGTGCGGGCACGGTGGTCGGCCGCTACTACCTCGGCGCGATCTGGGAAGGCAAGATACCCGCCGTCACGGTGGTGATTCCGCTGACCTGGCACTACGTGACGAAGCTGATGTACCGTCCGCGGCGATCGGACCTGCTTGTGCTCCTCGCCCTGGGCATCTGCTTCGTGGGGTTCACCAGCGGCGCCGCCCTGATCGCACCTGTCATCGCGGCTGGCGGTCTGCTGGCGGCTTGGATCTACCGCTCGGCCGCCTGCGCCGTGGGTGCGGGGTGCTTCGTCCTTGCACCGCTCGTTGCCGGAGTCGCCTCCGCCCTTGGACCGGGTGTCGGTGGTGTCGCGCCCACGGCGCTGCCTCCCGCGCAGGTGTTCGGGTACTTGTTCGGCGTCGGCACCGCGACAGTCGTCCTCGCCGTGGTGGGGACGGCCCTGGGAGCTCGCCTGTTGCGAGGACCAGCCGCGGTCGTCGCCACCTGCGCGGCGCTGTCCGGCCTGGCTTCCCTCCTTCCGGGGGTGTACGACGTCGTCAACACCGCCACTGGCGCGGGCCCGGTGGCCTGGCGAATGGTCTTCGCCACTCCCACGGCCGTCCTGGTGGGCATGCTGGTGACCGCACGCCTGCCGTCAGGACGGGTCTCGGTGAGGCACCCGGCCCTCACCGACTGGGGGGTGAGCCTGGCCGCATGCGCGGTCGTGGTGGCGCTGGCCGTGCAGGGGACCCCGCTGTGGTCATCGAGGACCGGCACCACCTTGGCGTTCGCCAAGTGGAAGTTCGACCAAGCCGCCCTGGACGATGTGCTTGCCCTCTCAGACGTCAGGACCCCCGTCGGCCTCTGGCTGTTGCCACCGGGGCAGATGGCCGTGCTGGCGATGACCACGACCCAGCACTCGGCGGTCGTGCCCCGCGCCTTCTACCTGACCAACCTCAAGACCACGAAGAGCGCACTGGCCGACCGCTACCTCCTGTACAGGCTGGTCACCGGCCACCAAGTGGCCCCCAACCAGGTTCGCGCCGCGCTCCGAAGGCTGCACGTCTCGCTTGCGTGCGTCCCAGGCGCAGACGCCAGGGCCCGCCGCCTGCTGGCAACCGCGGTGCGGGCACCGCTCCAGCCACTGGGCACCATGTCGTGCCACGTGAGCTGACCCACCGCCCGATATCCCATCAGGAGGGGCTGCTCGTCGCCCTGGGCTCGGCGTCCGTGCATGCGCCTCCGAGCATGCGTGAGGGGTGTCAGACTCATCGCCATGGCGGCCAAGCGGACATCGGTCTCCGAGGGGCGCCGGGCCGAGGTCCTGGCGGCACTGTCGATCTCCATAGACCTCGGGCTCGGGCTGCCGATGGAACACGTGCTGCGTTCGTCGCTGCTGGCCGCGTTGCTCGCCGACGAGCTGGACCTGTCCGAGGAGCAGCGCGCGACCGTCTACTACACCAACCTGGTGCTGTGGATCGGGTGCCATGCGGACTCACACGAGTTCAGCCGCTGGTTCGGTGACGACCTGGCCATGCGGCGCGACAGCTACCTGCTCGACTGGTCGGGCTTGCCCTACCTGAGGTTCCTCCTGCAGCGGACCGGTTCGCACCAACCCGCGGCGCGGCGCACCCGCCAGCTTGTGACCCTGCTGACGGCACCTCGCGCGCAGATGGCGGCGCTGATCCACTCGCACTGCCTTTCGGCAGGACTGATGGCGGAGCACATCGGTCTTGACCGTGCGGTGGCTCAGGCCGTCGAATGCGCGTACGAGCGCTGGGACGGCAGCGGGCTGCCGAGCGGTCGACGGGGCGAGCAGATTCCGCTGGCGACGCGGGTTGTCCAGCTGGCCGAGACATTCGAGGTGCACCTGCGCACGCAGGGCACCTCGGGGGCGCTGGCGATGGCCAGGACGCGCAGTGGGCGTCAGTTCGACCCCCTCCTGGTCGAGGCGCTGGACAGGTGCCGCGACCGGATCGACGCGCTCCCGGACCACGACGTGTGGACCCGGGCCCTGGAGCTCGCACCGGACGGCGAGGTCATGCTGCGCGGCGCGGAGCTGGACTCGTTGCTGGGGGCGATCGGCGACTTCGCCGACCTGAAGTGCCCCTTCACCGTGGGGCACTCCCGCGCGGTCGCCGAGCTTGCCGCGGCCGCGGCGAGGCAGATGGGACTTGCGTCCACCGACGTGGAGATCATCCGTCGGGCGGGGCTGGTGCACGATCTCGGGCGCATGGGGGTGCCCAACTCGGTATGGGAGCGGTCGGCGCCGCTGTCAGAGTCCGACCTGGAGAGGGTGCGGCTCTATCCCTACCTGACCGGACGCGTGCTGCACCGGGTCCGGGGCCTGGAACGGGTGACCGCGGTCGCCGAGGCCCACCGAGAACGTCTCGACGGGTCGGGCTATCCCCGGGGACTGACCGCGTCCGCGCTGCCGATCACCCAGCGCATCCTGGCAGTCGCGGACACCTATCGCGGCTGGCTCGAGCACCGGCCCCATCGACCCGCGCTGAGTGCGAAAGCAGCCTCGGCCGGGCTCCGTGGCGAGGCAGCCGCCGGCCGGCTGGACGCGACTGCCGTCGGGGCCGTGCTCACCGCCGCGGGCCACGGCTCCGGTCGGCGCCCGTCCGGACCGGCCGGTCTCACACCCCGTGAGCTGCAGGTCCTCGCACTGCTCTCCCAGGGCTTGACCAGCACCGACATCGCCCGGCGCCTGGTCATCAGCACCAAGACGGTGCGCAACCACCTCGAGCACATCTACCTCAAGGTCGGGGTCACCAACCGCACCGGCGCGATGCTCTTCGCCCTCGAGCACGGCATCGCCGGCCCTGTCGACAATGGGGCAGCTGCCCCATGACGGGGGCTTCTGACCTCGCCACGATGGGTGGTGAGCGAAGGGAGCCCCGATGAAGACCAAGTCCGTCATCAGCCTCAGCACCGGACTCGAGGACGCCGAGAAGGTCACCGTGGCCTTGTTGGTGGCCGTCGGGTCGGCTGAGAGCGAACGCCACACGTTGATCTTCCTCACCAAGGAGGCCGTCCGTCTCGTGGTCGGCGACGTCGCCCGCGGCACGGCCTGCCGGGGCTGTCCACCCTTGGAGGACCTGAGGGTCAGGTATGCCGCAGCCGGTGGTCGTTTCCTGGTCTGCCCCATCTGCTTCGACGCCAAGCACCTCGACAAGGCGGATCTGGTCAGCAACGCCGAGCTCGGTGGCACCGTGCCGATGTGGGAGTGGATCGGCGATGAGCCGGCCAACACGTTCAGCTACTGACCGGTGCCTTGGAACCGAGCTGGCGCACGCGGTCGCCGCGCAGGACGCCGGCTCGCTTCGCAGCCTGCTGTCCACGCCGGTGACCTTCCGGGCAGTCACCCCACGCAGGTTCTGGGATGCCGACACCGCTGTCGGAGTGGCCGACATCATGCTGGGCACCTGGTTCGCACCCGACAAGCAGGTCACCCAGATCGCTTCACTGACGACCGACACGGTGGGTGATGTCCACAAGGTCAGCTACCGGCTGATGGTCACCCTGCAGTCCGGCCCGTCAGTCATCGAGCAGGTCGTCTACTACACCGAGGTGGACGGCCGGATCACCGATCTGCGACTGGTGTGCAGCGGCTTTCGGCCGGTCTGAGCCTGACCCAGCCCGGCCTACCGGTCCCACCCGGGTTCGGCATCGCCACGTCCCAAGCCCTGGGGTCGCCTTGGGGTCAGCCAGCGCAGTACGGCCCGGGGTGACCTGGAGTCCGGCGACCAACCCGCCGGTCCGCTGGGTCGTCTCAAGGGTGTCCGATCCCATCGAAGGAGGCGCGAAATGCGCAAGATGCTCGGTTTGGTAATGGTCGCGATCCCCGCCATCTGGTTGGCTTCCCCGGCCGTCGCGGGGCCCGCGGCGACTCTGCACGTCACCCCCAGCAGCGTGGCCGCTGGCGGCACGGTCCAGGTGAGCGGGACCTGTGAGGCCAACACCTCCGGCTTCGCCCTCTCGCACGCCTTCCTGCACGACGCCAGCCACGACTTCGCCGGCGTGGGGGCGGTGTCCTTCACCACCAACGCCAGCGGCTCGTTCTCGGCGACGGCCACGATCCCGGCAAGCACCACGCCGGGCAGCTACGACGTCACCGCACGATGCGGCGGCGGCAACCTGGGCATCACCGCGGCGCTGATGGTCACCGCAGCGTCCTCCGGTCAGCCCACCGCGGTGCCGGCAGGCACCGGCGGGACCAGCGCCACCGGCCCGGCGACGGCAACGACCGAGCTGGAGCTGGCCGCGGCCGGAGCCGCCCTGCTCCTGCTGGGTGGCTTGGGCGCCCGCAGGGCTCGGGCACATCGCTGACCGCACCGGTGATGGCCCCCACACTCACCACCGGCCTGGCCCGGGCCGCGTCACTCTGTGTCGCCGGGGCCGGAGCCGTCATCATCACGGTGGCCGGTGCCCTGGCCCTGCGCGGCCCGCCGTTGCCAGCCGACTTCGGCGCCCTCCACACGACGCCCCCGGCGCATACCGACGCCACCCAGCTGCCCGGGTCAGACCGGCCGAGCCGTCCACCGACGGCCCCGCCCGGGCCGACCCGGACGGGCCTGGGCCTGCCGGCACCCCCCGCGCAGGTCGACCTGCCAACCCTCGCCGTGCGTGCCACGGTCCAACCGGTCGCGGTCCACGACGGCGTCCTGGGCGTCCCGGCCGATGCGGCACGGCTGGGCTGGTGGGCGGCCGGGGCACCCCCCGGTGCCGACCAGGGCACGGTGACCATCGATGGCCACGTCGACACCGTCTCCGGCCCCGGCAGCCTCTTCCGGCTGACCAGTCTGCGCGTCGGGGACCCCATCACGGTGCGCACCACTCACGGACAGGTGGTCCGCTACCTGGTGACCGGCCGGCGCGTCTACGCCAAAGCCGGCGGCCTGCCCGCCGACACCTTCCGCACCAACGGCCCACCCCGCCTGGCCCTGATCACCTGCGGAGGACCCTTCGACACGAACAGCCATCACTACCAAGACAACATCGTCGTCTTCGCCAGCCCCGACCAGATCGGGTGATCACGCCCTCGAGCGGGCCCCGACCACAGCGGTTCCATCCACGGGGGGGCAGCCCTCCCGGGGCAGCAGCCCTGGCGGGTACAGCGGTTGCGACGCGTCGTGGGTTCTCGGTGGAGATGATGGGTCCGCGGACAGGAGGCAGTCATGTGGATGGAGTCCCGTTGTGGTGCGTGGTCCGTTGACGACGAGGTGGTGGAGTTCCGGGTCTTCCTCCCCTCAGGGGCGGATCCGCGGATCGCTGGGATCAGGGTGGCCGGGACCTTCCAGGGCGCGCTGGGTGGGACCGACTGGGACTTCGAGGCGGGGCTTGCGCTGCAGCGCGATGACAGCGATCCGCGTGGCACGTTCTGGTCGGTGCGCACTGCCCCGCTGCCGCAGGGGTTCTATGAGTACAAGTACGCGGTCACCTTTGACGACCCGGCGGCCACCCGTCGCATCGTCAGCGATCCGTGTGCGCGGTACGGCGGACTGGCCGACGACAACTCGGCCGTCGTGGTCGGCGGCAGCACCGCGCAGGACAACACGGTGCCGCCGGTCTCCGGAGGCCGCCGACCCTTGACCGAGCTGGTCGTCTACGAGCTGATGATCGACGACTTCACCGCCGAGTACCGGGCCGGCCGCGCACCGCTGGACGCGGTCGTCGACCGGCTCGACGGCCTCGTTGCGCTCGGCTTCACCGCCATCCTGTTCCTGCCGTGGACGGCGTGGGGCGACGCCGGGTTCAACTGGGGCTACGAACCGAGCCAGTACTTCGCGCTGGCGCCCCGCTACGCCCATGTCGCGGGCGACCCGGCCGAGAAGCTGTCCCGGCTCAAGTCCCTGGTCCGGGCCTGCCACGAGCGCGGCCTGCAGGTGTTGATGGACGGCGTGTTCAACCACAGCGGCCCGGCGTTCCCCTACCCCGACCTCTACCTGGACCGCGCCGACTGCCCGTTCACCGCCCACCCCTTCGGCGGCGACTTCGGCGGCAGCCTCATCGACCTCGACTTCTCCCAGCAGTGCACCAACGACTTCGTCCTCGACGTGTGCTGCTACTGGATCGAGACCTTCGGGCTGGACGGCATCCGGTTCGACGCGGCCGCCTGGTACTACGTGGCCACCGACCCCACCCAGGGCCTGCTGGGGCTGCTGAGCGGCCTGCAGGCCTGGTTGGACGGGCGCGGCGAGACCGACGTCGCGTTCATGCTGGAGTACCTGCAGCTGGACGCGGCCCAGGTGGTGAACACCACCGCAGCGACGAGCTTCTGGGACAACGCCCTGCACGACACCACCTTCGGCGGCCTGCTCGCCGGCCGGCTCGACCCCCACCTGCTCGATGCGCTGAACAACCGCTCCTGGCTGTCCGATCCCGACGGCAAGGCACCGACGGTCTACCTGAGCAACCACGACCACTCCCAGGTGGGCTGGACCGTGGCCCGGATCGACCCGGACTCAGGCGTCACCGCGCAGTGGTGGCGGCTGCAGCCCTACCTCATCGCCCTGTACACCGGCACCGGCGTCCCGCTGGTGCCCAACGGCCAGGAGTACGGCGCCGACCACTTCGTCCCCGAGAACGACAACCACACCGGGCGGCGGGTACTCAGCCGCCCGGTACAGTGGCACCTCGCGGTGGACCCGATCGGCCGCTCCCTGGCCGCGCTGCACTCCCGCCTGGGCCAGCTGCGCAACACCCGGGCCGAGCTGCGCGGGCCGCAGATGCAACCGCCGCTGTCAGACCAGGCGAACCTGTCCGCCGACGGCCTCGGGGTCGACGCCGAGCACCAGCTCGTCGCGTTCCGTCGCGGCGACCCGAGCACCGGCCGGGCCCTTGTCGTCCTGCTCAACTTCTCCGACGTGCCAGGCTCGGTCGACCTGTCCGGACTGGCCGAGGGCGAGTGGGCCGACCTGCTCACCGGCCCGGGCGGCTTCGGCGACCCATGGTCCTGCCGGGTCGTGGATGGCAGGGTCAGCATCGAGATCTCCAGCCACTGGGGCCGCATCCTGGCCCCGGCCGGGTCCGCCAATGCCCCGACCGGGTGAGCTCAGCCGGGGCCCGGTCCTGGACCCCGAGGCCACCGTGCGGCAGCTCTCGACGACCCCGGCACGGCATACGGTGAGACGGTGCCTCTCCCGACGCGCCTGCCCGGTCAGGTCGACGACCCCGACATCAAGGCGACGTATGCCGCGGACCAGTCGATCGCCGCACCTCCCGTCGGTGACTTCACCCTCGTCCGCGCGCGCGACCTCGCGGACGTGGTGGAGGTGCTCACCGAGGCGCAGGCACACGGCACACCCATTGTCCCGCAAGGTGCCCGGAGCGGCCGGGCGGGCGGTGCGGTCGCCATCGAGGGCGGCATCGTGCTCAACGTCATGGGGCTCGCGGGCGTCATCGACCTCGACGAGGTCGAGGGGATCGCCGTCTGCGGGCCGGGGACGGTGACAGCAGACCTCAAGGCCGCAGCGGCCGGACAGGGCCTGTTCTATCCTCCCGACCCGGCTTCGGTGGCGTACTGCTCGGTCGGTGGCAACGTGGCCACGAACGCCGGAGGGCTGTGCTGTGTCAAGTACGGCGTGACCGCAGACCACGTCCGCGGCCTGCAGGTCGTCCTCGCCGGTGGTGAGGTGGTCCGGACCGGGCGACGCACCGCCAAGGGGGTGGCCGGTCTCGACCTCACCGGCCTGTTCGTCGGCTCGGAGGGGACGCTCGGCGTGGTGACCGAGGTTGTCGTCGCCCTCCAGCCCGCCCCCGCAGCGGCGCTCACCGCCCTGGCCACCTTCGACTCCCTCGACGCGGCCTCCCGTGGCATCGTGGCGCTGCGCCGCGACCCGCACCGCCCGAGCATGGCCGAGCTCCTCGACGCCTTCTCGATCGCCGCCGTGCAGCGACTCGGCGACTACGGCTTCCCCGCCGACTGCGCGGCCGTGTTGCTGGTCCAGTCCGACCGGGCCGGGCACACGACGCAGGACGTCCAGCGCTACGCGGAGCTGCTCGCTGCGGCGGGCGCGACCGAGGTGGCGGTGGCCGACGACGCGGCCGAGGCCGAGGCGCTCATGGCGGGGCGCCGCGTGGTCAGCACCGCGCTGGAGGGCTACGGCGCGCGCATGGTCGAGGACGTGTGCGTCCCGGTCCGCCGGCTCACCGAGCTCATCGAACGGTGCCGGGCCGTATGCCGGACACGAGGGGTCGAGGTCGCCTTCTCCGGCCACGCCGGCGACGGCAACCTGCATCCGTCGCTCTTCTTCGACGCGGCCGACCCGGTGAGCCGGGAGCGGGCCGAGGCGGCGTTCGGCGACATCGTCGACCTGGCCCTCGCAATGGGCGGCACGATCACCGGCGAGCACGGGGTGGGGTCGCTCAAGGCGCCGTGGCTGGTCCGCGAGCTCGGCGAGTCCGAGATCCGGCGCCAGCAGCGGGTCAAGGCTGTCTTCGACCCGGCCGGGATCCTCAACCCCGGACGGGTCTACCCGCCCTGATCCCACGCCCCGACCTCGCACGGGCGGTGGTCAGGGGCCTGCCTTTGGCAGGATGACGGACATGAGCTCGATCGACGCTGACCCGACCGCTGCCTGGCTGAGCCGGGAGGAGCTCGACAGCGCCCGTGAACGGCTCCCGATCCTCTACGTCCACGCCGTGCCGGTCCGGGTGGACCACTCCGGCACCGTCACCGAGGTGGGACTGCTGCTTCGCGCCTCGGCCGACGGGGCGATCAACCGCGAGCTCGTCGCCGGACGGGTGCTTTACCACGAGCGGATCCGCGACGCCCTGCTCCGGCACATCGAGAAGGACCTGGGGCCGATGGCCCTGCCACGGATCCCGGCCAGCCCGATGCCGTTCACGGTGGCCGAGCACTTCCCGACGCCCGGCGTCACGGCATACGTCGACCCGAGGCAGCACTCGGTCTCGCTCGCCTACGTGGTGCCCGTCGCGGGAGACTGCGCCCCCCAGCAGGACGCGCTCGACCTGGCCTGGCTCGCACCACACGACGCCCTCGACACGAGCCTGCAGCGGGAGATGACCGGCGGGCACGGCGTGCTGCTGCGGCAGGCGATGGCCCACCTCGGCCACGCCGTCTGAGGTGCTCCGAGCCGCGCCGCGGGCCGGCCGGACAACCCGGTTGGTCGTGCCGCGTGCCCGGTCAGCCAGGGGCGAGCTGGAACTGGTTCCCGTCGGGGTCGACGAGCTCGACGGCGCCGTCGTCGGCACCGGCACCGGCGCCCAAGGTCGCTCCCAGCCCCACCAGCCGGTCGACCTCGGCCGCGAGGTCGCCGCCCGTCAGGGTCAGGTGGAAGCGCTGCCGGCTCCTGCCCACCTTCGGCGCCAGGGGCGGACCGCCCCACGCCACCTTGGTGCCACCCGCCGGGGACTGGACCGCGGTCTGCTCGCCCTCCTCCCAGACCAGCGGCCAGCCGAGCGCCTCGGACCAGAACAGCCCGACCGCTCGGGTGCCGTCGCAGGCGAGCTCACCGAGCGGGCCGCAGCCGGCGAGGTAGGCGTTCCCGGCCTCGATCACGCAGAACTCGTTGCCCTCGGGGTCGGCCAGCACGATGTGGCCCTCGTCGGGGAGCTGGCCGACGTCGAGGTGGTCGGCCCCGAGCGCAACGGCCGCGGCGACCGTGTCCTGCTGTCCGGCGGGGCTGTTGCTGGTCAGGTGCAGGTGGACCCGGTTCGGGCCGACCTTCTCGGACCGGGCCTGGGCGAACCGCAGGCCCACCTGGGTCCCGGAACCGGGCACCAAGGGACCGCCGGCGCCGTCGACGACGGACTGTCCCAGCAGACCGGCCCAGAAGGCTGCCAGACGACGTGGGTCGTGCGCGTCCGAGGTCAGAGCCAGCGT
Source organism: Nostocoides sp. (assembly GCA_025929465.1). GTDB lineage: Bacteria > Actinomycetota > Actinomycetes > Actinomycetales > Dermatophilaceae > Nostocoides. The sequence continues at coordinate 15,253 of JAICMC010000020.1, forward strand.
CCGGGAGGTCACCCGGTGAACTCGTCGCGAGTGCGCTTCATGCTCTCCGCCTCGCGGAGGGCGGCCTCCTCCGGCGTCGGGGCCGTGCCCCCGAGGCGGGCCGGCACGAACTTCAGGTCGTCGCCGGTCAGCGTCGGGTAGCGCGACTGCTGCTCGTGCAGCTGGGCGGTCATCACCGCGTGCAGGTGTTCGTTGATCGCCTCCGCGTCACCCCTGCGGGGTGTCTCGATCGGCTCGCCGATCGTGATCAGGACCGGGGTGTTGGTCCGGCCGAGCCGCCTCGGGTGGTTCTTGGTCCACACCCGCTGGCTGCCCCAGATCGTGACCGGCAGGATGGGCACCCCTGCCGCCTGCGCCATCCGAACCGTGCCGCTCTTGAACTCCTTGAGCTCGAAGGACAGCGAGATCGTCGCCTCGGGGAAGACGCCGACGATCTCCCCGGCCTTGAGCGCGTTCACGGCCGCGCGGAACGACGCGGCCCCGGCGTTGCGGTCGACCGGGATGTGCTTCATCCCCCGCATGAGCGGACCGGACACGCGGTGGCCGAAGATCGACTCCTTGGCCATGAACCGCACGAGCCGCCTGCTCGGCAGCGCGGCGTAGCCGGCATACGTGAAGTCCATGTAGCCGGTGTGGTTGATCGCCATGACCGCGCCGCCGGTGCGGGGCACGTTCTCGGCGCCGCGGATGTCGAACCTGATGCCCTGAGCGGTGAACACGACACGCGCGAGCGCCAGCACCGGCCGGTAGACGTACTCCATGGACTGAGCCTACGGCGTGCGCCGTCCCGCGACGCCGGCGAACTCGCAGAGGAACACGGCCTGGGCGAGCGCCGTGCGGCGCAGCTCCCCCGGGTCGACGCTCTCGTCCGGTCCGTGGATCCGGCAGGCCGGCTCCTCGACCCCGAGCAGGAGGATCTCGGCGTCCGGGTGCAGCTCGGCGAGCGCGGTCGCGAGCGGGATCGACCCGCCCTGCCCGGTCGTCACCGGGTCGGCGGCGAAGGCGGTCCGCATGGCCCGGTCCATGGCGGCGTATGCCGGCCCGTCCGTGGCCAGCCGGAGACCCTGCCCCAGCGAGACCGGCCTGACCTCGACCCGGCCCCACGGAGTGTGCCGCTCCAGGTGCGCGATGAGCAGCCGCTGGGCGTCGGCGGCGCGCACCGACGGGGGGACCCGCAGGTTCACCACGGCTCGGGCACTACCCTGCACGGCCGCCGTCACCTGGGCCACGGGTGGTGCGTCCACCGCCAGGACCGTCGCGGCAGGGCGGGCCCAGAGCAGGTCGCCGATCGAGCCCTGCGCCCCGGGCAGTGGCTGCACACCGTCGACGACCGCTGCGTCGGCCCGGAACCGGTCGGCGTCGTAGGCCGCGCCGTCCCACTCCCCGTCGTGCGGGAGCCCGTCGACGGTTGTCTCGCCGGTCGTGTCGCGCAGGCTGGCCAGGGCCATGAGCAGGGCCTGGAGTGCGTCCGGTGCCGGGCCGCCGTACATGCCCGAGTGGGCGGGATGGTCCATCGTCGTCACGGTCACGACGACGCTGCCCGTGCCACGCAGCGAGGTCGTGAGGGTCGGCAGGCCGAGGGCGATGTTGCCGGTGTCGGCGAGCAGGATCGCATCGGCCTCGACCAGGTCGGGGCGTGCGCGGGCCAGCTTCTCCATCCCGCCGCTGCTCTGCTCCTCCGAGCCCTCGACGACCACCTTGACCTCCACCGGCCAGTGGCCGAGCACCTCGCGGACGGCCTCGAGCGCGATCATGCTCGCGACGAAGTTGCCCTTGCAGTCCGCCGATCCTCTTGCATACCACCGGCCGTCGCGCTCGGTGAGCTCCCACGGGTCACTCCCCCACCCGGCCGGGTCGCCCGCCGGGACGACGTCGTGGTGGGTGTAGAAGAGGACCGTCGGCGCGCCGTCGGGGCCGGGCGACCGGCCGACGACGGCCACCGAGCCGTCGGGTGTCTCCAGCGCCTCGACCCGTTCCACCCCCACCCGGCGCACCATCTGGGCCACGTCGGCGGCGGCTGCACGGCACTCGCCCGGCGGCTCGATGGCCGGGTTCGCGACCGAGCGGTGCGAGACCAGCCGGGCCAGGTCGACCCGGGCACCCGGCATACGCGCCTCGACCGCCGCCGCGAGCGCGGCCACCAGGGCGTCGTCGGGCGAGCCCGTCACGGGACGAGCTGGTCCAGGTAGAGCGGCAGCATCTCCCACCAGGTGGGCCAGTCGTGCTCGTAGGCCGGGCCCCAGTCGTCGACCCGGTTCGGGACGCCCTTGGCCCCCAGCGCGTTGGCGGCGTTCCACGACTCTCCGACGTTCTCCCAGGCGCCTGACCCGGAGGCCAGCACGATGCTGCGCTGCCGCAGCGTGTCCAGGTCGCCCCCCTGCAGGCCGGACAGGAAGTGCAGCGGCGAGGCGAAGTACATGTCGTCGGTGAACGGTCCACCGATGAACCGGGTGATGTCGTAGGTCCCGCTCATGCAGACCGCGGCGTCGAACAGGTGCGGATAGCGGCAGGTCACCGCGAGCGCGTTGAAGGCACCGATCGATGCCCCGGCGGCGATGACCGGCTGCGGACCGGAGGAGTCCTCGACGATGGCCGGCACGACCTCGGCAGCGACCGCCTGCTGGTAGGCGTTGAACAGCCACATCCGGTACTCCGTCGACCCCTCGTCGGCCTGCATCGCCTTCCCGGCGGCGCTGTCGCAGGAGTAGACCTTGATCCGTCCGGCGTCGATGAGCGGCTGCACGAACCGGACCAGCTTGTGCCGCTCCACCTCCTCGGCGTCGCCGCCGGCCGTGGGGAACAGGAGCACCGGAACGCCGTAGTGCCCCCAGCGGACGAGGGTGATGTCCCGGTCCATCCGGGGCGAGTGCCAGCGCTCGGTGACCTTCATGTCGCGCAACCTTCCTGACGGGGGATGGAGTTGGAACCAGGTGGTTCGGACTACTCGTACACGAACTTCTGGGGCCCCGGATAGATCCAGGTGAGCGCGTCGCGAAGCCGGTCGCGCCAGTCCTCCCAGTTGTGGCCGTCGCGGGCCTCGACGTAGCGGACCGTCATCCCGGTCTCCCGGAACACCGGCACCATCGACCGGTTGGGGGTGATGAGTGGCTCGTAGGTGCCGCAGCTCATGAAGATCCGGTCGACGACCCGGCCCGGCTTGGCCCGGTAGCGGTTGACGAACTTGACCACCGGGTCGAACGCCGGTCCGCCGCCGTGCTCGGTCCCGATGTCGGTGAACACCAGCGAGGCCGACTGGAGCAGGAGCGAGCCGTAGTGGCCGGGGTAGCGGACCGCCGTCGACAGCGCAGCGATCCCGCCGAAGCTGGATCCCATCAGGCAGCGACCCTCGGCCGTGGGGACGAGCGAGAGCCGCTCGGTGAGGGCGGGAACCAGCTCACGGGAGAGGAACCGCGCGTGCGGCGCGAAGTTGGGGTACTCGCGCAGCCGGTCGCGGGGCGGCACGAAGACGGCCACGAGCGGGGCGATGTCGAGCCGGTGGATGAGGTTGTCCAGCACGGTCTTCATGGCGGCGTACTGGAGGTAGTCACCGCCGTCGTGGACGACGAGGAGCGGGTAGCGCTGGACGGCGGTGTACCGCGCGGGAAGGTAGAGCCAGTACGGCTGGTCACGTCGCAGCGCCTTGGAGTGCATGTCCTCCTCGAGGAGCCGGCCGGGTCTGGCCTCCTCGTCGTGGTGCACCCAGTCCGGCACGGCATAGCCCGTCGACGCGCACACCGAGCTCGACCCGACGGGCGAGTGGGCTACGCGCGGGTTGAGCGGGTCGTTGAACCGCTCGTAGTGGTCGCCGTGACGGGTCTCGACCTGGTACTCGACCCGCGAGCCGCCGGGCAGGTCGGTCGTCGCCGCCCACAGGTCGGTGTCCGGCAACCGACGCATGGGCAGCGGGTCGGGCAGCCCCACGACCCGGTGCCGCACCCAGACGGCATCCGCCTCGCCGCGGAAGAGGAACGTGGCGCGCTCACCCTCGACGATCGGGGAGCCGAACCGCGCGACGAAGCGCTCGACCTGGCCCGGGTCCAGGTGGCTGCGGTCGCGCAGCCGGTTGATGGCCAGCCGTCGGTGGCTCATGCTCGCCTCAGCTCGTGGATCGCGCCGTCGATGCCAAGGACCCGGGACCCGCCCGGAAGGGCCCCGTCGGCGGATACCTCCAGGACGACGCCCTCGTCGAGCAGCAGGCAGTGCCGGTCGCCGAAGCGCCGGGCCATGATCGCCGACCGGGGCCTGTCCTCCAGCCGCAGCCGGGTGCGGGCGTGCGGCAGGGCGACGACGCCGGACACCCGCGCCAGCCCCCGGTCGAACAGCTCGGTCTCGCTCGCACCCTCGGGCCCCCGGTCGTGGAACAGTGCGACCTCCTCGGTGAGCGCCATCGCGCCGGCCGACCACGCGATGACCGGAACCTCCGGCGGGAGCTCGGTGGCGAAGATCCGCAGCGTCCGCAGCAGCGTCGCGATGTTGCCACCGGGCAGGACGACGGCCCCGGCACCGGCCAGCGCGCCGGCGATCTCACCCCGGTGCCAGTGGATGACCTCGCTGGATGCAGCGCTGTCGACGAGGTCCTCGTCCGCGTAGAGCGCGCCGAGTCGCTCCAGGTACCAGGCGTCGACGTGCCGGACCACGTCGATGGCGTCGTCCAGCGCGCCGTATGCCGTGTCCTCACGCGTCGCCAGCCGGCGCTGCACGGCATACGCACCAGCCAGGACGGTCTGCAGCCGCAGCCGGTAGATCGAGAAGAGGTCGTCGTGCCGGTCCCGGATGGCCAGGGCCGCGGCAGCGAAGCGCCGGTCCTTGTCCAGGACGTCGAGCATCCGGTTGTAGAGGCGCAGGTGTACGGCCCGCCCGTCGAGGGCGGCGTCGAGCTCGCCCACGTCGTCCTCGCGCTCCTCCCAGCCGGAGTTGATCGTCACGACCGGCCGGTCGGTCTCCAGCGAGCGCAGCGCTGCGGTGGCCGACTGGTTGAACCGCTGCGGCCCGAGGAGGAAGGTGCGGGGGGTCGGCGCCTGGACGGGAGACTCCTCAGCCGGCATGGACCGAGATCGTCCGGCCCACGTCGTCGAGCATCTCGCGCAGGCGGTCGTAGTCGGGGTGCCGCATCCGGACGTAGGCGTTGGCCATGTAGCCGGCCTCGACGGCCTGGGTGTGGTGGCCGACGGGCGGGAAGTGCCCGTCGATGACCCACTCGCCGTGCCGGGCCTGGATCTCCTCGATGCCGGAGTAGCCGGTGATGACCCCGTCGTGGTCCGGGCGCAGCGCCACGATCCCGGCCGAGTAGGCCCGGGTCATCGGCCGCTCCGGAGCGCCGTGCACCAGGACGTGGGCCCACTCCCGGTAGACGTCGACGTCGTTGCCCGCCGAGTACAGGTCCCAGGCGCCGACGCCCGGCGGGCGGCAGCCGATCTCGGAGAACTTCAGGCCCTTGGGTCCGTGGAACCACTCCATGTGGGTGGCCGAGGTGCCGATGTCCAGGGCCTGGATGACCCGCTGCCCCAGACCCGCCACCTCGGCGTAGAACGGGGAGTCGGCCATCCGGTTGGTCGTGACGAACTGGGGCGAGATCCAGCGGGTCCGCATCGCCTCCAGGACGTTGGGGTAGTAGTGCGTCGTCCAGTCGTGCACGACGTGGTTGTCCTTGGCGATGGTGTCGTAGAAGCCCTCGTGGCCCTCGACGAACTCCTCGACCGCGATCGAGGTGGCGCCCGACGCCGCGAACATGGTGATCGCGTGGGACAGGTCCTGGTCGTTGTCCACCCTCACGGTGTCCTGGGCGCCGGCGCCGGCCCGCGGCTTGAGGATGAGCGGGTAGCCGACCTCGGCGGCGAAGGCCCAGATCTGGTCGGCATGGTCGGCGGCGGTGGAGGCGGCCGTGGGCACGCCGGCCTCGCGCAGGGCCTGCTTCATCGACGGCTTGTCACGGCACAGCCAGGTCGCCCGGACCGACGTGCCCGGTATGCCGGTCGCCTCCCGGACCTGGGCCGCCGGCATGGTGTGCGCCTCGACGGTGGCCTCCAGCCGGTCCACCCATACCCGGGACTGGACGAACCGGACCGCGTCGGTCATCTCGGCGACGTTGGTGACCGAGCCGACCTTGTAGTAGCCGGTCATCGCCGACCTCAGCTCGTCGTCCAGGCCCCACTCCTCGCCCTCGCCGAGACCGATCACGTTGGCGCCCACGGAGGCCAGGGCGAGGGCGAACCGGCGCTGGTTCCCGGGGAAGGTCGGTTCCACGAAGATGATGTTCACGGGTCTGACCCTAGAGCCCCCGGCCGCTCCCGGCACCCCACCCCGACCCCCGCCTGCGTTTATCGGGTGACCCGATAAACGCACGAGGGACAGAGTTGGGAAGTGCGTACCCGTCGACCAAGTCCGGTCAAGCCGTCGCGGGAGCGGTGCCCGGTGTCAGCCGTCGGACGAGGGGGGACGCCCACGGCGCGGAATCGGGCCGGCGCCCCGCGGCATCCGTCCGGCGTCGGTCAGGGCTCGGCGCAGCACCATCTCGACCTGGGCGTTGACGCTGCGCAGCTCGTCGTCCGCCCACCGGACGAGTGCGTCGTGCACCGTCGGGTCGATCCGGAGCAGGACGTGCTTGCGCTCGCTCACGCGTACAGGGAGCCGGCGTTCACGATCGGCGTGGCCGGTTGGTCGCCGCACAGGACGACCATGAGGTTGCTCACCATGCTGGCCTTGCGCTCCTCGTCGAGCTCGACGATGTTGCCCTCGGCGAGCCGGGTGAGGGCCATCTCGACCATGCCGACGGCGCCGTCGACGATCCGGCTGCGGGCCGCCACGACCGCACTGGCCTGCTGCCGGCGCAGCATGGCCTGGGCGATCTCCTGGGAGTAGGCCAGGTGGGAGATGCGGACCTCGACGATCTCGACCCCCGCGACCGCCACCCGCTCGGCGACCTCCGTGGCCAGCTCGCCGGAGACCAGGTCGGTCGAGCCGCGAAGCGACACCGCATCACCGTCGCCCCCGTCGTAGGGGTGGCTCGTCGCGACGTGCCGCAGGGCCGACTCGGACTGGACGGTGACGAAGTCGCGGTAGCTGTCCACGGCATACGTCGAGCGCGCCGTGTCGACGACCTGCCAGACGACGATCGCGGCGATGTCGACCGGGTTGCCGTCGGCGTCGTTGACCTTCAGGTGGCTCGTCTCGAAGTTGCGGACCCGCAGGCTGACGCTGCGCCGCACGGTGAGCGGCAGCACGCACCAGAACCCGGCCCTGCGGACCGTCCCGACATAGCTGCCGAAGAACTGGACGACCGCGGTCTGCCCCGGGGCGACGATGACCAAGGAGGTCACGACGAGCACCGCGATGAGGATCGGGAGCCACAGCCATCCGCTGCGTCCCGGGGCAATGTGCCAGACGACCCAGCCGCAGGCCAGCACGACGACCACGCCCAGCCAGCCGCTGACGGCCAAGGCGCGGCGTTCGGCGATGTCGACCCGGGCGCTTTGCAGGCCCACTCGGCCGGGGCTGCTGGTTGTCTGGTCGGCGGTCATGTCCAGCTCCTCTGCGGTTTCAGTAAAGTGATATCACTTATATAGCACTTTCCTGATGGTGCCGCCAGACCCCGCTCCCCCGGTCAGGCGCCGGATTGACGAACCGG
>JAICMC010000058.1 GCA_025929465.1 Nostocoides sp.
CAGCGGCCAGCACCTCGCGACAAGCGGCCCACCGACCACGCCGCAGGTACCCATCGTGACGGCCAAGACGATCCAGGCGATCCGCCCCTAGCCTGAGTCCATTGGTCAACCGCCCCGGCATGTTGCTGACGCTGGCCCGCCCCGCCGATCGCGAGTTGCGGGCGGCTTCGGCTGGCTCCCGTGTGGGCCACATTCGCCAGGTGGTCCGCTCCGGGCTGTGACCTGACGCGGGCCGAGATACGTTCAGGTCGACGCCGGACCGGACGGGCGGCACACTGGAACAGACAAGCCCGACGGTGAGGCAACGAGGAGCACCAGTGAGCCACGAAGGCGATGAGTCTGGAGGGGACGAGGGTCGGCGTGTGACGCAGCCAGAGACCGAAGCCCCCAACGCCCAGCCTGAAGAGACGGAGCCGCCGCCGACCGCGTCCGCCAGTGAGCCATCGTTGGAGGACGGACCCAGCGACGACTCGGATGCCCAGGGCGGGTCCACGGCTCGTTAGCCCAGTGCGCCTGACCGCCGTCGACACCCCACGGAGCCCGTCATCAGCAACGCCGCCGACATCAAGGCGCTCATGCAGCCGACCATGGACTCCGTCGACATCGGCTCGGAGCCGGTGTCCTGCAAGGCGAAGGTCAAAACCCAGCTCAACGACATTGTCAACCTCGCCGGATAGGCGGCCAACGCATCTATACCCTCAGTCGCCGGAGCGACTGGTTGCCGCCCGGTCCGCCTGACGGCGCGCAGGCGATCTGGCCACAACCGTGGACCCCGGCACGTCTGACTGGGCTGCCACCGTCGGTGCACGTGGAACAGTTCGTTCCGCGGGCACGCGACCTGCCCGGGTCGACGTCGTCGCCCACCAGGGAGGCGCCGGGACCGTGATCGGTCCTTGGAGCACGGGCGCCGAAAGTCATGGTTCGGGGGGCCGCCGACCGCTTGTAGAACGCCGAACGCCTCGCCGCCCAGGGAGCCGGACGTGTCGTGCTCCTGGACGCAGGTCCGGGATCGGTGACCGGCGCAGTGTCCCAGCTCCTCGCCGCGGACGCGCCGGAACGGCGCGAGGCAACCAGGTTGCGGGCCAGCGTCGCTGTCATGCCCGGCCCGGAGCTGGTGGCTGCAGCAGTCGCCGACGCCTGCGCCACCTGAAGCGCGCGGGCTCGCTGCGCCCAGTGCCCGCCGGCGCCGTTGAGCCACGAATTGCACCGCTGCCCTGAGTCCGGGAATGCACCTCAAGCCGGCGCAGGGCCGGACCCGCAGCCCTCCAACGCCGACCCGGGTCCTTGCCGTGAGCTGGTCGTCGGCCAGAACGCTGTGACGCCGGGGGCAGGTATTCAGCCGACGGGGAACCCGTCGTCCAGGCAGAGGATGTTTCCCTCGCTGTCCTTGAACCATGCGGCCTTGCCCATGTCGCCCATCGAGGCAACGCCGTCGCTCCAGTCCACGCCCGGCATGTCGTACTGCTCGAACGTGACCCCCTTGTCCTGCAGCTCGCGGACCTCAGCGGCGACGTCGTCGACATGCCACTGGGCGATGGTGTGGCCCGCCTGCCCAGCGAACTCCGTCTGGTAGACGCTGAACGTCGAGCCGCCAGCGGTCTTATAGATCAACATGATCCCTTCCAGCTCGTTGGCCGGCTCAAGCCCCAGCTTCTCGGCATAGAAGCCGCGCGCCCGGCCCAGGTCTGCAGCCGGGATGTTCGCCGTCACCGTCGCGTCGTTCAGCATGACTCCTCCTCGCGGGAACTCCTCGTATCCACAAGATCCTCCCCGACCGTCCGCACCGCAATCCCCGGCGTCCGTTCGGAGTCCCCAAGCAGCGGTCGGCGCAGGCCAGCGGCGAGGAATCCAGACCGCGATTGCCGCCATGACGACCAGGACGAGCAGCGGCGCCACGACCTGCATCCCCGGCACGCCACCATGCCCTGACGGCCCGCACGGCGCATACGGCGGCCGCCAGGATCGCGGCATACCGCGCCCATCGAGACACCCGGGATAGCGCGAGCGCCAGGGTCCGGAGGGCGAAGCACGTGGAGAGCACGTGGTCGGTAACGTCGGTGCCCAGGGCAGCGTCGTGGACCCGGGTCGGCGACAGCCCGGTGTCCGGACAGAGCACCGGCACCGCCACGTTGGTCGCGACAGCGGCCACCACAACCAACGCGCCGGTGACCGTGATGCTCGGCGGGTGGCCGTCATGCCTGCGCAGGGCGACGACCCATCGGACGAACACGGCGACGCCGACCAGGCCGGCGAGCTGCGCCAGGAGGTATGCCGTGCGGTGCTGCTCATAGCCGGCGCTGATCCGCGCGGGGATCATCAGCATCAGCTCAGGCTTCGAGGTGCTGCATTCCGCCGCGAACCGGCGCGGCGGGATCGGCAGCCTGGACCGTGTGATGTTCGCGATTCGCAGGCGGCCCTTGGCCGTTGGGGGGACCCTTGAAGCTGGCTCCGCTGTCGGGGTCCCTGCGAGAGGAGTACGTCATGACCAGCGACCAGGGGAACATTGGGCTGCTTCGGGAACCGGTCGCCCAGCGCCTGCTGCAGTCCTCGATCCCGGCACGGTTCGCCTACCAGTGGACCGATGGCACGCCGCGAGTCGTCCCCATCGGGTTCCACTGGAACGGCGAGGAGGTCGTCCTCGGGACGCCGATGGACGCACCGAAGCTCAAGGCTCTGCGGGATGGACAGATGGTGGCGCTGTGCATCGACACCGACGCGATGCCTTATCAGGTGCTGGAGATCCGGGGGATGATCCGGTTGGACGTCGTGGAGGGGATCGCGCCGGAGTACAAGCTGATGACGCAGCGGACCTTGGGGGTGGAGGCGGGGCAGGCATGGTTGACGAACTTGGCTCTGATCTGCCCTCGGATGACCCGTGTGTTCGTCCGCCCCACGTGGGTAGGGCTCCTGGACTTCGAGACCCGGTTCCCCAGCGCCATCGAGCGGGCCATGGAGGCGGCCAGCGCGGGGGCGAACGGGGGCAGCACGGCCTGAGCCCACTTGACGTCACCCGGAAGAGCGGCCAGCCGGCCCCGGAAGGCGTCACGTCGTCCGACAGGTTCGGCTCGCGCCGTGACCTTTCGCCACGAGGCGCGTCATGCGTTCCGTCCTCTCGCTCATCCCGTCAGCAGGCAGCGTCACTTCGCCGCGGGCTGGGCCTTTTCCGCTCTAGCCTGCCGATGTCCGGATGCTCTGACCTACGCGCGGGCGCTTCCGCAACGACCACCCAAGAAGGCCCGCTGTGCCTCCTCGTCGACGTCCAGGTCGAGCGCTTCGAGCAGCGTGGGATCAGCACCGATCGGGTGGCCTTTGCGACCACCCGGTAGGCATGGCAGCTTCGGGATGGACCCCGCTGTAGACAAGGCACCAAGCGCCTTGTTGGCGACTGACGATGAGCAACGGACGCTGGCTGCTGAGCACCTCGATGCAGACGTACGGCCTCAGGTTCGCCGGTATTCCAGCGCTTGGCGCAGGGTCGGCCACATCGCCCGTGTGCGTTCCGTCCGAGGCGCTTGTCCCGATGGGCGGTGACACACCGCTGGGAGGACGTGATTCCCTTCGCCGGCTGGACAGGACCATTCCTGGGGGGCCGGGGGCTCTCCTCGTGGATCGAGAGGACGGCATACGAGTCCGCCTCCGCCGGGGGCCGAGGTCACCTACCGCTCGACGAGCAACGCAGCGACACCGTCAAGGACGACCTTCAGCCCGGAGTCGAACTCCTTGCCGTAGTCGTAGCCCGGCTTGAGGACGTGGTCGACCGTCATCTCGAAGAGGTATGGGAGCTCGGCGGCAGGAAACGTCTCCATGATGGCCCCAGTCATGGCAGCCAGTTCCGACTCGTCTCGGAAGGGCAGGTTGACCTCTTGCAGCACGAAGCCGTGCACGTAGCTGTCGACCACTGAGATTGCATGGGCCGCCTGGAGGACTGAAAAGCCACCCTCGCGGAAGCACCGGATCCCCGTCTCCAGGAGGCCCAGCGTGGCTAGTCCTGGGCTCGTCCTTGACGCCATCAAGCTCACGGCCCAGGGGTGGCGGCGTAGGCCTGCGCGGGTCTGGTGAGCCCGCTCGCTGATCGCCGCCCGCCAGTCCGTGGACGGCATGGGCGGCTCGATCTCGGCGGCGACGATGTCGACCAACCCGTCCAAGATCTGATTCTTGCCGTTGACGTGGTGGTATAGAGAGGCCGCCTCAACGCCCAGCTCGCGTGCGAGCCGGCGCATCGTGACCGCTTCCAGGCCATCGGCGTCCGCGACGAGCAGCGCGACCTGCAGCGCCCGTTCAAGGTTCAGCGGCGCCCTGTTGGCGACGTCGGTCGGTCTGCGTCCCACGGGTCCTGCCTCTCCTGGTGATCCTCGTGCATGTGCCGGCCTCCAGCCCTCGACAATCTAACGCCGTTAGGGTAACGTCCGGACTCCAATCTAACACCGTTAGCAACGGGTCCTCGAACCCGCTCCTGACGCAATCGGAAGGTCACGCTATGAGCACCACGAGAACCGCGATCTCCAGCACGACTGCTCCGCTGTCCGGGAAAGGAGTGGCGAGGGCCGTCGGGATCCTGTTCGTCGTCCAGATGGTCACCGCGATGTTCGGCACGTCTTTGATCCAGGCGTTCGTCGACGGCAACCCCGATCGGGCGCCGATGACGGCCGGGGTCGCACTGATGTCTGTTTCCGGCTGCGCTGTTGTCGGGATCGGCCTGCTGATGTACCCGGTGCTCAGGCAGGTCAACCCGACCCTCGCCGTCTGGTACCCGATCCTCAGGGTTGTCGAGTGCCTCGTCTCAGCAGCCTGCGGTGGCTACCTCCTGGCTGCCTCGACGGTCGTCCCGAACCACCTCCTGTGGGTTTACGTTCCGACCGGCATCGGCGGCATCGTCCTCTGCCACCTGCTCTTCGTCGGGGGGCTGGTTCCGCGACCCATCGCCCTACTCGGTCTGGTGGGCTACGCCTCGCTTACGATCGGAGTCCCTCTCGACCTCCTCGGCGTCCTCGACATGGGCGCGGGAGTCGGCATGCTCCTCCTCGCCCCCGGCGGCCTGTTCGAGTTGGTGTTCCTTCCGATCTGGTTGATCGCAAAGGGATTCAGGCCGCTGCCCTCCACCACCGACCTCAGCTCTGCAGCCCCGGTCACGGCCCACTGACCGTTCGCGAACAGCCGCCAGAACAGCCGGGCGGCACTCATTGAGCAGCGGTTTGCGGGCGCGACTGGCCGATGGGGGACCCTTCACGTCGGTTCCGTTTCGGGGCCCAGGCGAGGGACACCTCACCGGACGCACTGGAGCTCAAGGCTCTGCGGGTCGGGTAGATCGTGGCGCTGTGCATCGACACCGTCGTGATGCCGTACGAGGTGCTCGAGATCGCGGGACGATCCGGTTGGACGTCGTGGAGGGCATCGCGCCGGAGTACAAGCGCACGACGCAGCGGACCCTCAGGGCGGAGCGGGTCAGGCCTGTTTGACACCTTGGCAATGACGTGCGGTCACCCGGCAGCGCACCTCGCTGCCTGTCCGGGCGGCGTCGACCACGGTGGCGGGGGGTAGCAAGCGCCGATCAGGATCTGGGACTCTGCGGCAGTGAGGCCAAGCCAACGAACGAAGGGACCGTCATGCCGCGGCAGATCATCAAGACCCCTGACGCACCGAGCTCACCGCTGTACAGCCAGGGGGTTCGGGCGGGTGCCACCATTTTCATCTCGGGCATCGTCGGTATCGATCCGAGCTCGGGTTCGCTCGCCGGAGCGACGATCCAGGACCAGACCCGCCAGGCACTCCGGAACTGTCAGGCCATCCTCGAGGCAGGTGGCGCCCTCCTGGACGACGTGGTCGAGGTGGGCGTCCTGCTCACTCGCTCGTCCGATTTCGCCGGCCTGAACGAGGAGTACGCGCGCTGGTTCTCCGCCGAGTCGCCTACGCGATACGTAGCGAGGCTAGGAGTCGAGATTCCGGGAGTGCTGGTCTCGATACGGATGACGGCCTTCGTCGGGTAGCGCTGCCGGCCATCGCATCGTCGGCGTGCCCAGAACGGGAGAACGGCTTCACGAACGCGCCACGGCGCGTTCGCTCGCGCCGCAAACCGTGCTCCAGTCCGCCGCGTTGTGCCGCCCAGCGGCGGGGACCAGGCGGCAGCCAGGGCGTGAGCAGGCGGTTGAGCCCGGGCACCCTGTGATCATCCCCGAGTGCGCGGTGCCCGCGGCGGTGGGAACGTGCACCCAACGCGAGGACTCATCCTGGGGTGATCCCCTGGCCGGACGCGGCGCTCAAGCAGTACGCCGCGTGCGAGTCGTCCGGGCGATGGCCGTAGCGGGCGACTGCAACCACAACTGATGTGGGATCGCCCGGCTCCCGGCGGAACCACGTGGTCGAGCTCGCGGACAGCGCTGCCACGCGGCGGGCGGATCTTCAACGCGGTCAGGGGACTGCACCCGGTATCCGGCGCGGTCCTGGTCGCCTTCAGTAACGAGTTCACGCTGCCGGCGTCCACCGTGGCCTGGGCTAATTTCGCCAACGTCGTCGTCGAGTGACCGCGGGTCGCCGGCACGGCGTATGCCGCGCGCCGGCGCCCTCGTCCGGGGCCGGGGCCGGGGCCGGGGCCGGGGCCGGTCATCGCCTCAGAACCGCGGCCAACCCCTCGGGATCGACGACGGTCACCGTCGCAGCCGGGTGACGCAGGCGCCCGGTGGGCTCGATGGCGCCGACGGGCTCGACGAACGACACGCACAGGCCGCGCCGCGAGCTGGTCGCAAAGGTGACGCCGTGGTCGGTCAGCGACAGGTGGGCCGGTCCAGCCGTGCGGTGCCACGCGTACCCCGCCGTCACCTGCGTCCCGGCGACGTTGGCGAGGGGGGTGCGCAGGCGCCACGGTCCGAACCGGACGAGCAGCTCGTCGTCGGTGACGACGACCCGGGCCGTGCCCGCCCTGATGCCGAACAGCAGCGCGGGCAACCGGTAGCGGCCCTCGAACTCGAACGCGAACTCGCGCCTCATGAGCGGTGCAGCAGGCGACACGGGCGGTTGGGCAGGCCGACCACGCCTGGCTGTTGCGCGCCGAGAGCGCCGGCGCCCGTCGCTCGGGCGGTGATCCGGTCTGCCGTCATCGGTACCCTCCGGTCCTGGCTCGCGCGGGTGGCGTGCCGTTGGTGTGGCTGGGTCCCCGTGGTACCCGATATCCACCCTCGCACACGGGCGGCACTGGCGGAACGGGCGGATCGCTGCGCCTGCCCCGGTCAGCTCGTGCTCACGGTGGTTGCCACCACCGCCGTGATCACTGCTGCCATCACGGCAGCCTGCGCGTCACGTACCGCCTTGCCGGCCGCACCGGCGGCCCAGTCGCCGCTGGTGAGCTCCTTGGCGCGTCGCTTCAGGTCGCCCTTGCTCATCCCCAGCTCCTGGGGGTCGAACACCGCTGCCACGGCATCCACGGCCACCAGCAGGCCGAGCAGTGTCCCCGTGCGCGGATCCGGGTTCGCGCGTCCCAGCAGCACGGCCGCCGCGTCGGCATACGCGTGGTCGCGCCGCGCCGGGTCGAGGACGGGGAACCGCTTGGAGCGCAGGAAGCCCCGGTCCTCGATGGCGACCACCCCAGCGGCCGCCAGCCGCGCATAGAGCCGGTCTCCCAGGCCCTTGGCCGCGGCGCCGAGGGCGTCCTTGGGTTTCTTGCCCGCCTTCTTCGCGAAGGTCGCGAGCGCCTCGTCGAGGACATCGTCACCCACGGAGGCCGTGCTGATGACCGCGATCCGGCCGCGGTCGTCGACGGTGACCCGCTCACGCGCGGCGAGCTCGGCGAGCAGGCCGCCGGCCAGTGCCAGGGGGACGGCGTCGCTCGCCACGCGCCACCTGCCGTTCGGGTCGCCGATGAGAAGGAGGAGCTCTTCACTGATCAACATGCTTGGACCGTATGCCGGGCGGCCCCTGCGCGAATCCCCCCGCGGGCGGGTTCCGACCGGGGCATCGATCCGCCGCGAGGAGGAGGTCCGGGTGCTGCGACCGCTCCGCCAGACTGGCCGGCACGGAGGGCTACCGAACCCCGGACGACGCCTGGTCGCCGCCGGTTGCGTGCGCCCGATGGCCGCAGAGGTGAGGGCGGCCTACGACGCGCCCTTCCCCGAGGAGCGCGCCAAGGCTGACCCTCTCAGGCCCGGTTGGCGGCGACCCAGGCGTCGATGGACTCCAGGACCGTGTCGGTCACACTGTGCGCCGGGGTGAACCCGAGCAGGTCGTGGGCCTTCTTCATCGAGAACAGCGGGGCACGCCCGATGTGCTCGCTCGTCGCCTCGGCCGCCTCGGGGTCGACACGGGCCGCGAACTGCGCCCACGGCACGAACTCCAGTCTCGGCTCGTGACCGAAGTGTCGCGCGACCAGCTCGGCATACCCGCGCAGCGTCAACGCCTGTGAACAGACGCTGTTGAAGCTCTGGGCCGCCGCCGCGCCGGGCTGCTCCAGACAGGCCTGATGCAGCCCGGCGACGTCCTCGGCGTGCACGTGATGAACCGTCTCGCCGCCGCGGTCCGGCAACAGGCACGACCCGTCCGCGCGGAGCGCGTCGATCACCGCAGGGTCGAGGTTGCCGGCAGGCCCGATCGGCATCCATCCCGGACCGCTGATGTGCCCCGGATGGACGACGCTGGCGCGCACCCGGTCCTGACCCATCAGGTACTGCTCGACGGCCAGCTTGTTCACGCCGTACTCCCCGTATGGCGTCTTGGGCGCGTCCTCGGTGGTGGGCACCAGGGCACTGGGCCCGTAGGACCAGACGCTCCCTGTCTGGACGACGTGCTGGCCGTCCAGTGCCCCGACGAGCTGGCGGGCCTGCGCGGTGGTGAAGCAGGTGAGATCCACGACCGCCTCCGGTCCGAGCTCGGCGACCACCGTGCCGAACCGGCCGTCCCGCTCTGCCGCGGTGCGGTCGCACGCCACGGTCTCCACCTCCTGCCAGGCGGGGTCGTCGCGGTAGGCCTGGCGGGACCCTCGACTGATGACGACGACCTCGTGTCCGGCCCGGACCAGGCTCGGAACCAGGTAGGTGCCGATGTGTCCGGTACCGCCGACGACCACCACGCGCATCCCCGAACCATAGTCGCCGGCCGTCGTCGGGCCGGAGGGCTACGGCGTCCTCGGCCAGGCGATCGGGAACAGCGGGTGGTCCATCGGTGCACCGTCGGGGACGATGCCGACGATCTCGTCGAAGGGCGGGGAGGTGACCCAGCCCCGGGGTGCGTGCACCGCATCGGGCGCCAGGTAGCGCAGCGACAGGACCCGGCGCCGACCCGGGAACGGGAACCCGGGTGCACCGTGGACGGTGAGGAAGTCGAAGAAGATCGCGTCGCCGGGCTCCATCGCAAAGGCCTTGAGCGGGAACGCGTCCGGGTCGGCGTCGATGTCGGGCAGCTCGTCCAGGGTCCCCTCCGGGAACCACTTGGCCTTGCCGTCCAGGAAGGTCCGCGGCATCTTCCACGGACCGTCATGGCTGCCGGCGACGAGCTGGAGGCACCCGGGCGCGGGCACCGCGTCGACCGGGATCCACGCACTCGTCCCGTGCCCGTCGACGTTGTAGTACGGCTGGTCCTGGTGCCACGGCGTGCGCTGCCGGGTCCTGCCCTCCTTGACCAGGACGTGGTCGTGGTAGAACCGCACCGGTTCGCCGCCGAGCAGCTCGGCGGCATACTCCGGCACCCTGGACCGCAGCGCGAGGTCCTCGATCTGCGGGACGTCCTGCCAGCGGCGGAAGTCCTCGACGAACCGGCCCGGGTCGTCGACCCCGCTGGCTGTCTGGGCCAGCATCCCGGCGTCGTCGAGGACGTGCTGGATGCCCGCCCTGGCGGTCTCGACCTGCTCAGGGGTGAGCACGCCCTTGACGTGCAGCACGCCGTCGCGGTGGTAGGCGTGGACATCGTCCTCGGAGAGCAAGCCGGTCATCCGTGGACGGTAGCCCCCGGGGTGGGCGGTGTCCAATGTCCTGAGCCGGCTACTCGAGGGCAGACAGGTCGTCGGGGACGTCCGCGGCATACGCCCGCAGCACCTCCAGGGGGACGATCTGCAGGGCTCGCTCATGGGTGGAGGCGAGGACCACGGGTGCAGCGGCACCGGCCTCGTGCGCCTGCGCCCAGCGCGCCGCGACGACGCACCACCGGTCGCCGGGGGTCAGCCCGGGGAAGCCCCACTCGGGACGCGGAGTGGACAGGTCGTTGCCCACCGACTGCTGGTGGGCGAGGAACTCGGCGGTGACCACGGCGCAGATCGTGTGACTGCCCAGGTCCTCCGGGACCGAGGTGCAGCACCCGTCGCGGTAGAAGCCGGTGAGCGGGTCGGTGCCGCACTCCTGCAACGGCCCGCCGAGGACGTTGCGGTCGCCTGTCGCCATGTCGGCCACCCTACGGCGAGCGGCGCGACCCGGCCAGGTGACGCTCGATGGACCGGGCGAAGCCGATGCCCATCGCGCCGAGGACCGTCTGCATGGACGCTGTGACAGCCGGTCTGGCGAGACGGGGGAACGGGAGGTCGACGGTGACGGTCAGGTCGATGGCCAGCAGCGTTGCGCCGTCCTTGGCGTCGGCCAGGGCGTAGGACCCGTCGCTGCCCGCGCGCTCGGTGCCCGCGGGCGCGTGACGGAAGTCGATCCGGCGCTGCGGGTGGAAGGTCATCGCCTCGGTGAAGCCGAGGTCGAAGCTGCGGCCGAGCAGGGGGATCGTCACCAGCTGCCAGTGCCAGTGGTCGCCGGTTGCGCTGATGCCCCTCACCATCGGCGTCATCCGCGCGACGAGGGACGGGTCGACGAGCACCTCCCACACCGCCGAGCGGTCGTGCGGCACGGTCGCCTCGGACTTCTTGCGCGCGGTGAAGGTCGCCATGATGGGTGCGATTCTCGCAGGTCTCCGGGCCCGTAGGGTCGGGGAGTGCGCATCCTCGTCGCCGGGGCGACCGGTTATGTCGGCAGCCGGCTCGTGCCCGTCCTGCTCGCGGCCGGACACCGGGTCCGAGTCGGTGTCCGCCGTCCCGAGCTGGCCGCCTGGATGCCGTGGGCGGGAGCGGTCGAGGTCGTGCCGCTCGACGTCCGCGAGCGCGCGCAGGCCCGGACGGCGCTGGCCGGGGTCGACGCGCTCGCCTACCTGGTCCACGGCCTCGCTGGTGACGACTTCGCCGGCGAGGACCGGATCGCCGCCGAGACGATGGCCACCGAGGCGGTCGGGTCTGGACTGGCCCGGATCGTCTACCTGTCCGGTCTGGTCCCTGACGTCGGGACCGCCGACCTGTCGCCGCACATCGCCTCCCGCCTGGAGGTCGAGCAGATCCTCACCGAGTCGGGGATCTGCACTCTCTCGCTGCGCGCGGGGATGATCCTCGGCTGCGGGTCGACAAGCTTCGAGGTCCTGCGTCAGGTGAGCGAGCGGCTGGTCCTGCAGCCGGTCCCTGGCTGGCTCGGCTCACGGGTGCAGCCGATCGCCGTCGCCGACGTCCTCCTGGCCCTCGCCGGCTCCTTCAGCACGGAGCGGGCGTGTGACGAATCCGGTTCCCGCAGCTATGACATCGGCGGCCCGGAGGTTCTGCGCTATCCCGAGCTGCTCCGCCTGTATGCCGCGACCGCGCGGCTCTGGCGGGTCCAGGTGCGGGTCCCGCTCGTTCCCTCCCGGGTCGTGGGCCTGGCGGGAGGGCTGCTCACCGACGTGCCGGACGCGACGATGGCGGCGCTGGTGCAGAGCCTGCGCCACGACATGGTCTGTCGGGACTCCGACGCCCTCACCGACCTGTTCCCGCGCGGGCACCGGCTCCTCGCAGCGGGTGAGGGCATCGAACGGGCCCTGCGGTCGGACCCGCCCGACCCGATGAGCGCCTGGTCGACCGACCCCGACTGGACCGGCGGTGGGAGGCGGAGCCTGCTCGGCCGGGTGGCTGGCCGGCTGGACCGTGCTGCCGGCCGGCTGCGGCCGGTCGCAGCAGGGGCCGCTCGGGAACACCCGCTGCCCGAGGGTGCCGTGCGGCTCCGGCGTCCCTAGGGTGGGTCCATGACCTCTGTCGACGCCACCACCACGGCCGCCTGGGCCGACCTCACCCGTCTGCACGCGGCATACGAGCCGGACCTGCGGGGCGCGTTCGCCGCCGACCCCGAGCGGGCCACGACGTACGCGCGCGACTGTGCCGACCTGCATGTCGACCTGTCCAAGAACCTCCTCGACGGCGACATCTTGGCCGCACTCGTGGCGCTCGCCGAGCAGGTCGACATCGCGGGGCACCGCGACGCGATGTACCGCGGAGACAAGATCAACGTCACCGAGGGTCGGTCGGTGCTGCACACCGCGCTGCGACGGCCCAAGGGCGAGCGCCTCGTCGTCGACGGCACCGACGTCGTCGAGCAGGTCCACGAGGTGCTCGACCGGGTGTATGCGTTCGCCGACAAGGTGCGGTCGGGGGAGTGGACCGGGGTGACCGGCAAGCGGATCGAGACGGTGGTCAACATCGGTATCGGCGGTTCGGACCTGGGACCTGTCATGGTGTACGAGGCGCTCAAGCCGTATGTGCAAGAAGGCCTTTCGTGCCGGTTCGTCTCCAACATCGACCCCAGTGACTGCTGGGAGCAGACGCACGACCTCGACCCGGCGACGACCCTGTTCATCGTCGCCTCCAAGACGTTCACCACCCTTGAGACGCTGACCAACGCCCGGATGGCCCGCGACTGGCTGTGGACGGCACTGGTCGAGGCGGGCGCGATCGAGGACACCGACCAGGCAAGGACGGAGGCCGTCGCCAAGCACTTCGTCGCCGTGTCGACCGCCTTGGACAAGGTCGAGGCGTTCGGGATCGACCCGGCCAACGCGTTCGGCTTCTGGGACTGGGTGGGTGGCCGCTACTCGGTCGACTCGGCGATCGGCACGTCGGTCGCGGTAGCGATCGGGCCGGAGCACTTCGCCGACTTCCTCGCCGGGTTCCATGCCGTCGACGAGCACTTCGCCAGCACGGCATACGACCAGAACGTCCCGGTCCTGATGGGGCTGCTCAACGTCTGGTACAACGACTTCTTCGGCGCCCAGAGCCACGCGGTGCTGCCCTACGCGCAGTATCTGCACCGGTTCGCTGCCTATCTGCAGCAGCTGACGATGGAGAGCAACGGCAAGGGCGTTCGCGCCGACGGGTCACCGGTGACGAGCGCCACCGGCGAGGTGTTCTGGGGGGAGCCGGGGACCAACGGACAGCACGCGTTCTACCAGCTCATCCACCAAGGGACCCGACTCATCCCGTGCGACTTCATCGCCGTCGCCAACCCGGCGCATGCGGTCAAGGACGGCGACCAGGACGTGCACGAGCTGTTCCTCGCCAACTTCTTCGCCCAGACCAAGGCGCTCGCGTTCGGCAAGACCGCTGAGGAGGTCCGGGCCGAGGGGACGGCCGAGGAGATCGTGCCCGCCCGGGTCTTCACCGGCAACCGGCCGACGACGTCGATCATGGCCTCGGCCCTGACGCCGAGCGTCGTCGGTCAGCTCATCGCCCTGTACGAGCACATCACCTTCGTCCAGGGTGTGGTCTGGGGCATCGACTCCTTCGACCAGTGGGGTGTCGAGCTCGGCAAGCAGCTCGCGATGCAGATCGCTCCCGCCATCTCGGCCGACGACTCCGCCCTGGCGGAGCAGGACTCCTCCACCAAGGAGCTGATTCGCTACTACCGCAGCAAGCGGCAGGGCTGAGCGGCGGTCGGTCGTCCCGTGTCCTATCCGCCGATCCGCCGATCCGGTATGCCGGGGAGTCCGGCGAGGACTCGGTCTGGCTGCCTCCGGCGGACGCCCCGGCCGGAGGTCGTCTGTCCCCACGGAAACCGGGTCCGCTACCTGGCGCGCGGCGCAGGGCCACCGGTGAGCGGCTGACCGACGCCGAGTACGACGCGTTCATGGACGCCCACGACAACCACTGGGTCGAGTGACCCACCTCGCCGGCCGGGCATACTGAGGTGATGGCGACCTCTGCGCAGTCCATCGACGTCGTCGCCACCGCGCAGTACGTCGCCATGACCACCTGGCGACGCAGCGGGGCACCGGTCGTCACCCCGGTCTGGGTGGCCCGTGACGGCGAGGAGCTGGTGGTCATCAGCGTGGACGGGACGGGCAAGACCAAACGACTGGCGCGCGGCGGACCGGTGACGCTGCAGCCGTGCTCGATCCGCGGCGTCATCGTGCCGGGGTCCCCGGTCGTCGAGGGCACCGGCCGCGTGGTCCGGGACCCGGAAGAGGTCAAGGCGGTCCAGCGGGCGATCCGGGCGAAGTACCCTGCGGCGCGGCTTGGCGGCATCTTCCAGAGTCTGCTGCCGTTCGTCTTCGGCCGGGCCCCTCGGGCCGGGATCCGCATCTGCTTCTGAACCGGCCGCTCACGCACGGGTGCCGCTCACGCACGGGTGCCGCCCGCGCACGGGTGCCGCCCGCGCGCAGGCGCCGCACACGCGCGGGTGATGCCGATGCCGGATCCGGTATGCCGGCGCGCTCGGTTCAGTGGGTGACCCAGTGCAGGTCGGGGGTCGGGAACGTTGCGGCGTTGTCGCGGTGCCGGCGGGGTGGGTCCAGGTGTTGGTGGAAGTGGGCCAGCAGGGG
>JAICMC010000054.1 GCA_025929465.1 Nostocoides sp.
AGGCGACGCCTCCTCGTGCGCCCGTCAGGGTATCTGCCGAGGCCGCCCCGGAGCAAAGCGGGCCGTCGTTGAGCGCGTCCTTGTCCGACCACTCGCCCGACCCGCCGACCGGCTGGGGAGACGCGCCGCGGAACACCACGGCCAGCATCACGACGAACTTGACGACGGTGGCAACGGCAGAGGCCAGTCCGACGACGACGGTCTGCACCCAGGTGGCCGGCGATGAGTCCGCCTCGTGGAGCACCGCGAGGGCCCCGGAGGTGAGGCCCAGGGTGACGGCCAGAATGGCCAGACCGAGCAGCTGATGCCGGCCGGCGCCCGTGCGTCCGCGGATCCCGAACGTCCAGCGCCGGTTGGCCCACGTGTTGAGCACCGTGGCCACGACGAGGCAGACGAGGTTGGCGACCTGGGCCGAGGCAGTGTCCGTCTGCCGGAGCCCGGCGAACAGCCCGAGCTGGAGCGCCCAGGACAGCACGCCGACGATCGCGAAGGTGACTGCCTGTCCGCCCACCCCGCTCGCGGGGCGTGTCCGCCCGATCCGGCCGGCGAGCTCGGACACCGGCAGGGCGCCCGAGGAGAGCGCACGCCGCATACGGACGACACCGCGCAGGTCGTCCGCAGCGGTGGCGACGATGTCCACGCGGGAGTCGGGGTCGTCGTACCAGTCCACCGGGACCTCGTGGATGCGCAGCTCGCAGCGCTCGGCCAGGACGAGCAGCTCGGTGTCGAAGAACCAGGTGGGGTCCTCGACGAGGGGGAGCAGCTCGGCCGCCACGTCGGCGCGGATCGCCTTGAACCCGCACTGCGCGTCGCTGAAGCGGGTGCCGAGCGCGGCCCGGAGCACCAGGTTGTAGCAGCGCGAGATGAGCTCGCGCCTGGTGCCGCGGACGACCCGCGACTGGCGGGCCAGCCGGTTGCCGATGGCCAGGTCGGAGTGCCCGGACAGCAGCGGCGCGACGAGCGGCCATAGCGCATCCAGGTCGGTCGACAGGTCGACGTCCAGATAGGCCAGGATCGGCGCGTCCGAGTCCAGCCACACCTGCTTCAGGGCGCGACCCCGGCCCTTGGCGTCGAGGTGGACCACGGCGACGGCGGGCAGCTCGACCCGGAGCCGGTGCGCGACGGCGAGGGTCCGGTCCGTGCTCGCGTTGTCGGCGACCGTGATCCGGAACGGGTACGGGAACGTCGTCACGAGGTGCGCGTGGAGGCGCCGCACGCACGCCGCGAGGCTGGCCTGCTCGTTGTAGACGGGGATGACGACGTCGAGGACCGGTGTGGTCATGGTTGGCTCCTTGGGCTGGTATGCCGCCGGTCGGCGTCAGGTCGTCGTGGCGGTCGATGACGTGGACCCGGACGTGCCCGAGGCGAGCGGCTGGGTGAGGTCGTAGAACGTCTGGCTGCCGATCGTCACCTCGGCGTAGCTGGCCGCGACCCACGCCGAGATCTGGCTGGCGGTCCCGGCGGACCCGCCGGGGGCGCCCTGTCCGCCGCCGGTGCCGCTGGCGAGGAAGGAGTGGATCCTTCCCGCCTTGACGTAGGCCTCGAACTGGGCGAGTGTCGGGCTCGGGTCGGAGCCGTTGAACCCACCGATCGCCATGACCGGCAGCTGGGCGCCGAGCTGGAGGCCGGCCGCGTTCTGCGAGCCGATCGCCGCCGCGACCCAGGTGTAGTCGCCGGCGTCGGCCGACAGGGCCGCGACGACCTCGGTCGACGGGGTGGAGGCGTTGAGCAGACCGCCCACGCCGCCGCCGGGCCCGGCTCCGCGCGTGGTTCCGGTGGCGCCGGTGGCGCCGCCGTTGGCCTGCGTGCCGGTTCCGCCGGTGCTGCCTCCGGTCGTCCCGGTCGTCCCGGTCGTCCCGGGCGGGCCGAACTGGCCGCGCTGCTGGACACCGCCACCGCCCCCTGGTCCGCCCATCCCGCCCATGCCGCCCGTGCTCGGTCCGGCGTCGACGATCGAGCCGGTGTGCCCGGTGGAGACCGTGGTGAGGGAGTAGGCGGTCGGGCCGGCAAGGGAGGCCGCGATGGCTCCGGCGATGACGAGCGGGATGGCCTTCCTGTGCAGCTGGTTGACCGCGAGAAGCAGCAGCGCGGCAGCCAGGCCGATGGCCAGCACGCCGATCCGCAGCCGGGAGCCGTATGCCGTGGTGCGGGTCAGCAGGATGAAGCCCCACACCGAGGCGGCGGCGGTTGCCGCGCTCAGCGCGACGGTCGCGACCGGGTGGTGCCGCTTCTGCCAGGCCTCGACGGCACCCATGCCCACGAGGGCGGCCACGGCGGGAGCCAGGGCGACGGTGTAGTACGCGTGGAAGATGCCGGCCATGAACGAGAAGGTCAGCGCGGTGACGACCAGCCAGCCACCCCACACGACGTAGGCCACTCGACGAAGGTCGGTGCGCGGCATACGGGCTCGCAGGAACAGTCCGACGGCGAGCAGGATCAGGGCACTCGGGATGAGCCAGGAGATCTGGCCGCCGATCTCGGAGCCGAACAGGCGCCCGACGCCTGTCGCTCCCCAGCTGCCGCCGGAGGTGCCGTTGCCACCACCGCCGACCGAGCCGGTCTCGTTGCCGGTGATCCGGCCGAACCCGTTGTAGCCGAAGGTGAGGGAGAGGAACGAGTTGTCCTGGCTGCCGCCGATGTAGGGCCGCATCGAGGCCGGGACGAGCTCGACGATGGCCACCCACCAGCCCGCGGACAGGACCATCGCGGCGACCGCGGCGACCGAGCCGGCGATCCGGCGGCGCAGCGTGGTGTTGGCAAGGAGCAGGTAGGCCAGCCCGAAGAACGGGACGACGAGGAAGACCTGGAGGGTCTTGGTGAGGAAGCCGAGGCCGATGAGGACGCCGGTGAGGGCCATCCAGCGGATCGAGCCCTTCTCGATGGACCGCATCGTCGCGTAGGCGCCGAGCGCCATGAGCAGGGTGAGCAGCGCGTCGGGGTTGTTGAACCGGAACATCAGCACCGCGACGGGCGTCAGCGCCATGACCACGCCGGCCAGGAGGCCTGCGGCAGTGGAGAAGTAGCGCCTCACCGCGGCGTACACGACACCGACGGTCCCGGCACCCATGAGGACCTGGGGCAGGAGGATCGCGAACGAGCTGAGCCCGAGGGCGCGCACCGACAGGGCCATCAGCCACAGCGAGGCAGGCGGCTTGTCGACGGTCATCGAGCTGGCGGCGTCGGAGGAGCCGTAGAAGAACGCCTTCCAGCTCGCGCTCCCGGCCTGGGCGGCCGCGGAGTAGAACGAGTTGGCGTAGCCGCTGGACGTCAGGTTGTCGAAGTAGAGGATCGCGGTGCCGAGGAGCAGGCCGACGAGGGCCGGCCGGGCCCACAGCGGGTCACCCTCGGGACCCTTCCAGAGGCGCTGGAGCCGGCGCCTGCCGGGGCGCTCGGGGTGGGCACCGACCTGGTCGGGGCGGAAGCCGGTGAGCGGCATGGCCGCGGTCGTGGGCCCGGTCGTGGCAGCGGTCGTGGCCGCCGTCGAGGGCGCCGGGGCGGGGGTCATCGTGTCCATGCCCGAGGACTCTCGACGGCGCCGCTATGTGGTGGCTGTGCTGGCCCTGAGCCGTGCCGATGGGTCGAGCGCTCACTAGAGCGCCCGCGCCGGAGGGATGGCACGGCATACGGTGGAGGTGGGTCACTGGGTCGCGGCCGGACAGCCGGACCCCGACCCGGAGGCGTGGGACGGAGGTCGATGAAGCGGCGGGTGACCATCCTCGACGTTGCGGCGGAGGCCGGCGTCTCCATCGCGTCGGTCTCGGCCGCCCTCAACGGACGGCCGGGTGTCTCCGAGGCGACGAGGCAGCGGATCGCCGAGGTGGCCGACCGGGTGGGCTGGATCCCGTCGATGCGTGGCCGAAGCCTGTCCCGGAAGCGGGCGTTCACCGTCGGCCTCGTCATCCAGCGTGACGCGCACGTCATCGAGTCCGACCCCTTCTTCGCCGGGTTCCTCGGCGGGGTGGAGTCGGTGCTCGTCGACGGCGGCTACGCGCTCGTCCTCCAGGTCGGCGAGTCCCGGACGGCGACGCTCGACCGCTACCAGCGGCTCGTGCTCGAGCACCGGATCGACGGTGTGTTCCTCACCGACATCGAGGACCAGGACCCTCGCTTCGCGCTGATGGCCGAAGCCGAGATCCCTGTCGTTGCGGTCAACTCGGCGCCCGGCTGCCCGTTTCCCTCGGTGCGCCAGGACTACGCCCCGGGGCTGCGCCAGCTGCTTGACGCCATCCTCGAGCTGGGGCACAGGAGGATCGCCCACGTGACGGGTCGGAGCGGCTACATCCACAGCGGTCAGCGGGAGCGACTGTGGCGAGAGACCCTGCGGTCCAACGGGATCCGCCCGGGTCCGTCGGTGTCGGGCGACTTCTCGATCCAGAGCGGAAGCCGAGCTGCGGACTGGCTGCTCGCCACTCGGCGAACCAGACCGACCTGCGTCGTGTGCGCCAACGACCTGATGGCCGTCGGCTTCATCGCGCGGGCCAGTGACCTGGGGTTCGACGTCCCGGGGGACCTGTCGGTGACCGGCTTCGACGGCATCGAGTTCGGCGCCTACACCCGCCCTCGGCTGACCACGGTGTCGACGGCGCCGTACGCCCTGGGTGAGGCGGCCGCCCGCTCCTTGTTGGCCAGCATCGAGGGTCAACGGCCCGACGACGTCGACATCGCGCCGACGACGATGCTCCTGCGCGAGTCGCTGGCTGCGGCCCCCGGCTCGGTCTGCTCCTCTTCCCAACAGGGTCGGTGAGTGCTACGTTCCGAGAACCGAAACGTTTTGGTTCGCAATCGGAGGCACCATGGCAACAATGAGGTTCCGTGGCCGGCGTAGTGGCGTGTTCCTCGCCGCCCTCGCACTGGCCGGCACGACCGCGGGCTGCAGCGGCAGTAGCGGGGGCGGGTCCACGGCGCCGACCGCCGCCAGCGGGGGGAAGGTGACCGGAGCTCTCAACATCCTCGTCTCGAGCGCCACCGGTTCCGATGCCGGGTTCAAGGCGGTGACCGACGCGTTCAAGGCAGCCAACAGCGGCGTGACCGTGAACCTCACGCCGACCCCGAACGAGAACTACAACCAGGCCCGCTCCTCGCGGCTCACCGCTGGCAGCGTCGACATCGTCGTCGCCGCCCCGCGTGAGCTGCCCAGCTACGTACCGGCGGCCAACGAGGGCGACGATGCCCGGCTCGCCGACCAGGGGGGCTTCCTGGACCTGACCAACGAGCCGTTCATGAAGAACTTCAACCAGTCGGTCCTGAACGAGTCCAAGTACAAGGGCAAGAGCTACACGGTGCCCACCGGCCTGAGCTACTACACCGGCATGTTCTACAACAAGAAGATCTTCGCCGACGCGGGGATCACCGTGCCGACCACCTGGGACGAGTTCACCAAGGCGTGTGACACGCTCAAGGCCAAGGGCATCATCCCGTTCGGCATCACCGGCAAGGACTCCGCAGGCGTCACCACGCTCGGCGTCGTCGAGGGCCTCTACCCGACGACCGACGCGAAGGATGCCCTGGCCAAGGGCCTCTACGGCGGCACCGTCAAGCTCAACGAGGGGCTCCAGCTGACGGTCCTGCAGAAGCTGCAGAAGATCTACTCCTATGCCGAGCCGAACTTCGCGGGCGTGAACTACGCGACCATGACGTCGCAGTTCGTCAACGGCAAGTACGCGATGATGGGCGATGGCACCTGGAACACGACGACGCTCCAGAAGGCCGGGGGCACGGCACTGTCGTTCGGCTATGTCCCGCTCCCGTCCGGTGACACGGCCGACGCCAACAAGTTCCTGGGCGGCAAGGTGGAGCTGTCCCTCGCCGTCCCGGCCAACGCCAAGAACCCGAAGGCGGCTGTCGCGTGGCTGGACTTCTTCTCCACCCACTACGCGCTGTTCAACGACCAGGCCGGCTTCGCGCCGTCGGTGACGAACGCCAAGAGCGGACCGTTCTACACCGAGATCGCCAAGTACACGAGCACCTTCGAGCCGGCGTGGGACACGATCTGGATCGCCAACACCAAGGCCGGCCAGAACGCATCCGTCCCGTTCAACTGGGCCGGCCTGTCGCCGATGGGTTCCTCGCCCAACGCCCAGGCCGCGGCCGACGCGTCGCAGAAGGACTGGTCCGCCGGGCTGAGCAAGTAGCCCAACCCGGGTGGTCACTCGTACCACCTGGCGACAGGTGACCACCCGGTTCCAGCCCGACCGACCGTGAACGGAGGGCCCGATGAGCGGGTCAGCGCAGACGCAGTTCGTCTTCGGGCGACGGTGGCAGGCACAGTCCAGCTTCGCGGTCGCCATCAGCCTGGTCGTCGTCTTCTCGCTCGTCCCCGCCGTCGGCATCGTCGTCATCTCGCTGACCGACATCCGGTCGCTGCCGTTCCTCCCGGTCCACTGGATCGGCTTCGCGAACTACAAGACGTTCTTCGGCTCGGCGCAGCTGGCCTACAACGTCCACGCGTTGAAGAACACACTCGTCTTCGCGGCAGCCGTGACGCTCTTCCAGAACGTCATCGCCCTGTTCATCGCCATCCTGCTCAACCAGAAGCTACGCGGCCGGAACTTCGCCCGCGCCGTGGTCTTCATGCCGACCATCCTCGGGGTCACCGTCATCGGCCTCATCTTCACCCTGCTCTTCAACCCGACCGGCGGCCCGGGCGCCTCGATCTGGAAGGCGTTCGGGGCCTCCTCGGCGTTCTTCGGTGACCCGCACCTGGCGATGACCCTGGTCATCGGCGTGCAGGTGTGGGCCGGGATCGGCGTCGCCGTGGTCATCTACCTCGCCGGGCTGCAAGCCATCCCGTCCGAGCTGTACGAGGTCGCCTCGATCGACGGCGCGTCCTCGTCCCAGAAGATGCGGCACGTCACCTACCCGCTGCTCGCGCCGTCGGTCACCGCCAACACGCTGCTGTGCATCATCGGGGCGCTGCAGAGCTACCAGCTCATCTACGTCCTCACCGGCCCGATCAACCCGGCGACCCAGGTCCTCTCGCTGGCGATCTTCACCCAGGGCTTCGGCGGCGCCCAAGGCGGAGCGGCCCTGTCCCAGGGCTACGCCGCCGCCATCTCGATCGTCCAGTTCGTCATCGTGATGATCGTGGCGCTGGCGGCCCTGACCTACCTGAAGCGGAAGGAGACCCAGCTGTGAGCTTCCTCGACATCACCACGCCGGTCGGGTCGAAGAACCCGGCAGGTCCGGCCAGCCCCGCCCGGGGCGGTAGCACCGCAGACCCCAACAGCAGGCGCCCGATCACGCCTGGCAAAGTGGTCCTGTACGTGCTCATGGTCGTGGTCGTGCTCATGTACCTGTACCCCCTCCTGTTCCTGGTCAGCACCGCCCTGAAGTCCAACAACGACTTCGTCACCAACCCCACCGGCGTCGTCACCCACCCCAAGCTGGGCAACTTCGCGACGGCGTGGCAGAAGGGCAACTTCGGCAGCTACGTGCTCAACAGCGTGTTGTACACGTTCGTCGCGGCCGGGCTCGGCACGGCCATCTCCCTCGCCGTCGGCTTCCCCGTCTCACGGGGCTACCTGAAGCACACCAAGATCTGGAACGGCCTGTTCGCGGCGATGCTCTTCCTGCCGAACACCCTCGTCACGGTCTTCCAGCTGGCGCTGCGCCTGCACCTGTACGACACCCGCCTGGGCTACATCCTGATCATGGCGTCCGGCGTCGGCGTCGGTCCGCTGCTCGTCTCGGGCTACGTCAAGTCGATACCCAAGGAGCTCGACGAGGCCGCCGCCCTCGACGGCATCTCCTACCTGCGCTACCTGTTCACCTTCCTGCCGGCCCTGCTGAAGCCGGTGCTCTCGACGGTCTTCATCCTGCAGGCCATCGGGGTCTGGAACGACATCATCCTGGCGACCATCCTGCTGCCGGACCAGAGCAAGTCCCCGGTCACGCTCGGGCTGTTCGCCTTCAAGGGCACCTACACGAGCGAGTGGAGCCTGCTCGCCGCCGCCACCCTCATCGTCGCTGCACCCCTGCTCGTCGTCTACGTCTTCCTCCAGCGCTTCCTCGTTGCGAGCGTCGTGGGCGGCGCCGTGAAGGGCTAGGTCGTCGTGACCGTCACCGCCCTGCGGGACGGCTCACCGACCCGGGTCGCGGTGGTCGGCGCAGGCCGGTTCGGGGCCTTCGTCCTGGCCGCTGCCGACGGGCTGCCCGATCTGGTATGCCGGGTGGTCGCCGACGCGGATGCCGCGGCCGCACGGCAGCTCGCCACGGTACACGGATGCGGCACCGTCGAGCTGCCGGACCTGGACGCACTGCTCGCGTCGGGTGAGATCGACGCCGTCGTCATCGCCACCCCGCCGGACGGTCACGCGCCGCTCGTGCGACGCGCCCTCGACAGCGGGGTCGACGTGTTCTGCGAGAAGCCCATCGCCACGACCATCGCGGACGCCGAGGAGCTGGTGGACTCCGCCGAGCGGCTCGGCCGGGTTGTCGTGGTGGACCACGTCCTGCGCTACAACCCGTTGCTGCTCGCGATCCGGCGGATCCAGGACGCCATGGGCTGGACGGTCACCCGTTTCCTGTTCGAGAACGACGCAGCCGACGAGAGTCTCGGGCGTGCGCACTGGTTCTGGGACGAAGGGGTGTCCGGGGGGATCTTCATCGAGCACGGCGTGCACTTCTTCGACGCCGCGACGCTGTTCATCGACGAACCGGCCACCGCAGTCAGCGCCGTGACGACCTCGAGGACGGGCTGGCCGGCGCCTGACCTGGTCTCGGCCACCGTCACCCATGGTGCGGCCCTGGCCACCCACACCCATTCCTTCACCCACGCCCATCGTGCCGAGCGACAGCTCATCCGGATCGACTACGGACCGGCAGAGGTTCGGGTCCGCGGCTGGATCCCGGTCGAGGCCGAGGTCGTCGCCTTCACCGATCCGGCCGGCGCGGACCGGCTCGTTGCGCTCGCTGGCGAGCCCGACCTTCTCGCGTTCGCCCCGCGCACCGGCGACACCACTGTGGCACCCGACGTTCGGGCGACCGTGGACCCCGTCGCCGGGCCGCTGACCGCCACCGGCCGGGGCCGCGAGTTCCCGGCCAGCCGCCGGGTGACGGTCCGGCTGACGCTCGGCGGCGAGCCCGCCAAGGCCGCCGTCTACCGGGCCGGCGTCCGGTCCGCCCTTGCGGACCTCTGCGACTGCCGGGCCCAGCGCGGCCGCCGACCCCGCTCCGGGGCGGAGACCGCGACCGAGGCTCTGCGGGTCGCGGTGCACGCGACCGAGTCGGCGCGGCTCGGCCGGAGCAGCAGCATACGAACTCCGCCCGCACCCACGGGCGACCTTGCACGACCACTTCGATGAGAGGACCAGTCCCATGACCCGCGGCCCGGTGACCTTCCCGCTCGGCCCGTTCACGCCGTTCGAGGGCAACCCCATCCTCAGCCCCGAGGGCGACGGCTGGCAGTCGGGGAGCGTCTACAACCCCGCCGCCATCGTCGTCGATGACCGGGTCGCGCTGCTCTACCGCGCCCACGCCGTCGACATCGTCTCCCACGTCGGGCTGGCCTGGAGCGACGACGGCTTCACCTTCAAGCGGGAGGCTGACCCAGTCATCTCACCGAGTGAGGACTACGACCGCGACGGGTGTGAGGATCCGCGGGTCACCGAGATCGGCGGGACGTACTACCTCACCTACTCCGGGTTCGCCCAGCAGCACTCGCTGCTCTGCCTGGCGACGTCGACTGACCTGCGCACCTGGACCAAGCACGGGCCCCTGTTCCCGGACTTCGACACCTTCCAGCCCCAAGGTGGCGACCACCCGGGACCGTGGTCCAAGGCGGGCGGCATCCTGCCGGTCCCCCTGGACGGCAGGTACGTCATGTACTTCGGCGAGGGTTCGATCTGGGCTGCCACCTCCGAGGACCTGCTGCACTGGACGCCGGTCACCCCGGACTCCGAGCCGCCGATCATGGCGCCCCGACCGGGTACCTTCACCGAGTTCCTCGTCGAGGTAGGCCCGCCCCCGCTGGTCACCGACGACGGGCTGATCCTGCTCGTCCACAACGCCGCAGTGCGCTACGAGGACGGCGCGGTGCGCTACACCGCCGGGCAGCTGCTCATCCACCCCGACCGGCCGTTCGAGATCTTCGCCGAGCTCACCCGGCCGTGGATCGAGCCGACGACCTTCGAGGACCGGCACGGGCTGGTCTCCAACGTCACCTTCGTCGAGGGGCTCGTGTGGTTCGGGGGGGAGTGGCTGGCGTACTACGGCCAGTCCGACTCCACCCTCGGCGTGGCCTCCTTCCGGCCAGGCGCCACCTGGTCCACACACACCGCCCTCGGCGACTGACCGGCATACCCACCCACGGAGGACCGATGATCACCCGACGCACCCTGCTCGTCTCCGGCACAGCCACCGCAGCGTCCCTCGCCCTCGGCGTGCCCGGCGCCCAGGCCACCACCGACCCGGCGCGAGGGCAGCGCCGGCTGACCAACTTGGCGCACCTGCGCTGGCTGCTCGACGACGTCCCGCTCGCCGCGACGAGCACCCACACGACCTACCGGATAGCGGAGCGGCCCACCGCCCGCGCACCTTGGACCTACGCCAACGCGGTCGACACCGGCGGCTGGACCCGGGTCGGCGGCGGCATCCTCGACCCGGTCACCGGGTACTGGTCGCAGGGCGCCTTCAACGCCGACGACACCGCCCGCGCTGCCGTCGTCTTCGTGCGTGACTTCGTCGCCACCCGCGATGCGGGCAGCCGCCAGGACGCAATCGACCTGCTGCGTTCGCTCACCTTCCTGCAGGACGCTGACGGCCCCAATGCCGGCAACATCGTCCTGTGGCAGCAGACCGACGGCACGCTCACGCCCAGTGCCAACCCGCCTGACTCTCCCGACCCGTCCGACAGCGGCGACTCGTACTGGACGTGTCGCCTGATCTGGGCCCTGGGCGAGGCGTATGCCGCGCTGCGGACGACCGATCCTGCCTTCGCCGGCTTCCTGCGCGACCGGCTGCACCTGGCGATCGCCGCCCTGAACCGCGGGTCCTTGTCCCGCTACGGCGAGTGGCTGGTCGCCGACGACGTGCAGGTCCCCGCGTGGCTGGTGACCGGTGGCGCGGACGCGTCGTCCGAAGCGTGCCTCGGGCTCGCGGCCTACGTCGCGGTCGAACCGAAGGACTGGGCAGCCAGGTCCGCCCTCCGGAAGCTCGCCGAGGGTGTGGCGGCGATGCGCAGCGGCGGGCGGGGCGCGTGGCCGTTCGGCGCCGTGCTGCCCTGGGATGCGTCGCAGAGCTTCTGGCACGCCTGGGGTGGGGAGGCGCCGCAGGCGCTGTGCCCCACGGCCGGTGTCCTCGGCGGCCCGGCCCTGCGGGCGGCGGCCCTGTCCGATGCGGGGCAGTTCACGCCGGTCCTGCTCACGTCCGGCGGACCGTACAACGCCTGGACCCCCGTTGCCGGTGAGGCGCAGATCGCCTACGGAGCCGAAGGCCGGGTGTCCGGCCTGCTGGCCGCTGCCGACCTGACCGGATCGGCCGGGTTCGTCCAGCTCGGTGGCCTCGCCGGCGGCTGGTTCTTCGGAGCCAACCCGAGCGGTCGGCCCACGTATGACCCCGCCACAGGGGCGACGTTCGACGGCGTGGAGTTCGACGGCCGGATCAACGCCAACTCCGGCGCCGAGTCCACGATCCACGGGCTCCTGGCGATGCTTGCCCTTGACGCCCACCCGGCCGCTGCGGCGCTCGCCTCCTCGATCACCGGGTACACGTGGTCCGGGCTACGCGTCGTGGAGGCCGAGGGAGGCGAGCTGGCCGGTGGCGCAACGGTGGTCACCCCGCCCGGCGGTGCCTGGACCGGGGCCGCCAACTGGTCCGGCGGCACCTACGTCGCAGTCCCGGCCGGAGGCTCGGTGACCCTAGCGGTGACGGGCGACGCGGCATACCTGCAGCCGATCATCAACCGGCGCCCGGGAGACCTCGGGGTCAGCCGGTACTCGGCCGTCGACGGGCGGGGCCGGCGCACGCTGCTCGGGAGGTTGGCCAACGGTGGCCTCCGCGAGACAGGGACGGTGCAGGCCGACGGGCTGCTGCGCCCGTTCCCGCTCGACCGGCCCCTGCCGCGCGGCACGGTGGCGGTCCTCGTCGAGTCCGACGGCGACCTCCAGCTGGATGCCATGCTCGTCCAGCCAGCGGTCTCGACGACGGTCTACGCACGCGGGTCGAGGCGACCGGCGGTCCTCTATGTGAACGGGAGTGGGCGGGCGACCACCACCACCGCGCTCGCGGCCGGGTGGGGCCGGACGTATGCGGCGAACGGGACGCCACGCGGGACGAGCCGTTCACCGGTCGTCGACGTCACCGGCGGCGGCTTCGCGATCACGACCTGAGCCTTCGACGGTCAGGGAGTCGCGGCGGCGGGAGCCGGGATGGTGACGCTGAAGCTCGTCCGACCGGGGTGGGACTCGACGCCCACCGTGCCGCCGTGCGCCTGGCCGACGGCCGCCACGATCGACAGGCCCAGGCCGGTCGAGCCGGCCGCCCGCGACCGGGAGTCGTCGCCACGGATGAAGCGCTCGAACACCTTGCGCTGCAACGGCTCCGGGATTCCGGGGCCGTTGTCGGTCACGGCGATCCGGACGGCACCCCGGTCAGGCTGGACCGAGGTGACGACCGTCGTGCCATCTGGGGTGTGGGTGCCCGCGTTGGCGAGCAGGTTGGTGAGCACCTGGTGCAGCCGTGCGCGGTCACCCATGACGGTGACCGGCTCGTCGGGCAGGTCGAGGCGCCAGGTGTGACGGGGAGCGGCCGCGTGGGCGTCGCTCACCGCGTTGATGGCGATCATCGACAGGTCGACCTCCTCGCGCTCCAGCGGGCGGCCCTCGTCGAGCCGGGCGAGCAGGAGCAGGTCCTCGACGAGGGAGGTCATCCGCTGCGCCTCGGACTCCACCCGCGACAGGGCATGGGTGACCGACGCGGGCACCGGGTCCCTCTCGCGGCGGGACAGCTCGGCATACCCGCGGATCGAGGCAAGGGGTGTCCGCAGCTCGTGGGAGGCGTCTGCCACGAACTGTCGCACCCGCATCTCGCTCTCCTGACGGGAGTGCAGGGCGCCGTCGACGTTGTCGAGCATCCGGTTGAAGGCGAGCCCGACCTGACCCACCTCGGTGCGAGGGTCGGTGTCCCGCGGCGCGACCCGCTCGGCGAGCGCCACGTCGCCGGAGTCGAGCTTGAGGTCGGAGACCCGACGGGCTGTCGCCGCCACCCGCTCCAGCGGCTCGAGATTGCGCCGGACGAGGAGGGTCCCCCCCGAGCCGACGAGGACGAGGCCGACGAGCGTGCTGCCACTGACGATCCACAGCATCCGGCGTGCTGCTTCGTCGACGCCCGCGGTGGCCAGGCCGACGATGAGCGTGGCGGGCGTCCCCTCGACGGTGACAACGGGCGTCGCAGTGAGTCGGTACGCGCCCAGGTCGCCTCCGAGGTCCACCGTCTGCAGACGGCTGCTCAGCTGGGCCTTGTTGAGGATGGCGATCTGCGCCGCAGTGAGGGTCGTGGCCGCGTTGTGCTTGTTGACAACCTGGTTGACCGGGTTGCCTCCCCGGTCGTACAGGACCTGGCCGTCGGCGAGCGCCAGCTGCAGCACCTGGTCGCCGCCGCGGCCAGTGGGGTCACCATTGTTGGCGCCGCCAGGGCCGTACGGCGACGGGCGAATTCCGTTGCCGCGGTGGGCCGCGTTGATGACGTCCTTGTCCAGCTGGTGCAGGAGGTAGTCACGGGAGAACAGCACGGTGGCCGATCCGGTGGCGAGCATCACGATCGCGAACAGGGCGACGACCGATGCGACGATCTTGGCGCGCAGCGTCCAGGCCGAAGGCTTGACGAACCCAACCGTCCTCATCCGAGGACTCAGTCGCCGGGTTTGAGGACGTAGCCGACCCCACGCATGGTGTGGATCATCGGCGTGCGGCCGACGTCGATCTTCTTGCGGAGGTAGGAGATGTAGAGCTCCACGACGTTGGCCTGACCGCCGAAGTCGTAGTTCCACACCCGGTCGAGGATCTGGGCCTTGGAGAGCACCCGCCTCGGGTTGCGCATGAGGTAGCGCAACAGCTCGAACTCCGTTGCCGTGAGGGCGATCCGGGCGCCGGCGCGAGTGACCTCGTGGCTGTCCTCGTCGAGCGTCAGGTCGCCGACGGCGAGCAGCGAGGACGAGTCGTCGGTGACGACCGCGGTGCGACGCATGAGGGCGCGGACCCGGGCCACGACCTCCTCCAGACTGAACGGCTTGGTGACGTAGTCGTCGCCGCCGGCCGTGAGGCCGGCGACCCGGTCCTCGACGGCGTCCTTGGCGGTGAGGAAGAGCACCGGCACGTGGGGGGTCTCGCCCCGCATCCGGCGCAGCACCTCCATGCCGTCGAAGTCGGGGAGCATCATGTCGAGCACGACCGCGTCGGGGCCGAACTCGCGGGCGGCGCGGACGGCCTCCAGGCCCGAGGCCGCGGTGCGGACGTCCCATCCCTCGTAGCGCAGCGCCATGGCGAGCAGCTCGGTGAGGTTGGCCTCGTCGTCGACGACGAGGACGCGGACGGGGGAGCCGTCGGCCCGCACCAGCTTGGCCTTCGAGGTCTGGGTCGTGTTCATGAGCTCAGTGTGACCCGCGCGCCTTGTGCCCACGCCGTCGATCCGCTGTGTCCTTCCTGTGAGAGCCCTGTGCAGGTTTCCCCAGAGGGTCGACACCTGCGACACAGGGCCGCCACAGTCCGGCTCGGCAGGGTCATGGCTGACCACCCCCACCCCACCGAGGAGACTCCGCATGACAACAACCTCCCGTGACGAGCTCGGCCCCGGCACCGAGGTGTTCGTCCCCGTCGAGCCAGCCGATCCCGTCCCGTATGCCGCGTCGCCGGCC
>JAICMC010000038.1 GCA_025929465.1 Nostocoides sp.
TCGTCTTCGTCGACGGCGTCCGCACCCCGTTCGGCAGGGCGGGTGAGCAGGGGATGTACGCCCAGACGCGCGCCGACGACCTGGTCATCCGCTGCATCCGCGAGCTGCTCAAGCGCAACCCGTCCCTGCCGCCGGCCCGGGTGGAGGAGGTGGCCATCGCCGCGACCACCCAGATCGGCGACCAGGGCCTGACCCTCGGCCGGATGGCCGCGCTGCTGTCCGGCCTCCCGACCACGACTCCCGGCTACTCGGTCGACCGGATGTGCGCGGGGGCGATGACCGCCGTGACCAACACCGCCTCCTCGATCGCCTTCGGCGCGATCGACGTCGCGGTCGCCGGCGGGGTCGAGCACATGGGCCGGCACCCGATGGGCGAGGGGGTCGACCCCAACCCGCGCATCGTGGCCGAGAAGCTGGTGGACCCCAGCGCCCTGGTCATGGGCAGGACCGCCGAGAACCTGCACGACCGCTACCCGCGCCTCACCAGGGAGCGGTGCGACGCGTATGCCGTGCGCAGCCAGGCCAGGCTGGCCGCGGCCTACGAGCGGGGCGACATCCAGCCGGGGCTGGCGACCGTCGCCACCCGGCACGCGGAGAAGGGCTGGGGCCTGGCGACCGCCGACGAGCCGCCGCGCCCCGGCACGACGATGGCCGAGCTCGCCGGGCTGAGGACCCCGTTCCGCCCGCACGGCAAGGTGACCGCAGGCAACGCCGCCGGGCTCAACGACGGCGCCACCGCGTGTCTGCTCGCCTCCGAGCAGGCGGCTGCCGAGCTGGGCCTGCCGGTGCGGATGCGCCTGGTGTCCTATGCGTTCGTCGGTGTCGAACCCGAGGTCATGGGCGTCGGCCCGGTCCCGGCCACCGAGAAGGCACTCCGCGCGAGCGGACTGTCGATCCAGGACATCGGCCTGTTCGAGCTGAACGAGGCGTTCGCCGTGCAGGTGCTCGCCTTCCTCGACCACTTCGGCATCGACGACGACGACCCGCGCGTCAACGAGTACGGCGGCGCGATCGCCGTCGGCCACCCGCTCGCCTCCTCCGGCGTCCGGTTGATGACCCAGCTGGCCCGCCAGTTCGAGCAGCACCCCGAGGTCCGCTACGGCCTGACCGCGATGTGCATCGGCATCGGCATGGGCGGAGCAGTCATCTGGGAGAACCCCCACCACGCGGCATACGGCAAGGAGTCCTGACCCATGAGCACCCCCACCCTGCCCACCGAGGTGGTCACTCGTGCCCTCGTCCGGGACGTCCGTATGCCGGGTGCTTCCGGCACGCTCGCCCTCGTCACCCTCGACAACGGGCACGACCACACCAAGCCGAACACCTTCGGCCCGCGGACCGTCGCCGGGCTGCAGGCCGCCTTCGACGGGCTCCGCGCCCGCGCTGAGGCCGGCGAGATCCAGGCGGTCGCGGTCACCGGCAAGCCGTTCATGTTCGCCGTCGGTGCCGACCTGACCGGCATCCCGTCGGTGACCAGCCGTGAGCAGGCGCTCGAGGTGGCCCGCGCGGGCCACCGGGCGTTCTCGACCCTCATGGACCTGCCGGTGCCGACCTTCGCGTTCGTCAACGGTGCCGCCATGGGTGGCGGGGTCGAGATCGCTCTCGCGTGTGACTACCGGACCATTTCGGCCGGGGTGCCGGCCGTCGCGCTGCCCGAGTGCTTCCTCGGTCTCGTCCCTGGCTGGGGTGGCTGCTGGATGCTGCCGCACCTGATCGGCCCCGCGGCCGCGCTCACGGTGATCATCGAGAACCCGTTGTCGCAGAACACGATGCTCACTGGGCCTGCCGCGTTCCGACTCGGCATGGCCGACGTGATGTTCGCGCCCGTCGACTTCCTGGAGGAGTCGGTCGCGTGGGCCGCAGCGGTCGTGTCCGGTGCGGTCACCGTCGAGCGCACCGACCACACCACGGACGCTGACGCCTGGGCTGCGGCAACCAAGGCGGCCACCAAGGTCGTCCTCATCAAGACGGCCGGCCGCTCCCCTGCGCCCCTGCGGGCGATCGCCCTCGTCGACGCCGCCCGCACCGCCACCCGCGAGGAGGGCTTCGCCGCCGAGGACGAGGCTCTCGGCGACCTCGTCATGGGCGAGGAGCTGCGCGCCGGGCTCTACGCGTTCGACCTCGTCCAGCGTCGCGCCAAGCGGCCCGCCGGTGCCCCGGACCCCGCCCTGGCGCGGCCGGTGACCAAGGTGGGGATCGTCGGTGCCGGACTGATGGCCAGCCAGCTCGCCCTGCTCTTCGCGCGCCACCTCGGGGTACCCGTCGTGATGACCGACCTGGACGAGGAGCGGGTGTCCAAGGGCACGGCATACGTCCACGGCGAGGTCGACAGGCTGCTCGCCAAGACCCGGATCGGACCGGACAAGGCGACCTTCCTCAAGGGCCTGGTCACCGGGTCGACGAGCAAGGACGGCTTCGCGGACGCCGAGTTCGTCATCGAGGCGGTGTTCGAGGAGATGTCGGTCAAGCAGCAGGTCTGGGCCGAGGTCGAGGCCGTCGTGAGCGACACCTGCGTGCTCGCTTCGAACACGTCCTCGCTGTCCATCTCCGAGATGGCTGCTGAGCTGAAGCACCCTGAGCGGGTCGTCGGGTTCCACTTCTTCAACCCGGTCGCGGTCATGCCGCTGCTTGAGATCATCCCCGGCGACAAGAGTGACAACGCTTCTCTCGCAACGGCATTCGGTGTGGGCAAGGCCCTGCGCAAGACGACGATCCTGGTCAAGGACGCGCCCTCGTTCATCGTCAACCGGCTGCTGGGCCGGTTCCTGGGTGAGTACGGCGCCATCGTCGAGGCGGGCACTCCGATCGAGGTCGCCGACCAGGCGGTCGCCGGGCTCGCACCGATGCCACCGCTCGTCCTCGTCGGGCTCGTGGGTCCGGCCATCGCGCTGCACAACAGCCAGACCCTGCACCGCGCCTTCGGCGACCGGTTCCCGGTCTCGGAGAACCTCCGGCGCCTCGTCGCAGCCGGCAAGCCCGGCTACTACGACCTGTCCACCGGGCGGCCGGTCATCGACCCCGAGGTCGAGGCGCTGCTCGTCAGGCCCGGGACGCCGGTCGTCCGCACGGCCGCCGAGGCCCGGCAGCGGATCCTCGGCGCCCTCGCCGACGAGGCCGGGCGGATGCTCGCCGACGGCGTCGCCCAGTCCCCCATGGACATCGACCTGGCGCTCCTCACCGGAGCCGGGTTCTCGTTCTGGAACGGCGGTCTCACCCCGCTGCTCGACCGCGAGGGCGTCTCGGTCGCCGTCAACGGGCGGCCGTTCCTGCCACCAGGGGTGGCCAGCGTCGGCCCCGGACGGGCCGGCGGCGTGGACGCGCCGCGCCGCTGATGTGGTCATAACTCATATATGAGTTATTGTGTCTCAGGTGACCATCACTGCGACGACGACCGACACCTACCTGACCCGCATCGGCACCCTCATCCGTGACGCGCGGCGGCACAAGGACATGAC
Organism: Nostocoides sp.; assembly: GCA_025929465.1. Lineage (GTDB taxonomy): Bacteria > Actinomycetota > Actinomycetes > Actinomycetales > Dermatophilaceae > Nostocoides. Next base: position 3,456 of record JAICMC010000038.1, read on the forward strand.
CCAGAACGACCTGGCGGACCTGCTGGGGACCAGCCAGGGCGCGATCGGCCGGATCGAGCAGGGCAAGCAGAACCTGTCCCTGGAGATGCTGGCCCGGATCGGCGAGGCCCTCGACAGCGAGTTCGTCTCGGTCGGCCACTCCCAGCCGCAGAACCTGCGGATCGAGGGCGGGCGGCAGCTCTCCGGCGCGATCGACGTCAAGACGAGCAAGAACGCCGCCGTCGCCCTGCTCTGCGGCTCGCTGCTCAACCGCGGCCGGACGACGCTGCGCAACCTGGCCCGGATCGAGGAGGTCAACCGGATCCTGGAGGTGCTCACCTCGATCGGGGTGCGGACCCGCTGGCTGCCCGACTCCAGCGACCTGGAGATCGTCCCGCCGGCCCGTCTGGACCTGGCGTCCATGGACGAGGAGGCAGCCCGCCGCACCCGCACCGTGATCATGTTCCTCGGCCCGCTCCTGCACGAGTTCGCCGAGTTCCGCCTGCCGTATGCCGGCGGCTGCGACCTCGGGTCGCGCACCGTCGAGCCGCACATGTCGGCCCTGAAGGCCTTCGGCCTCGACGTCCATGCGACCCACGGCTTCTACGACTCCCACGTCGACCGAGACGTCGTGCCCACCCGCCCGATCATCCTCACCGAGCGCGGCGACACGGTGACCGAGAACGTGCTGCTCGCCGCGGCACGGAGCACCGGCACCACGGTGATCCGCAACGCCTCTCACAACTACATGGTCCAGGACCTCTGCTTCTTCCTGCAGGCCCTGGGCGTCCGGATCGAGGGCATCGGGTCGACGACCCTCACCGTCACCGGGGTCGCCGACATCGACGTCGACGTCGAGTACTCCCCGTCCGAGGACCCGATCGAGGCGATGAGCCTGCTCGCCGCGGCGGTCGTCACCGACTCCGCCATCACCATCAACCGGGTGCCGATCGAGTTCCTCGAGATCGAGCTGGCGACCCTGCAGGGCATGGGGATGCAGTACTCCCTCTCCGAGGAGTATGCCGCCGCCAACGGGCACACGCGCCTCGTCGACCTCACGACCATCCCCGGCCCCCTCGTCGCACCGATCGACAAGATCCACCCGATGCCGTTCCCGGGCCTCAACATCGACAACCTGCCGTTCTTCGCCCTCATCGCCGCGAAGGCGGACGGGACGACGATGATCCACGACTGGGTCTATGAGAACCGGGCCATCTATCTCACCGACCTGACCAAGGTGGGTGCCAAGGTCCAGCTCCTCGACCCGCACCGGGTCCTCATCGAGGGCCCGACGCCCAAGTGGCGCGCCGCCGAGGTCATGTGCCCACCGGCCCTGCGACCCGCGGTGGTCATCCTGCTCGCCATGCTCGCGGCACCGGGCACCTCGGTGCTGCGCAACGTCTACGTCATCAACCGGGGTTACGAGGACCTGGCCGAGCGGCTCAACAGGCTCGGCGCGACGATCGAGACCTTCCGCGACATCTGAGCCGACCGTCCTTCGCCGCGGCAGGGCGGGCGGGCGCCCTGTCCTGGCCCGTCCTACAGTCGCGGCTCGAGGTCGGCCACGATGTGGTCCGGGGTGAGCCTCGCGGCGTCAAGCACCTGGCCCCGGGTCGCGTGGTCGAAGAACGCCTTCGGCAGACCGTAGCCGTGGACCGGCACCGTGAGACCGGCGTCGGCCAGCGCCCGACCGAGCTGGCTGCCGACGGCACCGGGTGAGACGTTGTCCTCGATGACGGCGACCGCACCGGCTCGACCAGCCAGGCCCACGAGGTCCGCGCTGACCGGCAGCGCCCACCCCGGGTCGGCGACCCGGACCCGGCGACCGCCGGCCGTGAGCTTCTCCCCGACGGTCAGCGCGGTCCCCGCCATCGAGCCGAGGCCGACGAGCAGTACGTCCACGTCGCCCTCGGGGTCGGTGTCGGGGTCGGCGAGGACGTCGAGGGTCCCGACCTGCCGCACCGCGTCGATGCTCGTGCCGGCGGCCCCTTTGGGGAAGCGGATGACGCTCGGTCCGTCGTCGATCCCGACGGCGACGCGCAGGGCGGCGGACACCTGGTCTCCGTCGCGGGGTGCCGCGAGGCGCAGGCCGGGCACGATCGAGGTGATCGCCATGTCCCACATCCCGTGGTGGCTGGCACCATCGGGACCGGTCACACCGGAGCGGTCCAGGACGAAGGTGACGCCGGCCCGGTGCAGGGCACAGTCCATGAGCAGCTGGTCGAAGGCCCGGTTGAGGAACGTCGCATAGACGGCCACGACGGGGTGCAGACCGGCATACGCGAGCCCGGCCGCCATCGTCACGGCGTGCTGCTCGGCGATGCCCACGTCGAAGGTCCGCTCGGGGTAGGCGTCGGCGAATCCCTTGAGCCCGACCGGGATCATCATCGCCGCGGTGATGGCCACGAGGTCAGGACGGGTGGCGCCGAGCCGGACCATCTCCTCGCCGAACTCGTCGGTCCAGCTGCGTCCGTTGATCTCGATGGGGAGCCCGGTCTCGGGGTTGATCACACCCACCGAGTGGAACTGGTCGGCCTCGTCGCGCAGCGCGGGGGTGTAGCCGCGGCCCTTCTGGGTGATGACGTGGACCAGGACTGGACCGCCGAACGCGCGGGCCCGGCGCAGGGCCGACTCGACGGCCTGCTCGTCGTGGCCGTCGACCGGTCCGAGGTACTTCAGGCCGAGGTCCTCGAACATGCCCTGGGGGGCGACGATGTCCTTGATCCCCTTCTTGACTCCGTGCAGGGCGTCGTACATGGCCTTGCCGACGACGGGGGTGCGGTTCAGGGTGTTCTTGCCCCAGTCCAGGACCCTCTCGTAGCTGCGGGCCGTCCGGAGCGTCGCGAGCCGGTTGGCCAGCCCGCCGGCAGTCGGCGCGTAGGAGCGCTCGTTGTCGTTGACGACGATGATGAGGGGCAGGTCCTTGTCGGCGGCGATGTTGTTGATCGCCTCCCAGGCCATCCCACCGGTGAGAGCGCCGTCGCCGATGACGGCCACCGTGTAGCGCTGAGGCTCACCCGCGATCCGCCGGCCGCTGGCGATCCCGGTGGCCCAGGACAGCGACGTCGAGGCGTGTGAGTTCTCCACGACGTCGTGCTCGGACTCCGACCGGTTCGGGTAGCCGGACAGCCCGCCCTTGGTGCGCAGACCGGTGAAGTCATGGCGTCCGGTGAGCAGCTTGTGCACGTAGGACTGGTGGCCGGTGTCGAAGACGATGGTGTCCGCGGGCGTGCTGAAGACCCGGTGCAGGGCGATGGTCAGCTCGACGACGCCGAGGTTGGGCCCGAGGTGCCCACCGGTGCGCGAGACCTGTTCGACGAGGAAGCCGCGGATCTCCTCGGCCAGCCCCGGGAGCTGCTCCGCGGGGAGTGCCTTGAGGTCACTGGGGCCGCGGATGGTGTCGAGCACGCTCACAGTTGCGGGGGGTCCTTCCTGAGGAGGCCGATCGACCGCCAAGTGTATGCCGTGCACGCACCTGCACCACCGTCGCACGTCACAGCCGGGGCACGAAGCGCTTGCCCGAGAAGGCCTCGAAGAGCAGCGCGGCCGAACGCTGGGCAGCGAGCAGCCGGACGCCCTCGGCCTCCAGGTCGGCCATCACCTGCTGCAGGCCCTCGGGTCCGACGTGGTCGCCGAGCTCGACCCGGACGTCGCGGTAGGCCTGGCGCATGGCCACGAGCTGGGCGTCGATGTGCCGCCGGGCGACCCAGGCCAGGGCGATCGGATGCCGCCGCCAGCCGGCATACGCCCGGTAGTCCGGCGGGCAGTGGTCGAGCAGCCAGGACACCGCGGGGACCTGCCAGCCCGGCGACTCCGGCGGGGGGACGGCGGCCGGCCAGCCCGGAGGTGTCGGTGCGCTCACCAGCACAGTCTCCCCGCAGCCTCCGACAGCCCGGGGCGGTGCCCTCCGCGGCAGGTCCGGATCGTGGACTCGGGGAACAAGCAGAAATAATGCGGGATTATGGTTTCCATCAGGAGTTGTAATCCATGGAAGGTTCCCCATGACCATCACCGAGCACCGTCCCGCCGCCCCGGCCCAGGTCCGTCCACCCCGCGCGGGTCGCTCCAACGGGCAGTGGGCGGTCGACGGCCTCGAGCCGCTCAACGCCAACGAGGCCGTCAAGGCCGCCGACAACGGGCTCAACGTGCGAGAGCGGATCGAGCAGGTCTACGCCGTCCAGGGTTTCGACTCCATCGCCGACGACGACCTGCACGGCCGGTTCCGGTGGTGGGGCCTGTACACCCAGCGGCGCCAGGGCATCGACGGCGGACGCACCGCACAGCTGGAGCCGCACGAGCTGGAGGACCGCTACTTCATGCTCCGGGTCCGAACCGACGGGCTGGCCTTGAGCACCGAGGCGCTGCGGGTGCTCGGTGACATCTCGACCGAGTTCGCCCGGGGCACGGCCGACATCACCGACCGGCAGAACATCCAGTACCACTGGATCGCCATCGAGGACGTGCCGGAGATCTGGCGCCGGCTGGAGAGCGTCGGGATGGAGACGACCACCGCGTGCGGCGACACCCCCCGCGGCTTCCTCGGCAGCCCGGTCGCCGGGATAGCGGCAGACGAGATCATCGACCCCACGCCGGTCATCACCCAGATCAAGCACCGGTTCATCGGCGACCCCGAGCTGGCCAACCTCCCCCGCAAGTTCAAGACGGCGATCACCGGCAACCCGAGCCTGGACGTCGTCCACGAGATCAACGACATCTCACTCGTCGGCGTCGTGCACCCCGAGCTGGGCGCCGGCTACGACCTGTGGGTCGGCGGGGCGCTCTCCACGACGCCACGGCTGGCCGAACGGCTCGGTGTCTTCGTCCGCGAGGAGCAGGCCGCCGACGTCTGGCTCGGTGTCATCTCGATCTTCCGCGACTACGGCTACCGCCGGCTGCGCAACAAGGCCCGGCTGAAGTTCCTCCTCGCCGAATGGGGTACGGCCAAGTTCCGCGACGTCCTGGAGACCGAGTACCTCGGCTACCGGCTGCCCGACGGGCCCGCCCCCGCCCCGGCCACCACCTCGGGGGACCACGTCGGGGTGCACCGGCAGAAGGACGGCCGGTTCTTCGTCGGAGCCGCACCCGTCGTCGGACGGATCGGCGGCACCACGCTCGCCGGACTGGCGGACCTCGTCGAGCGGACCGGTGCGGGCACGGTCCGGCTCACCGCGTTCCAGAAGCTCGTCATCGTCGACGTCCCCGAAGCATCCGTCGAGGAGCTGGTCGCCGGACTCGAACCGCTCGGCCTGACCGCACGGCCGAGCTTCTTCCGGCGCACCACGGTGGCCTGCACGGGCATCGAGTTCTGCAAGCTGGCCATCGTCGACACCAAGGACACGGCTGCGGCGACCGTGGCCGAGCTGGAGAAGCGACTCGCGGGCCTACGGCTCGACACGCCGATCTCGTTGCACGTCAACGGTTGCCCGAACTCCTGCGCCCGGATCCAGACGGCCGACATCGGGCTCAAGGGGCAGATCGTCACCACCGACGACGGGGAGCAGCAGCCCGGGTTCCAGGTCCATCTCGGTGGTGGCCTGGCCTCCGCCGACCGTGACGAGGCCGGCCTGGGTCGTACCGTCCGCGGCCTGAAGGTGACGGCGGACGGGCTGACCGACTACGTCGAGCGGGTCGTCCGTCGCTACGTCCAGGACCGGTCGACGGGCGAGACCTTTGCCACGTGGGCCCACCGGGCCGAGGAAGGGGCGCTCCAGTGAGCGCGGCGACCGAGACCCGGCCCCCCCGGCTGGCCGTTCGTGTCCCCCCGCGTGCGGCACGCAGCCGTGGCATCGAGGAGCTGCGCGCCCTGGCGGAGGTGGGAGCCAGGGAGCTCGCCGGCGCCGATGCCGACGGCGTCGCGCAGTGGGCCGCCGACACCTTCGCCGGCAGCCTCGCCGTCGCGTGCAGCATGTCCGACGCAGTGCTGCCGCACGTTATCTCCCAGCGCGCCCCCGGCGTCGACGTGATCTTCCTCGACACCGGCTACCACTTCACCGACACCCTCGTCACCCGCGACATCGTGGCCGAGCAGCTCGACGTCCGGGTCGTCGACGTCCGACCCCGCCTCACGGTCGCCCAGCAGGACGCCACATACGGCAAGGACCTGTTCGCCCGCGACCCGGGGGCCTGCTGCCGGATGCGCAAGGTCGAGCCACTCGCCGAGGCACTGACCGGCTACGAGGCCTGGGCCACCGGTGTGCGACGCGAGGAGGGACCGACGAGGGCGGACACGCCGGTGGTCACCTTCGACGAGACCCACGGACTGGTCAAGATCAACCCGCTCGCCGCGTGGACGCACGAGGAGGTCCTCTCGTATGCCGCACGCCACCGGGTTCCCGTCAACCTGCTCGCCAGCAACGGCTACCCGTCGATCGGCTGCGAGCCGTGCACCCGTCCGGTCGCCGAGGGCGAGGACCCGCGAGCCGGCCGGTGGGCCGGGTTCGCCAAGACCGAGTGCGGGATCCACACGTGAGCCTGCCTCTCGCCCTCGACGTCACCGACCGGCTCGTCGTCCTCGTGGGTGGGGGCCCGGTGGCGGCGCGCCGTCTCCGGTCCTTCGTCGAGGAGGGCGCGCGGGCGCGGGTCGTGGCTCCGTGGGTGTGCGAGGAGGTCGCGGACCTGCTGGTGGCTCACCCGGGGCGCGTCCAGTGGCTGGACCGCGACTACGCCGGTCCAGGAGACCTCGACGGTGCCTGGCTCGTCCACACTGCCGTCGGGGAGGTGTCTGTCGACCGGCGGGTCGCGGCCGACGCCGACGCAGCACACCTGTGGTGCATCGACGCCACGTCCTCGCGAACCACCGCCGCAGCTGTCCCCGCCCGCACGTCGGTCTCCACCGCTGACGGCACCGTGACGATCACCGCCCACAGCGGGGGCGACCCGGTCCTCGCCTCCTCCGTGCGCGACGCCGTCGCCGCAGGGCTCACCTCCGGTCTGATCCCGTTGCAGCGCAACCGGGCTCGTGAGGGTTCCGGCTGGGTGGCCCTCGTCGGCGGCGGGCCGGGCATCGACGGGCTGCTCACCGCCCGCGGTCACGAGCTGCTCGCGGCAGCCGACGTCGTCGTCGTCGACCGGCTCGCGCCGCGGGCGGTCGTGGAGCGGCTGCCGCAGAGCGTGCGGGTGATCGACGTGGGCAAGACCCCCGGTCACCACCCGGTCCCCCAGAGCCGGATCAACGACCTCCTCGTGGAGGAGGCGCAGCGTGGGCTCGGCGTGGTCCGGCTCAAGGGCGGCGACCCCTACGTCCTCGGCCGCGGTGGCGAGGAGCGGGCGGCCTGCGAGGAGCACGGCATACGGGTCGAGGTCGTCCCGGGGGTGACGAGCGCCGTCGCCGTCCCCGCAGCCGCCGGCATCCCGGTGACCCATCGCGGGGTGGCTCGCGGGTTCACCGTGCTCACCGGACACGAGGACATCCCGCACGTTCCGGCGGCCGGCAACCACACCCTCGTCCTTCTCATGGGCGTGTCACACCTGGGCCGCACCGCCCAGCTGCTCATCGAGCACGGGCACGCCCCGGACTGTCCCGTCGCCATCGTCGAGCGTGGCTTCCACCCCACCCAGCGCACGACGGTCGGCACCCTGGCGACGATCGGCCCGGTCGCCGAGGCGGCCGGGGTCGAGTCACCGGCCGTCGTCGTCGTCGGTGACGTGGTCCGGCTCAGCCCGCACTGGGCATGAGCCGACCGGTCCTCCTCGTCGCCCATGGCACGGCGGACCCGGGCGGCCGCGCCGTGCTGGAGAGCCTGCGCACTGCGGTCGCCACTCGGATGACGGGGCGGGACGTCCGGCTCGCCTTCGTCGACGTCATCCGGCCGACGCCGCGGGAAGCCCTTCTCGGGACGACCGGCGCGGTCCTCGTCCCCTTGTTCCTCGCCAGCGGCTACCACGTGAGCGTCGACGTGCCCGAGGCTGTTGCCACCGCCGACGGTGCGTTCGCGAGCCGGGCGCTCGGGCCGGATCCGCTCGTCGTGGAGGCCTTGAGCGACCGGGTCCACCACGTGGCGCCCAACCCCTCCGGCGTCGTCCTCGCCGCCGCGGGCTCCTCGCGCGAGGCGGCCCGGGCCGAGGTGACGCTGGCGGGCGAGCGACTGTCGGCCGTGCTCGGCTGCCCGGTCGTGTCCGCGTTCCTCGGTGGATCCGGAACAACGGTTGCCGAAGCCGTCACGGCGCTGCCCGCCCCCGGCCGGACCTGGGGCGGCTCACCGAGCGGCCTCGTCGTGGCAAGCTACCTGCTCGCACCCGGGTTCTTCCAGACCAGGGCCAGCCGGCTCGCAGCCGACCACGGCCTGCCCTGCACGGAACCGATCGGCGTCCACCCGCGACTGCTCGACCTCATCCTCCAGCTCGCCACCACCGCACCCGGCCCCCGTCGAGCGCAGGGAGGGACCGGGCCTCCTGGCGCTGGGCTAGCTCGCGGACGGGCAGGGGATGAGCAGCACGGGAACGGGCGAGGCTCGCACGATCTTGGAGGCTCCTGACCCGAGGAAGAGCCGCGCCATGCGGCCCACCGGGCTCGAGCCGACGACGAGCACGTCGCCCACGTCCCACGCGACATCGCCGATGGCGTGTCCCCACGTGACCCCCCGTCCCACGACGAGCGACCGAGCCAGCCGGCGGCCGAGGTCGTCGCCGGCACCGGTCTCGGCTTCGAGACGGGCCCGGGCCATGCTGGCCCACGCCTGGACCACGAGCTCGTCCGCGGACCCCTCGATGCTGCCCACGCCGATCTGCGGCGGGCGGACGACGAAGGACACTGCCCGCAGCTGCGCCTCCAGGGACGTGGCGAACCGGTCCGCCACCCGCGCCAGGTGCCGGTCGACGGCAGTCCCTGCATAGGCCAGGTTCACCCGGCGGATGCGCGACCCCGGGCCAGAGCGGAACCCGCGCGGGGCGAGGAACACCCGTCGAGGCGAGGAGTGCACGAGACGCTCGGTGATGCTGCCGAACGAGATCCGTCCCAGTGAGCCCTTGCTCGAGGACCCGAGGACGATGGCTGAGGCGTCGACCGCTGCGGCAAGGTCGACCAGGCCGCTGGGAATGGATGAGGCCTGGTAGACCTCGAAGGTCGCCTCCACGTCCTGGGCGAGGCTGCCCCGGGCCCGGTCGAGGACCGTCTGGCCCCACGCGGAGAGCGGGCCGAGCAGGTCGCCGTCGACGCGGTCCTGCACCTGCCCGTGCGGTGTGGAGATGACCACGGCGACGACGAGCGGCTCACCGGTGGCACGCGCCAACACGCTGCCGAGCTCCAAGGCTGCGGTGCCGCTGTCCTGGGCGGAGTAGCCGACGACGAGCGTCATGGAGTCAGACCGAGGCCACGAGCGAGGCAGCCTCGACGTGGCTGACCGGCACGCCGAGCGCGGCCGCCCGGTCGACGACCTCGAACCGCTGCCAGACCGACTCCGATGCCGGGAGGGTCACCACGACGATCCGGTCCGGGTGGAAGGAGTCCACCGCGGCCTGCAGGGCACGCAGCGGCCGGTAGTCCCCGAGACCTCCCCTCGCGTCCAGATGGCGCGCCGTCAGGGCGCCCAGGGTCCGGTCCAGCCGGTCCTGCGCAGCCTGGACCGTCGCGTCGGCGACCGACACCGCACCGTGGGTCCAGGCGACCCCGGTCTCGACCGGGCTGGCTGGGACACAGACGTAGTAGGTCGCCCGGCCCGTGGCGTCGATGCGCTGCAGCTCGTCCAGCAGCTCGTCGGCCTCCAGGGTCTGGTTGGCCAGGACGAGGACACGCTGCGCCTCGCCGGTGGGTTCGGCCTCGACCTGCTCCGGGAGCCGGTTGATCCGGGCCCGGTTGAGGAGGAACAGGACGATGACGACCGCCCACGACGCCAGGCTCAGCCAGAGCTGGATCCGCACGTCCTTGGTCAGTCCCATCTGGACCAGGACGAGCACGATCGCCAGCGCGGTCAGCACCGAGAGGCCGGGGAACAGCCACATCTTCACCGTGAGCGTCGAGGCGTCCGCCCGGTAGCGCAGGACGATCTGGGAGATGGCGATGAGCAGGTAGACGAACAGGATGACCGCACCGGAGGAGTTGAGCAGGAAGGAGAACACCGTGTCCGGCGAGATCGCCGCCATGATGACGGCCAGGAAGCCGACGACCGAGGAGGCGAGGATGGCCATCATGGGCACACCCCGGGAGTTCACCGACACCATCGACGCCGGCGCCTCACGGCGGGCCGCAAGGACGAACAGCATCCGCGAGGCGGTGTAGAGGCCGGAGTTGAGGCAGGACAGCACCGCGGTGAGGACGACGGCGTTCATGACGTCGTCGGCATACGGGATACCCATCTGCTTGAACGCCGCGACGTAGGGCGAGGCCTCCAGGTCCGCGGAGTTCCACGGCAGGATGACCGACAGCAGGAAGATCGACCCGACGAAGAAGACCGCGATCCGGGTGATGACCGAGTTGGCCGCCTTGGCGACGGCCCGCTCCGGGTCGTCGGACTCCGCGGCGGCGATCGTCGCGATCTCCGCGCCGACCATCGAGAAGATGACGGTGACGACGCCGGCCGTGATGGCCAGCCCACCCTTCGGGAAGAACCCGCCGTGTGAGGTGAGGTTGCTGAAGTCCATGCTCGCGTGCGGCCAGATCCCGAAGATGAAGAGGGCTCCGCAGGCGAGGAACGCGATGATGGCGGCGACCTTGATGCCGGCGAACCAGAACTCGAACTCTCCGAAGGACGACACCGAGATGAGGTTCGTCCCGGTCATGAGCAGCATGAGGACCAGGCTGAGCAGCCAGGTCGGCACGTCCGGGAGCCAGAAGTTGAGCACCTTGGCGCCGGCGACGGCCTCGAAGCCGACGACGATGACCCAGAAGTACCAGTACAGCCAGCCGACGGAGAACCCGGCCCAGTCCCCGAGGGCCTTGCGCGCGTAGTCGGCGAAGGACCCCGTCGTCGGGTTGGCGACGGCCATCTCGGCGAGCATCCGCATGACCATGATGATGAGGACGCCGCAGAGCGCGTAGGTGATAAACGCCCCGGGACCGGTGTCGTGGATGACCGTCCCAGACCCGACGAACAGGCCGGCGCCGATCACGCCGCCCATCGCGATCATCGTCAGCTGCCGCTGGTTGAGCGCCTTCTTCAGCTCCGGCCCGGCCCCGGCCACGTCAGGGTGCTCCGCACTCGGAGGGGGGACATACGGTGGAGGCAGAGCGAGACATGGACGGTTCCTTCTCCTCGGTCCCACGGGGCGACCATGCCCCCGGCTGGCTTTCCCACCGTAACGACCGTTCCGCCATCCGTCCACAGGAGGCGCAGGGGGCGACGTCGCACCCAGCAGACACAGACGACCTCGTGAGAGCGGCACCGGCCGCGCTGCACGTCTGGCGAGCCCGGGCGGCGATCCCTAGGATTCGGCCATGTCCGACCCCGTCCCCGACCCTGCGACGGGGACCGGCGGCACGACCTGGCTGGATCCGCCGCGCAGCGCCTGGGCGGTCTGGCACCTGGACGAGCTGGCGCCGAGCGCCACCGTTCGCCGCGGCGACGGGCCGTCCCGACCGCTGCCCGCGGGCGAGGCGCCGGTGCCTCTGCACGACGTGCCGCTCACCCGTTACAACGGCGCCGCGAGCACGGTACGCGACGTCCTGGCCACCACCGAGACCGACGCCTTCCTCGTCGTCCGCGACGGACGGCTGGTCCACGAGGAGTACGTGCACGAGGGGGCCGGCGAGGGTCGGCACGCGGTGCTCTCGGTCACCAAGTCGGTCGTCGGATGCGTCGTGGCGGTCCTCGCCGACCGCGGAGTGCTCGACCTGTCCGCGCCGGTCAGCCACTACGTCCCTGACCTCGCCGGGAGCGGGTACGCCGACGCGACCTTGCGCAACCTGCTCGACATGCGTAGCGGGGTCAGGTTCGTGGAGGGCTACTCCGACCCCGACTCCGACATCAACCGGATGGACCGGTGGCTGGTCGACGACGGCATGCACGCCTACCTGCGCACCCTGCGCCAGGAGCGACCGCACGGGGAGGCCTTCCGCTACCGTTCGAGCGAGACCGACGTCCTCGGCTGGGCCAGCGAGAACGCGGCGGGCAGCACGATGGCCGAGCTGGTCTCCCAGATCGTGTGGGCGCCGATCGGGGCCGAGGCCGACGCCTACATCTCGTGCGACGCGACCGGTTCCCCGGTCCACGACGGCGGGCTGGCCGCCCGCGCGCGTGACCTGGCCCGGTTCGGGATGATGCTGCTGGACGGCGGCACCGTGCCGGCCCCCGGCGTCGACGGCGAGCCGGCCGGGGTGCGCACCGTCGTCCCGGCACGGTGGCTGCGCGACTCCTGGGGCGTGGACTCCGACATCCGCACGGCGTTCCTGACGTCGCCGTCGGAGCTGACCTACCGCGGGGGTTGGTACCGCAACCAGCTGTGGTTCCGCCCCGGGGACTACGGGGACGTGCTGATGTGCCTCGGCATCCACGGTCAGCTGGTCCACGTCTGCCGGCGCACCCGAACCGTGTGCGTCAAGCTCTCGCACTGGCCACACCCGGTCGACATCGACCGCAGCCAGGACACCCTGCGGATGTGCGACACCGTCGGTGGCGTCCTGGCCGCCGGCGGCCGCACCCCGTCCCAGGGCCCCGGCCGGGGCCTTCGAGGAATCACCGCGGGTGTGCGTCACGGCTCCCCGAGCAGGCTGCACCCCGACGCCACCCTGACCTGACCCCGAGCACCGCACCCCCACGGTCCACCACCGAGGAAAGAGGAACCCGAGATGACGTTCAAGAGCCAGCTCAACGGCATACCGGAGATCCGCACGTTCTTCCGGACCAACGAGCAGCCGATCTACTTCTTCGGACCGACGGCCTTCAACCTGCTGGGGATCGACCGGTGGGTCCGCAACTTCCGCTACGTGACGTACTACGACTCGTGGGACGGTGCACACCCACGCGTCTTCACGCCGTCGAACAAGCCGTACGTCGAGTTCGAGTCCAGTGAGCAGATCGTCAACTACCTGCTGCGCGACCCCGAGGTGCAGGCCTACCTGGCCAGCCGCGGCGGACGCCCCAAGGTGGCGATGGTGTTCTTCGACCAGGAGACCGAGCAGCTCTGCGAGGAGCTCGGCTACGACCTCATCCTGCCGGCCGACGCGCTGCGCCGGCGGCTGGACTCCAAGATCGTCACGACCCAGCTCGGCAACGAGGCCGGCGCACCGTCGGTCCCCAACGTCCTCGGCGAGGCGGGGTCCTGGGAGGAGCTGTCGACCCTGGCGACCGACCACGGGCTGGGGACCGACCTGGTCGTGCAGACCCCCTACGGCGACTCGGGCAAGACGACGTTCTTCCTAGCCTGCGAGGCCGACTGGGACCGGTCGGCCGCCGACATGGTCGGCCAGCAGCTGAAGGTGATGAAGCGGATCGACAACAAGGCCGTGGCCGTCGAGGCCTGCATCACCCGGCACGGCACGATCGTCGGGCCGTTCATGGTCGACCTCACCGGCTACCCCGAGCTGACCCCCTACCAGGGCGGCTGGTGCGGCAACGACCTGTTCCCCGAGGCCCTGACGGCCACGCAGCGGGCCGCGGCGATCGACCACGTCCGCAGGCTCGGCGACCGGCTCGCGACCGAGGGTTACAAGGGCTTCCTGGAGATCGACGTCCTCGTCGACCTCGCGACCGACGAGGTCTACCTCGGCGAGCTCAACCCGCGCATCTCCGGTGCGTCCTCGATGACGAACGTCACGGCGGGTGCGTATGCCGATGTGCCGCTGTTCCTGTTCCACCTCCTGGAGTTCATGGAGGTCGACTACAGCGTCGACGTGGAGGAGATCAATGCCCGGTGGCGCGACCTGGCGGCCGTGGACGTCTGGTCGCAGCTGATCATGAAGGAGCCGCAGGACAGCGTCGAGCTGATCCACGCCGCGCCGCGGACGGGCACCTGGCGACTGCTGGAGGACGGCTCGTTCGTCTTCGGCAACCCCAGCTACGACTGGCACGACATCACCACCGAGGACGAGGCGTTCTTCCTGCGCGTGTATGCCAAGAACGACTACCGCTTCAAGGGTGCCGACCTCGGCATCCTGGTGACCAAGGGACGGATGCAGACCAGCGAGGGCCTCACCGCCAAGTGCCGCACGTTCATCGAGGCGATCCGGTCGCAGTACGTCACCGAGCCGGTCTCGGACGCGCCGGTCCAGATGCCGATCGCCTACGTCAAGTAGCCGGCTCGGGGCGCAGGTCACCCACCGGAGAGGGTGGTGCCGAGAAGCCGGAAGGCCCGCAGGGTGTCCACGAGGTGGTCCACGTCCTGGGGGGTGGGCCAGGACGACTGCTTGACCGCGACGAGCCGGGTGGCGGGGTGGACGAACACCA
>JAICMC010000067.1 GCA_025929465.1 Nostocoides sp.
CCTGCTCGATGCTGTTGTGCACAGCGATGCCGTCGGCGACGAAGTTGTGGCAGTCCAGGACCGTCGCGTCGAAGACCTCCTCGACCCCGTCCGGCTCCACGGTCAGGACGGTGTCCCAGAAGACGTCGTTGATCGCCATGAACTCAAGGTCAGCGTTGCCCAGCACGTCGGCAACTCGGGCCAACCGCTCTCGCGAGGGGGAGTGGGCGTAAAAGGTCGAACCGCAGTAGGCCGATCCCATCGCCGCCTGGAACTCCCGCGTCGTGATCCCCTGGGCGACCATGGCCTCGCGCACGTCCCCCCACACCTGGACCGGCACGGTGTCAACGTTGGTGTTGGCCTTGACGTCCCGGACGATCTCGAGGAGCCGGGTCGCGAGTACACCGCGAGCACCGTGGACACCGACCTCCTGGAGGAAGCGCCGCTGGCTGTCCACCCCGGAGATGTCGAGCGTGTAGCCGTCGCGATACCCCGTCTCGTGCACGACGCGGGTCCGGGTCTGGATGCCGAACCGCAGGAGCAGCCGCGACAGGTCGTCGACGACCCGGCGCGACGTCGAGGCGTAGTAGACCCGCCCTGACCGACCGTTCTTGTTGACGGAGACCGACCCGTCCGTGGCCCACAGGTGTCGGACGAAGAGGGCGATCTGCTCCTTGGGGAGGCTGAAGACGGCAGCGGGGACGAACGTCTGGTGTGAACGCGCGCCGAACAGACCCAGCTCGTCGAACCACGCGGCGATCGGGTTCCGTATGCCGCGTGCCAGCGGGTAGGGCGCCGGGAGGCGGAGCGTCGTGCAGCGCGCCGCGGCATGCTCGTCGCGCACTGCTGCGACCCCGAAGGTGAGCGCAGCCTTGGTGACCGCCTGGAGGTTCGCCTCGTCGATACTGGCGTAGCGGATCGGCTGACGCCGAACCATCGATCCGTCGCCCAGCATGTGCGCTAGCAGGACCACGCGCTCGTCGGCCCACTCGGTGACCTGGAGCGGTGGCGGGACGTGCCGCGGGACCGACACGCGGTCCCCGGTGCGCAGCTCGCCCAAGGGCGACCACCCGGCATACGTGAGGAAGGGATGGTTGGCCGTGGCGCGGATCGTTTTGCCGGAGGCGAGGGTGAGCCGGAACACCGGCTTGACGCCCGTCGAGAACGCGTGGGTCATCGTGCGCTTGGTGTAGCGGAGGCCGTCGTCCAAGGCCCAGACCGTCACGTCGCGCTCGGCAGTGGCGGCCAGCTCGCCGATCGTCGTCTCGGCGCCGCTGTCGGCGCGCAGGATCCGGGTCGTCGAGGGCAGGCAACCCGACTCACGAAGGTCGGACATCTGTGGCCGCTTGTCGGTGCGCTGCTCGGGGCCACGGTTCAGCTGCGAGATCGCGATCACCGGGACCTCGAGCTCCTTGGCCAACAGCTTGAGCGCTCGGGAGAACTCGGCCACCTCCTGCTGGCGCGACTCCACCTTCTTGCCGGACGACATCAGCTGGAGGTAGTCGATGACGACGAGCCGCAGGTTGTGCAGCTGCTTGAGCCGGCGGCACTTCGCCCTGATCTCCATGAGTGACATGTTCGGGGAGTCGTCGATGAACAAGGGTGCGGCTGAGATCTCCGACGTCACCCGCGCGAGCTTCTGCCAGCCGGCGTCGCCCAGAGTGCCCTTGCGCAGCTCCTGGAGCTGGATCGAGGCCTCGGCCGACATGATGCGCATCGTGATCTCGGAGCGGCTCATCTCCAGGGAGAAGACCGCGACGGCCTGTCCGTGCTTGATCGCAGCTGATCGGGCGATGTCGATCCCCAGCGTCGACTTCCCGACGGCGGGCCTGGCCGCGACGACGATCATCTGGCCGGGGTGCAGACCATGGGTCAGCTCGTCGAGGTCGACGAACCCGGTGGGCACCCCGATCATCTCGTCGGAGCGGCCCGAGGCCACCTCGATCTCGTCCAGGGTCGGGGCGATGAGGTCGGCCAGGACGACGTAGTCCTCGCCGCCGCGCTTGTCGGTGACGTCGTAGACCGCCGCCTGGGCCCGGTTGACGACGTCCTCGATGTCGCCCTCGCCCTGGGCGTAGCCCATCTGGACGATCCGGGTGCCCGCCTCGACGAGCCGCCGCAGCACGGCACGCTCGGCGACGATCTCGGCGTAGTAGCCGGCGTTGGCCGACGTCGGCACCGACTGGACGAGCTCGTGGATGTAGGCCTGTCCGCCCACCCGCTGCAGGTCGCCCCGCTTGGTCAGCTCGTCGGCGACGGTGATCGTGTCGGCCGGCTCACCCCGGGAGTACAGGTCGAGGATCGCCTCGTAGATCAGCTCGTGGTTGGGCCGGTAGAAGTCCTGCCCGCGCAGTCCCTCCACGCAGTCGGCGATCGCGTCCTTGGACAGCAGCATCGAGCCGATCACCGACTGCTCGGCGTTGATGTCCTGCGGGGGGAGCCGGTCGTCGGGCGGCCTGCTGGTCGACGGACCGTAGCCACTGCTCAGCTCAGCGATCGACACGCGGCGACATCCTCATCCCAGACGACTACAGACCTTGACCTCAGACGCCCGAACGTCTGTCCACAAACAGTTCCAGCGACCACCGACAGCCCCCGCTCGACAGTCCCGGCGACGTCCGACGTGTCACGGTAGGGGCGGGCCAGGGAGACCGCCAGCCACGCTGTGCAGTGTCATGTGGGCAAGCTGTGGAAAACGCCCGGGGCCGATGTGCACAGGTGGGGGACAAACTTGTGGATACCCGTATGCCGGCCTCTCTCACAGGTCTCTGACCTGCGCAGACCTCACCCACGCCGTGTGGACCCAAAGTTCTCTTCGGCGTGTTGTATCCACATGCCGGGAACTGTTTCCGGCCCGGAACCGGTCGGCCGCCAGCCACCCACAGCGACGCTGGGACGGCTACAGTGCCCGGCACGACCCCGCCGCCCGGCGAGCGGGCGGTCACCGAGCGGACCACCGACGACGGCCGGGTCAGAGCGGGCGAGAGGGCCCCGCCCGGCCCGGACCCGGCATACGGTGGAGGCATGTGCCGCAACATCCGTCAGCTCCACAACTTCGAACCGCCTGCGACGACCGAGGAGGTCCGGGCCGCTGCGTTGCAGTACGTCCGCAAGGTCTCCGGCAGCGTCAAGCCGAGCCAGGCCAACCAGCCGGCGTTCGACGAGGCCGTCGCCGAGATCGCCCACGTCACCCAGCACCTCCTGGACCACCTCTCCACCAGCGCGCCGCCGAAGGACCGCGCGACCGAGGCCGCCAGGGCGCGCGCCCGCGCCCAGGCACGCTACGCATAGGTGACCGGCGACCCCGGCCCGGTCGGGCGAGCCCTCGTCGACGCGGTGTGCGGCACGCTCGCCGAGCACGCGGACCCGTTGCGCGCCGCGCGGCAGCGGGCGTACATGAAGTCGGACCTGCCGTACTGGGGCCTCACCAGCCCGGTCCTGCGCGCGGCGCTCGGGCCGGTCCTGGCCGACCCCGCCCTGCGGCTGGCCACCCGGGCGGAGTGGGAGGCGACGGTCCGCACCCTCTGGGAGGAGGCAGGTCGTCGTGAGGAGCGGTATGCCGCGGTGGCGCTGACCGGGCATCGGCACTACCGCGCATGGCAGGACCCCGGTGCGCTGGCGCTCTACGCGCACCTCGTCGTCACCGGCGCGTGGTGGGACTACGTCGACGAGGTCGCCAGCCGCCGGGTCGGCCCCATCCTGTTGCGGCACAAGGCCGCTGTCGAACCCACCATCTTGTCGTGGGCGGTCGGCGACGACCTCTGGCTGCGGCGGACGGCCATCATCAGCCAGCTCGCCTTCGGGGACGCGACCGACCTCCGGCTCCTCGCCGACGTGATCGAGGCGAACCTGCAGGGCACGGCATACGGGTCGACGTTCTGGATCCGCAAGGCGATCGGGTGGGCGCTTCGCCAGCACGCCCGCGTCGACCCCGACTGGGTGCGCCGATACGTGGCGAGCCAGGGAGACCGGCTCTCCGGCCTGAGCCGGCGCGAGGCGCTGAAGCACCTGTAGAGACCCGGACCGTCCGACGCCGCCGGCCCAGAGCCGGCACCGCGCTCGCGCCGCGACGGGCGATCCGGCAGGGTGGAGGTATGCCGCCCCTCGTCGCCGGGATCGACTCCTCCACCCAGTCCTGCAAGGTCGTCATCCGGGACGCCGACACCGGCGCCCTCGTGCGCGAAGGTCGGGCCAAGCACCCCGACGGCACCGAGGTCGACCCGGAGCGCTGGTGGTCGGCGCTGGAGACGGCCGTGGAGGACGCCGGCGGGATCGACGACGTCGCGGCGATCGCCGTCGGCGGCCAGCAGCACGGGATGGTCGCCCTCGACGACGGCGGACAGGTGATCCGGCCGGCCCTCCTGTGGAACGACACCCGGTCCGCCTCTGCCGCAACGGACCTCGTCGCCGAGCTCGGCGCGCAGGAGTGGGCCGCGGCGACAGGCTCGGTGCCAGTCGCCTCGTTCACCGTCACCAAGCTGCGCTGGCTGGCCACCCACGAGCCCGACCACGCAGCCCGGGTTGCTGCCGTCGCCCTCCCCCACGACTGGCTGACCTGGCGGCTCGCGGGCTACGGACCCGGCACCCCCGACCTCGACGCGCTGACCACGGACCGCTCCGACGCCTCCGGCACCGGGTACTGGTCACCAGTCGACGACGACTACCGACGGGACCTGCTCGTCCGGGCCCTCGGCCACGACTGCATCCTGCCCCGGGTGGTGGCACCCGGGGCACCGGCCGGCACCGCGGCATACGGCTCCAACCAGCACGCCCTGCTGGGGCCCGGAGCCGGAGACAACGCCGCAGCGGCCCTCGGCCTGGGGATGCGCGAGGGCGACGTCGTCCTGTCGATCGGCACCTCGGGCGTCGTCTCGGCGGTGAGCGCACACCCGGTCATCGACGTGACCGGCACCGTCGCCGGCTTCGCCGACGCGACCGGGCAGTTCCTACCGCTCGCGGTGACGCTCAACGGCGCCCGCGTCCTGGACGCCGCCGCCCGGCTCCTCGGCGTCGACCACCGCGGCCTGGCCGACCTGGCCCTCTCCGCGCCGCCCGGCGCCGACGGGCTGGTCCTCGTGCCGTACCTCGAGGGCGAGCGGACGCCCAACAAGCCGCTGTCGACCGGCGCCCTGCACGGACTCACTCTCGCCACGAGCACCCCCGCGCACCTGGCGCGCGCAGCCGTCGAGGGGCTCCTCGGGGGGCTGGCCGACGGGCTCGCCGGGATGCAGGCCCTGGGCACCCGGGTCGGCAGCGTGTCGCTCATCGGCGGTGGAGCCCAGTCCGAGGCCGTTCGGCGTTGTGCGACAAGCGTCTTCGCAATGGACATCGAGGTCCCTGCCCCCGGCGAGTACGTCGCCGACGGCGCCGCACGGCAGGCGGCCTGGGTGCTCAGCGGCGCGAGCGAGCCTCCGGTGTGGGTCCGCGCCGGCAGCACCTCGTATGCCGCGAGCGACGCCGACCGGGCCGCGCAGACCGGCATACGGGAGCGGTACGCCCAGGCCCGCGACCTGACCCTGGCCAAGCTCTGAACCCCCCCGGTCACCAGATCCTCCCCAAGTCGCGTGGTCGGCGCGCGAAATCCTCCCCAAGTCGCGTGGTCGGACACGACTTGGGGTGGATTCGTTGACGGTCGGACGCGACTTGGGGTGGATTCCTTGACGCGCGGACGCGACTTGGGGTGGATTCGTTGACCGGTTGGCAGGATGGCGCGCGTGACCACTGACGGGGACCGCGAGACGGGCGACGCCCCACCCGCCGGGGGCGCCGGACGCGACGTGCTGCGCCTGGCCGTCCCCGCGTTCCTCGCCCTCGTCGCCGAACCGCTGTTCCTGCTCACCGACTCGGCGATCGTCGGGCACCTCGGGACCACCCAGCTGGCCGGTCTCGGCGTCGCCAGTGCGGCCCTGCTCACCGCGGTCAACGTCTTCGTCTTCCTGGCCTACGCCACCACGGCGGTCGTGGCCCGCCAGCTGGGTGCGGGGTCCAGGCCGGGAGCGATCGAGGCCGGCATCGACGGGACCTGGCTGGCCGCCGGGCTCGGGCTGGTCACCGCCGTCCTCGTCGCCGTCCTCGCCGGCCCGATCTGCCGGCTGTTCGGCGCCTCCGAGGGCGCCCTGGAGCAGGCGACCACCTACCTGCGGATCGCCGCGGCCGGCATACCGGGCATGCTCGTCGTCCTCGCGACGACCGGGGTGCTCCGTGGGCTGCAGGACACCCGCACCCCGCTCGCCGCCAGCGTCCTCGGCTTCGGCTCCAACATCGGCCTCAACGTGCTGTTCGTCTACGGGCTCGGCTGGGGGATCGGGGGGTCGGCGCTCGGCACCATCCTGGCCCAGACCGGCATGGCCACCGCGCTCGTCGTGGTCCTCGTGCGGATGGCCCGGCGCGAGCAGGCGCCGCTGCGGGCCCACCCCGGCCGGGTCCTCGCCGCCGCGCGGGGCGGTTCGCCCCTGCTCGTGCGGACCGTCGCGCTGCGTGGCGTCCTCGTCACCACGACCTGGGTGGCGGCCGGGTTCGGCGACGTGCCACTGGCCGGGTACCAGGTGGCCGCGACGATCTGGTCGTTCCTCGCCTTCGTCCTGGACGCCCTCGCCATCGCTGCCCAGGCCCTCACCGGCAAGGCCCTGGGCGCCGGGGACGTCGTCAGCACCCGGGCGGCGACCAACCTGATGATCCGCTGGGGCGTCCTCGGCGGATTCGTCCTCGCGCTGCTCCTGCTCGGGGTGAGCAACGTCGCGCCGGCCCTGTTCACGACCGACCCGCACGTCCGGACGGTCATCACGACGGGTCTGTTCATCGTCGCGCTGCAGCAGCCCCTCGCCGGCTTCGTGTTCGTCGTCGACGGTGTGCTCATCGGCGCCGGCGACGGCCGCTGGCTGGCCCGCGCCATGACCGGCTGCCTGCTGGCCTACCTCCCGCTCATCCTCGGCGTGCACGCCCTCGGCCCCCGCCTGCTGTCCGCCCCGTCCGTGCAGCGGGCCGACGACCTGGCCGTCACCTGGCTCTGGCTGGCGTTCACCGGGTTCATGGCGGTGCGCGGGACCCTGCTGTGGATGCGGGTCCGCACCGACCGGTGGATGGTGACCGGCGCCGCCTGACCCACTCCGGGTGGCCGGCGGAGCCGGTGGTCGGGGAAGCGGGGGCGGCGGTCAGGTTCCGGCGGCGCCCACCGCGGCCTCGCGGCGCGGGTCCCCGTCGGCCCCCACCTGACCCGACGCGGTCCGGTATGCCGCGCCGACGCCTCCGAAGAACATGTCCAGCGGCCCGTGCTCCCGGGCCGTCAGGCCCAGCTCGGCCACCGCCGCGGCGATCCCCTCCGACGGCTCGGTGTCGACGACCGGTGTCCCGTCGGCCAGGTGCGACACATGGGCCCGGGGGGCCAGGATCGCCTCGGCGAGCGGCATACCCAGGATGCAGTCGCGACCGAGGACCTGCATGAGCGCGGTGGTGATCCGGTCGGCTCCGGGCGACCCGATGGCCAGGGCCCGGCCGTCGCGGGTGCGGCCCGTGGTCGGCGCCATGTTGGAGGCCAGCCGGGTGCCCGGGGGCACGGCGTGCAGGCCGAGCCGGTTGAGCTCGGGCTCGCCGAGGGCGTTGTTGTGCAGCAGCCCCGTCCCCGGCGTCGCCACCCCGGACAGGTAGCCGCTGGAGACCGTGATCGCGCAGGCCAGCCCGTCGGAGTCGGTCGCCGACAGGTGCGCGGTGGAGGACGAGGTCGGGAGACCGGGCAGGCCGTAGCGCTCGACGGATGCCAGGAGCGCGTGCCCGTCCACCGCGAGGTCGACGGAGAAGTCGTGGACGGCGTGCCGGTAGGCCAGGACCCGCCGCTGCACGTCGATGACGTCGGTCCACGACCAGCGGTCACCCCGGCGGGCCAGCTCACCGAGCATGACGGCGAGCATCGGCCCGCCGACCGACGGCGGCGGGTTGATCGCCAGGCTCCACGCCCCGAGGTCGCGCATCACGGGCTCACGGACCACCGGGGCGTAGGCCGCGAGGTCGGCGTCGGTGACCAGCCCGTCGTGGGCCGCCATGTCGGCGGTGATCGCCCGGCCCACCGACCCCGTCGTGAACAGCTGCGGCCCCTCCTCGGCGAGCGCGTCGAGCACGTCGGCGAGGTCGAGGTTGCGGGACAGGTCGCCGGCCCGCAGCGCGGTCCCGTCGGGTCGGGTGACGACCGCCGAACCTGCCGGGTCAGCACCGAACAGCGGCCCCGACGTGAACCCGAGGTACCGAGCCGAGGCTGCCCCGATCGGGTAGCCCGCGCGGCAGGCGCCGGCCGCCGGGGAGACGACCGCGTTCCACGGCATGCTCCCGTGCCGGTCCATGGCCGTCCCCATGGTCGGCACCGCGCCGGGAGTCGCCGTCGCGCCGTGCCCGCCGTACATGACGACACCGGCCCCGTAGTCCATCCGGACCTCGCGGACCCCCCGGCCGAACGCCTCCCGGGCCAGCCCCCGGCCCGGCATCTCCACGTTGCCGTCGATCACCTCCGGCGGCGCGTCGACCGGCCACACGTTGACGAACGCCCCGGCGAGCAGCGAGACGATGCCCGGCTCGCAGGCCATCGCGGCGAGCGCTGCCGCCACCGCGACGTCGACGGCGTTGCCGTCCTGCCGCGCCACCGTCAGCCCGGCCTCCCGCGCGACCACTCCGGTCGCCGCCAGTGCCACCTGTCGTCCCATGGGCTGATTGTGCCCGTATGCCGGTCCTCGGCGCGTGGCGTGTCACTGCGCCGTCCGCCGGGTGGCCGCGCCCACCGGGCGCGGATGACGCCGTCCGGGCACGTCGGTAGCGTGACGCAGGTGAGCACCTCAGCCGAGGACGCCGCCGAGAGTGCGGCGGCACCGGACCCCCTCGGCATCATCGCCGGGACCGGCTTCTACGCGCTCGACACGCTCACGCAGGTCCAGGAGCAGTCCGTCGGCACGGCATACGGGACCGCCCACCTGACCCGCGGCCGTTGGCACGACCTGCCCGTCGCCTTCCTCACCCGGCACGGGGCCGGCCACTCGGTGCCGCCGCACCTGGTCAACTACCGCGCCAACATCGCCGCACTGCGCGACATCGGCTGCCGCGACGTCCTCGCGGTCAACGTCGTGGGCAGCATCGACCCCACCCTGGCGCCCGGCGACCTGGTCCTCGTCGACGACTTCCTCGACTTCACCAAGAGCCGCCCGGCGACCCTGCACGACGGCAGCGGGGCCGGGGGCGTGGTCCACGTCGACGTCACCGAGGCCTACCACCCCGCTCTGCGGGCGGAGGTCCTCGCGGCGGCGCGTACTGCGGGCATCGCGATCCGCGACGGCGGGGTCTATGCGTGCTTCGAGGGACCCCGCTTCGAGTCCGCGGCCGAGGTCCGGATGGCCGGTCTGCTCGGTGGGCACGTCGCCGGCATGACCGGGGTCCCCGAGGTGACCCTCGCGGTCGAGGCCGGGATCCGGTATGCCGCGGTGGCCCTGGTGGTCAACCCCGCGGCCGGGCTGTCCGGCGTGCCGATCACGATGGCGGAGGTCGAGCGCGTCCTGCGCTCCACCGGCCAGCGGGTCCTTGCCCTGCTCGACGCGGTCGTCGCCGCCCGAGCGTCCCAGGCTGGCGCCCCCTGATGCTCACTTCTCCACAAGTGCGCTGTTGTGAACGCGAGACCCGGCCGTGCCCGATGTTCACTTCTCCACACTTGTGCGGTTGTGAACGGGCGGACGGGCTGAGGCGGGGGCGGAGGCTGAGGCGGAGGCGGGGGCCGTGAGCGCCACCTGGCTGACCGACCTGGCCCACGTCGTCACCTGCGACGAGGACGACCGGGTCCTGGCGGACACCTCGATCCTGGTCCAGGACGGTGCGATCGCCGCCATCGGACCGTCGGGCGAGCTGCGTCCGCGGGCCGAGCGGCTGGGAGCGACCCGGGTCGACGGCCGCGGCCGGCTGGCCATGCCCGGCCTGGTCAACCTGCACACCCACCTGCCGATGACCCTCCTGCGCGGGATCGCCGAGGGCGTCGACCTGGCCGGGTTCCTGCACACCGTCTGGGCGGCCGAGGCCGCAGTCATGACCCGGGCGACGGTCGAGCAGGCCGCCACCCTGGGCGCGCTGGAGGCCGTGCACGGCGGCACGACGACGGCCAACGACATGTACTTCCACCACGAGGCGGCCCACCGCGGCGCGGTCGCGGCGGGCCTGCGGCACGTCATCGGCCCGGTCTTCTTCGACGGCCCCGGACCCGACGGGCTGAGCTGGGGCCAACGGCTCGAGGGCCTGGCGCAGTGGCCCGAGCGGCAGCACGCGGTCGGCGGCCCGGCCGCGCCGCTCACCGTCACGCCGCACAGCACGTATGCCGCGACACCGGCGCAGCTGCGCGACGTGGTCGACGGGACCCGCGACTGGCCGACGGCCTCGAGCGCGCCCGACGGGATCGGCCCCCTCCTGCACACTCACGTGTCGGAGACGGCCGCCGAGAACGCCGACGTCCTGGCCCGCTTCGGCGGCA
Source organism: Nostocoides sp. (assembly GCA_025929465.1). Lineage (GTDB taxonomy): Bacteria > Actinomycetota > Actinomycetes > Actinomycetales > Dermatophilaceae > Nostocoides. The sequence continues at coordinate 10,466 of JAICMC010000067.1, forward strand.
CTCCCACCGAGGTGCTCGCCCGGGCCGGCGCCCTCGGCGGTCACCTGCGTCTGGTCGCCGGCCACGGCGTCCACCTCACGCCGGGCGACCGCGCGGCCCTCGCCGCCGCCGACGCGGCCGTCGCCCACTGCCCCGGCTCCAACCTCAAGCTCGCGAGCGGCCTGCTGGGCTGGCAGGACTGGCGAGCCGGCGGACTCCGGCTCGGCATCGGCACCGACGGCTGCTCCTCGAGCAACGACCTGGACATGTGGCAGGCCATGCGGCAGGCCGCCCTCCTCGCCCGGCTCTCCAGCGGCCGGCCCGATGCCGCCCCGGCCGCGCAGATCCTGCGGGCCGCGACCATCGACGGCGCCTGGGCGCTCGGGATCGGCCACCTCACCGGGAGCCTGGAGGTGGGCAAGCGCGCCGACCTCGTCCTGCTCGACCTCGACCGGCCACACCTCACGCCGGTGCACGACGTCGCGGCTCTGCTCGTCTTCGCAGCCGGCCGCGCCGACGTCACGCACGTCTTCGTCGACGGCGAGCTGGTCCTGGCCGACGGGCAGAGCACCCGCGTCGACGAGCCGGCGCTGCTGGCCCGGTGCCGCGCGCTCGCCCCGACGCGCTCCTTCCCACCCGCCCCGAGAGCGCCCGCGTGAGCACCGCCTTCGCCGGGCGGGCGAGCACCACCGGAGACCTGCCGGTCCGACCCTGGGGTTCCACGCAAGTCGTGCAGGTCCAACACGTCACCAACGGATAACTTTGCGTCGGGGTCCCCCACAAGCGGTCCCTCCGTGGACTTCGGCTGCGCTACTGTGTGGCCGACGTCGCGCCGGGTTGGTGACGGCGAGCTCATCGAGGAGGACCGCCTAGTGCACAAGTCAGTCAAGATCGCCGCGATGGTCGGAGCGTCAGCGCTCGCCCTCAGCGCCTGCGGCAGCAAGCCCGCGTCGTCCAGCTCGTCCACGGGGTCCGGTTCGTCCAGCACCTCCAGTGCCTCGACCAAGACCGTGAAGGCGTGCATGGTTCTGGACACCGGCGGCGTCGACGACCGCTCGTTCAACCAGTCCTCCTACGACGGGATGAAGGCGGCCAGTGCGGCCAACTCGGGGATCACGATCAGCTATGTGCCCTCGAACAGCCAGAACGACTACACGCCCAACCTCAACGCCGAGGTGAGCAAGGGCTGCGACACCATCTTGGCCGTCGGTGGTCTGATGATGGACGCCGTGAAGAAGGCCGCCCTGGCCAACCCGAACCAGCACTTCGCCGAGATCGACGCCCCCTCGCAGGCCGCGAACATCTACGGCATGGAGTACAACACAGCCCAGGGCGGCTTCCTCGCCGGCTACCTCGCCGCTGGCATGACCAAGACGGGCAAGGTAGCCACGTGGGGCGGGCTGAACATCCCGCCGGTCACCATCTACATGGACGGCTTCTGGGAGGGTGTGCAGTACTACAACAAGCAGAAGAGCAAGAACGTCCAGGTCCTCGGCTGGGACGAGAAGAACCAGAAGGCCGGAACGTTCTCACAGTCCTTCACCGACCAGAACAAGGGCAAGACCATCTCGGCCGCCCAGGTCCAGCAGGGTGCCGACATCATCTTCCCGGTTGCCGGCGGCGCCGGCCTCGGTGCGGGCGCCGTGGCCAAGGCATCCTCGGGCAAGGTCTCGGTCATCTGGGTCGACACCGACGGTTGCGAGTCGGCCGCCCAGTACTGCGACACGTTCCTGACCAGCGTGACCAAGGGCCTCGGCAGCTCGGTCCAGAAGTACCTCGAGTCGGTGGCCGGCGGCACCCTGCCCACAGGCAACTTCATCGGAGACCTCACCAACGGTGGCACCGGCCTGGCCCCCTTCCACAGCTACGACAGCAAGGTCCCCGCGGACCTGAAGACCGAGCTTGACAAGGTCAAGGCGGACATCATCTCGGGCACCATCAAGATCACCTCCCCGAGCCAGCCGAAGTGACCTGCTGACCCAGGGGACGACACACGCAACCCGCGGGAGGGGAGCACCGGGACGACCGGTGCTCCCCTTCTGCCAGACTGGCGACGCGCAGGAGGTGAGCAGTGAAGCTCGAGCTGAAGGGCATCACCAAGAAGTTCGGTTCCTTCACGGCCAACGACGCCATCGACCTGGTCATCGAGCCCGGCGAGATCCACGCTCTGCTCGGTGAGAACGGTGCCGGCAAGAGCACCCTCATGAACGTCCTGTACGGCCTGTACCAGCCTGACGGTGGCCAGATCCTCGTCGACGACCAGCCGGTCAGGTTCAACGGTCCAGGCCAGGCGATGGCTGCCGGGATCGGCATGGTTCACCAGCACTTCATGCTCATCCCCGTCTTCACCGTCGCCGAGAACGTCGAGCTGGGCCACGAAAAGACCAAGTCCCTCGGCTGGCTGGACCGGCGTCGGGCGCGGCGTGAGGTGGCCGAGGTCTCCGAGAGGTACGGCCTGGCGGTGCCGCCGGACGCGCTCGTCTCGGACCTGCCTGTCGGCGTCCAACAGCGTGTGGAGATCGTCAAGGCGCTCGTGCGCAACGCCAAGGTGCTCATCCTGGACGAGCCCACCGCAGTCCTCACGCCCCAGGAGACCGACGAGCTGATGCAGGTCATGCGCGCGCTGCGCGACGGCGGGACCTCGATCGTCTTCATCACCCACAAGCTGCGCGAGGTGCGCGCGGTGGCCGACCGGATCACCGTCATCCGCCGCGGCAAGATGGTCGGCACGGCAACCCCGCAGACCTCCGCTGCCGAGCTGGCCTCGCTCATGGTCGGGCGACCGGTCCAGCTGACCGTGGACAAGTCCCTGAGCGCACCCGGCGTCCCGATCGTCGAGGCCGAGGGCCTGCGGATCGTGGACCCGGCCGGGCAGGTGCTCGTCGACGATGTGTCGTTCACGGTCCACAGCGGCGAGATCTATGCCATCGCCGGCGTCCAGGGCAACGGCCAGACCGAGCTCACCGAGTCCCTCGTCGGGCTCACCCTCCCGGAGAAGGGCCG
>JAICMC010000139.1 GCA_025929465.1 Nostocoides sp.
GACGTCGTCGAGCTCGGCGAGGCCATCGCGGTCGCGCTGTGGCGGACCATCGGGGTCGAGCTGCAGACGCCCTTCCCGCGGATGACGTATGCCGAGGCAATGGCTCGCTACGGCTCGGACAAGCCGGACCTGCGCTTCGACCTCGAGCTGACCGACTGCACCCAGTTCTTCGCCGACACCCCGTTCCGGGTCTTCCAGGCGCCCTACGTCGGCGCCGTCGTCATGCCTGGCGGGGCGAGCCAGCCGCGCAAGCAGCTGGACGCCTGGCAGGAGTTCGCCCGCCAGCGCGGCGCCAAGGGTCTGGCCTACGTGCTGGTCCAGGAGGACGGCGAGCTCGGCGGCCCGGTGGCCAAGAACCTCACCGACACCGAGCGGGCCGGCCTCGCGGCCCACGTCGGTGCCGTGCCCGGAGACTGCGTGTTCTTCGCCGCCGGCCCGGCCAGGTCCAGCCGGTCGCTGCTCGGGGCGACCCGGCTGGAGATCGGCCGTCGGTGCGAGCTCGTCGAGGAGTCGGCCTGGAGCCTGCTGTGGGTCAACGACGCCCCGCTCTTCGAGCCGACCACCGACGCCGTCGCCGCCGGTGACATCGCGGTCGGTGCCGGCGCCTGGACCGCTGTGCACCACGCGTTCACCAGCCCCAAGGCCGAGTTCATGGACACCTTCGACACCGACCCCGGTCCGGCGCTCGCCTACGCCTACGACCTGGTGTGCAACGGCAACGAGATCGGCGGTGGCTCGATCCGGATCCACCAGCGGGCCGTGCAGGAGAGGGTCTTCAGCGTCATGGGACTCACGACGGAGCAGGCGCAGGAGAAGTTCGGCTTCCTGCTCGACGCCTTCGCCTTCGGTGCGCCGCCGCATGGTGGCATCGCGTTCGGGTGGGACCGCATCGTCATGCTGCTGGCCGGCGCCGACTCGATCCGTGACGTGATCGCCTTCCCCAAGTCCGGCGGAGGCTACGACCCGCTGACCGACGCCCCGGCGCCGATCACGCCCGAACAGCGCAAGGAAGCCGGTGTCGACGCCCGACCCCAGCCGCCCGACGAGCCGGCCGCGCGGGGTGCCTGACCGGGCGCCGGCCGACGTCCTGGTCCACCTGCGGCGGGCCCGGGACGAGGCGGACCGGTCCTATGCCGACGAGGTCGACCTGGAGCGGCTCGCCGCCGTGGCGGGTCTGTCCAAGTTCCACTTCCTGCGCCTGTTCCGCAGTACCTACGGGATGACGCCCGGCGACTACGTGTCCCAGCGCCGGATCGAGCGCGCCCAGGACCTGCTGCGCGCCACGAACCTGACGGTCACCGAGGTGTGCCACGCGGTCGGCTTCTCCTCCCTCGGCTCGTTCTCCAGCCGGTTCCGCAGCGTGGTGGGCGAGTCACCGTCGCAGTTCCAGGCCCGGTATGCCGCGGCCGGTGCACCTCGGATCCCGGGCTGCTACGTCTTCATGTGGGGACTGGCCGAGCGGGCGACCGACCCGCTGGAAACCGACTCCGCAATCGAGGAGAAGCGCCAAGGCCCACCCGGCTCGTAGCCTGAACCCATGATCAACAACATCTCCATCGTCAGTGTCTTCGTCAAGGACCAGGACGAGGCCAAGAAGTTCTACACCGACGTCCTCGGCTTCGAGGAGAAGGACGACATCACCCTCGGCGAGGGCTACCGCTGGTGCACCGTCATCCACCCTTCGCAGCCCGAGCTGCTCGTCAACCTGGCGATCCCCGGACCGCCCATGGACCCCGACCTCGTCGAAGCCATGAAGCGGGCCCAGGACGCCGGCGGCCTCAACGGCCTGGGGCTGTCCGTCGACGACTGCCGCGCGACGCACGCCGAGCTGGTCGCCAAGGGGGTCGAGTTCGTCCAGCCGCCCACCGACCGGCCCTACGGGGTGGAGGCGGTGTGCCGGGACAACTCCGGCAACTGGATGGTCCTGGTGGAGGAGAAGGAGTTCGACCCAGCCAGCATGACCGACGGGAGCGCCTGACGGGGCACGCCTGACCGGGCCCGCCTGACCGGCGAGCGGAGGCACCTGCTGGCATGGGCCGGCTTCGCGGCGGACGTCGAGCACGCGGCATACCGTGCCGGCCCTCGGCTCAGCCGCGCGCGGGGGCACCTGTTCCGTGGGCTGGCCCGGCATCCGGGATGAGGACCCCAGCGAGCGCCACGCGGAGGGCGGACAGGGTGTCCTCGCGCTCGGCACCGGTTCCCAGGTCGGAGTCGACGACGATGAACTCCCCGACACCCACCTGCGCATAGGCGGCGATCCCCTCGGCGACGGTGCCGACCGGTCCGGCCAGGCATGGCCGTGGGGCGTGCTCGGCGGCGAACCGTTCGGCCTCCGCGCGGTCGCCGGTGATGCGCAGGAGCGCCTGGGTCGATCGGGAGATGGTCGCGGGGTCGCGCCCGATCCGCTCGCAGCGGGCGTCCAGGACGCCGGCGCGCTCGGCGAACACCGACGGTGTCGACCACATGTTCCAGACGTCCGCGTACCGCGCGACGACGCCGAGCATCCGGTTCTGCTTGGCGCCGACGAGGACCGGCACCTTGGCCTGGAGGGGTTTGGGCTCGCTCACCGCGTCCACGACCTGGAAGTAGCGGCCGGCCAGGGTGGTCCGCTCCCTCTCCAGCAGCCCGCGGACCACCCGGAGCCCCTCGACGAAGCGGTCCACGCGCTCCCCGGGAGGACCGAGGGGAAGCCCGTATGCCGTGTGCTCGCTCTCCTGCCAGCCGGCACCGAGGCCGAGGGTGAGCCGGCCGTTGCTCACGTGGTCCAGCGTTGCCGCCCAGTTGGCGATGACGGCCGGATGCCGGTAGGTCACCGACAGCACGAGCGTCCCCAGCCGGATCCGCCCGGTCGCGGCGGCGAGCGCGCTGAGCGTCGCGGTCGCCTCGAGGAGCGGCTCCCGCTCGGCTGCTGCCGGGTGCCCGATGAAGTGGTCCTCGACGTAGAGGGTGTGCCAGCCCTCGCGGTCGCAGAACCGGGCCAGGTCCAGGACGTCGGCCCACGGCTGGTCGAGGCGGGGCCAGATGGACAGCAGCATGGGGGTCCTCCGTTGCTCAGTGGGTGATGCCGAAGCGGTCGTGGAGCCGGCGCAGCAGCAGCGGTGCCCACAGCTGCGCCCACCGGGCCACTGGCCGGTCCGAAGCCGGCGACGACGAGGGCCGGCCACGGCGCCACGACGACCCGGGCGTGCCGGGCAACGGTACGACCCATCGGGACTGGAGGGTGTCGCGCGAGGTCACCGGCATACTGTCGCATGCCGTGCACGGACCGCTCGCGGCGACGAGGGGCGGCTCACCCGACGGCGCCTCGTGCCATGATCATTGATCATGAGTGGGTGGACCCCGGGGATCGAGACGGTGTGGCTGCTCCCGCACACCCACTGGGACCGGGAGTGGTACGAGCCGTTCCAGCGCTTCCGGATGCGTCTGGTCGACCTGATGGACGATGTCGTCGACCGGGGCGGGCAGGAGCCTGGCTTCCGGTTCACCATGGACGGGCAGATGGCCGCCGTCGACGACTACCTCCAGGTGCGCCCGGAGCGCACCGAGGCGGTGCGGACGATGGTCGCGAGCGGTCAGCTGGCGATCGGGCCGTGGCGGGTGCTCATGGACGAGTTCCTCTGCTCCGGCGAGACGATGATCCGCAACCTGCAGATCGGCTGGGCCGACGCGGCACGGCTCGGGCCGGTCATGGCGGTGGGCTACGTCCCGGACATGTTCGGGCACTGCGCGCAGCTTCCCCAGATCCTGCGCCATGCCGGCATCGAGCAGGCGTGCGTGTGGCGCGGGGTGCCGGCGTCGGTCGAGGCCAACGAGTTCTGGTGGCGCTCGCCGGACGGGACCGGCATACGCACCGAGTACCTGGCCAACGGCTACGGCAACGCCGCCGACCTGTTCGCCGACGCCTCCACGACGCGGACCCGGCTGGCCGAGCGGATCGGGGCCCAGAGCGGGCCGTATGCCGGCCCGGACTTCCTGGCCATGTACGGCACCGACCATGCCACGCCCCTGCCGACCCTGGCCAGCCAGGTCGAGGCGCTCAACGCCGGCGAGGGACCGGTGGTCCGGGTCGCGACCCTGGCCGAGTACCTCGCCTCGCCGCGGACGCCGCAGGGCGACCTGTCCGTCGTCGACGGAGAGCTGCGCAGCCACGCCCGGGCCAACATCCTGCCCGGCGTGCTGTCGGTGCGCTGGCAGCTCAAGGAGGCGATGGCTCGCACCGAGCGGCTGCTGGCGCGGTACGCCGAGCCGTTCGCGTCCCTGTGGCTGTCGCCGCTGCCCGAGTTCTACCTCGACCTGGCGTGGCGTGGCGTCGTGGACTCCTCCTGCCACGACTCGGTGACCGGTTGCGGTGTGGACGAGACGGCGACCCAGGTCCTGGCCAGGATCGAGGAGGCCTCGCACGCGGCGCAGGCGGTGCGGGACCGGGCCCTGCGGCCGGCCGTGCAGGCCACCCCCCGAGGGTCGCTCGTCGTGGCCAACCCGTTGCCGTTCTGGCGGTCGGACCACATCACCGTCACGGTGCCGGTCCCGGAGGACTGGCCAGCCGTGGGGCTTCGAGGCGCCCACGGCGACGTCTGGCCCGCCCAGGAGCTGGACCGCCCCGACCGCGTGCTGGGACGCGAGACGGTGGCCTCACCGGACCTGGCCCGGCTCATCCACCGGGTCCATGACCGCGAGCTCTTCGGCCTCCAGGTGGCCGACGTCCAGATCGATGCCGGCGCTCGCCGTCTCACCTTCGCCCTGGCCGACCACGGCGACGACGCCTTCGACGCGGTGGCGGCCGGGAGGCGGCTCGCCGAGGCGGCCGAGGCGGCCGAGGCGGCCGAGGCCGGCAGCTCCTGGGAGGTCGTCACCCTCGACGAGCCGCGGCGACGCCTCACTGCCCTCGTCCCGAGCCCGCCGCTCGGGTGGGCCACGCTCCGTCCGGTGCGGGCCGACGAGGGCCCCCGGGGAGCGGCGGTCGATGCCGGGCGCGGGATACTGGACAACGGGCTGGTCCGGGTGCAGGTCGCCGCAGATGGGACGCTCACCGTCACGGCCGACGGCAGGACGCTGACCGGTGTGGCCCGGCTCGTCGACGGCGGCGACTGCGGTGACACCTACAACTACGGGCCACCAGCGCAGGACCGCCTGGTCGACGGACCGCGTCGGGTCACCGTGCGACGACGGGGCGGCGCGGGGCTGATCGCCGGATCGCTGGTCGTCGAGCGCCTCTACGACCTGCCGTCCTCCTCCGATGCTGCCGGTCGTTCGGGGACCACCGAGCCGACGCTCGTGCGGATGGAGGTCGAGGTCCGGACCGGGGAGCCGTTCGTGCGGCTGGCGCTGTCCTGGGAGAACCGGTCGACCGACCACCGGCTGCGGCTGCACGTCCCCACCTCCCGACCTGCGCGGTGCTCACACGCCCACGGCCAGCTCGCCGTGGTCCGCCGGGGTCGGGCGGCGCGGGGCGGACCGGTGGGGGAGTACCCCCTGCCGACCTTTCCCGCCGAGCGGTTCGTCGATGCGGGCGGAATGGGCGTCGTGCTGTACCGGACGATGGAGTACGAGGTCGTCGAGCGCCAGGAGGGGGCCGGCACCGAGATCGCCCTCACCCTCCTCCGCGCGGTCGGCCACCTCAGCCGCAACGTGCACCCGCTGCGCAGCGAGCCGGCCGGACCGCAGGTCCGGACGCCGGACGCCCAGGTGCTGGGACCGGCTCACGCGCGGCTCATCGTCATGCCGCACCGGGGCGGCTGGGCCACCGCCGGCCTCGCCGAGGTCGCCGAGGCCGTGCTGCACCCCGTCGTCGTGGCCCGCGGTGACGGGCCGCCCGACGCCGAGGCGGGGATCGCCGAAGGGCTCACCGTGCGTGGCGCGGGCGTCGACCTGCTGTCGGTCCGCCGCCGCGCGCAGGAGAATTGCCGCCTCGAGGTGAGGGTCGTCAACACCTCCGACGACGGCACCACCGTGACGATCGGTTCGGCGAACCGACCTGTGCGACAGGCGTATCGGTGCGATGGTCTCGGTCGTGTCGGCCAGTCGCTGACCGTCGAGGGAGGTGTCGTCACCCTCCCACTACGGCCGTGGCAGATCGACACCGTTGCCGTCGAACTGCAGCCCGAGGAAGCTGCCGGTCCCGGGCGCCGTTGAGGAACGAGCCCTCCACCTCCACCGCTGTTCCGCCACCGCCATCTGCTCTGTCCCCGGCGCCCCTTCTCGGATGGAGGAGACGGTCAAGGGCTGCTAGGTTCGACCCCATTGCTCAGCAGTCATTGATCAGCCAGTGAATGTCGGGAGCGCTCATGGCAACGACGCCAGCACCGAACGCCGCCTCACGCCGCCAGATGCTCGTGGGGAAGGGCTGGGTCCAAGGCGTCGTCCTGGTGATGATCTTCAGCTTCTTCGTCATGGGGATCCTCGCCTTTCGCACGTACACCGACTCCATGCCGCAGCCGTCGAAGGTGGTCAGCGGCACCGGCGAGACCGTGTTCACCAGCGACGACATCACGGCTGGGCAGGTCATCTTCCAGTCTCGCGGCCTCATGGAGTACGGCTCGATCATGGGTCACGGGGGATACCTCGGGCAGGACTTCACCGCGGAGTACCTCCGCAACGCCACGATCTTCACTGCCAAGCAGATCCGCGAGAGCGGCGCGCAGGATCCCCAGGGGCTCACCGTCAGGGAGTGGCGGACAAACCGCTACGCCGAGGCGACCGGCGTGCTCACCTTCACCGACAACCAGGTGGCCGCCTTCGCCGAGGCCAAGAAGTACTACGCCACCTTCTTCGGCAAGGACTCGATCACGCACGGGCTCAAGCCGATGCTGCTGACCGACCCGAAGCAGGTTCATGAGCTGACCGCGTTCTTCGCGTGGACGGCGTGGGCCTCGGCCGCCGATCGACCCGGCTTCGACTACTCGTACACCAACAACTGGCCGATGGAGCCTCGGGTCGCCAACGGCCCCACCGCGGACATGATCGTCTGGTCCGGTCTCTCGCTCATCGTCCTCATCGGCGGGACTGGCGCGCTGTTCGCCGTGTACGGCCGGTGGAGCCAGCGGATCGGCTGGCACTCGGAGGAGGCTCCGGCCATCGAGTTCAAGCAGCCCGGTGCCGTCGGGCTGACCCGGGCGCAACGTGCCACGGCATGGTTCTTCTTCGTCATCGCCCTGCTGTTCCTCGGGCAGACCCTGGTCGGTGCCGCCGCGGAGCACTACCGGGCCGACATCCTCTCGTTCTTCGGCCTGGACCTGGCCAAGCTGCTTCCGTTCAACCTGGCCCGGACCTGGCATCTGCAGCTGTCCCTGTTCTGGACAGCCGCGGCCTTCCTCGCTGCCGGCATCTTCCTCACGCCGATGATCGCCGGGCGCGAGCCCAGGCACCAGGACAAGCTGGCCTACATCCTGCTCGGAGCCGTCGCGGTGGTCGTCTTCGGATCGCTCGGCGCGGAGGCGCTGTCGATCCACGGCGTGGACTGGGCCACGGGTCCACTCTTCGCCCAGCAGTGGGAGTACCTCGACCTTCCCCGAGTCTTCCAGGCGCTGCTGACGGCCGGCCTGTTCATCTGGATCATCATCGTCTACCGAGGGATCCGAAGCCGGCTCCGTCGCGAGTCGAAGGGCAACATGCCGTGGCTGTTCTTCTTCTCCGCGTTGACGATCCCGGCCTTCTACGCGGTCGGCCTGCTCGCGAGCAGTGAGACGCACCTGACCGTCGCGGAGTTCTGGCGCTTCTGGGTGGTGCACCTGTGGGTCGAGGACTTCCTGGAGCTCTTCACCACGGTGATGGTCGCCTACATCTTCGTCATGCTCGGCGTCGTCCGCGAGAAGATCGCCCTCGGCATCATCTTCATGGATGTCATCCTCTACTCCGCCGGCGGTGTCATCGGCACGATGCACCATCTCTACTTCTCCGGGACACCGGTCGAGCACATGGCGCTCGGGGCCTTCTTCTCGGCTGCGGAGGTCATCCCGCTCACC
>JAICMC010000062.1 GCA_025929465.1 Nostocoides sp.
CTGGGTGACCGGCATCGAGGAGTCGGCCGGCAGGTCCAGACCGGACGGGGGCCGACCCAGCACGACCATCTGGGCCCCGAGGGCCGCGACCATGGCCCCGTTGTCGGTGCACAGCCCCGGACGGGGGACCCGCAGCGTTACTCCGGCAGCCTCGCACCGGGCCAGGGCCATCGCCCGGAGCCGCGAGTTGGCGGCGACCCCTCCGCCGATCTGCAGGTGGGCCACGCCGTGGGTCCGGCAGGCGTCGACCGCCTTGCGGGTGAGGACGTCGACGACCGCCTCCTGGAACGAGGCGGCGACGTCGGCCACCGGCACGTCCTCCCCGGCCCGCTGACGCAGCTCCACCCACCGGGCCACCGCCGTCTTCAGTCCCGAGAAGGAGAAGTCGAAGCGGTGCCGTTCCAGGTCGCGGCCAGTGGTGAGCCCGCGCGGGAAGTCGATGGTGACCTGGCCGTCGCGGGCGGCCCGGTCGATGTACGGCCCGCCCGGGAACGGCAGGCCGAGCACCCGGGCCACCTTGTCGAACGCCTCGCCCGCCGCGTCGTCGATGGTCGCACCGAGCGGGCGGATGTCGTCGGTGACGTCGGGGACCAGCAGGAGCGAGGAGTGCCCGCCGGAGACGAGCAGCGCCATCGTCGGCGACGGCAGCGGACCGTGCTCGACGATGTCGACGGCGACGTGCGAGGCGAGGTGGTTGACCCCGTACAGCGGCGTCCCCAGACCGACGGAGAGGGCCTTGGCGGCAGCGACCCCCACCATGAGCGCCCCCGCCAGGCCGGGGCCTGCGGTCACGGCGATGGCGTCCAGGTCCGCCAGCCGGACGCCCGCCTCTCGACAGGCACGCTCGACGGTAGGCAGCATCGCCTCCAGGTGGGCCCGGCTGGCCACCTCCGGCACGACGCCGCCGAACCGCGCGTGCTCGTCGACCGAGCTGGCAATGGCATCGACGAGGAGCGTCTCACCGCGCACGATCCCCACGCCGGTCTCGTCGCACGACGTCTCGATGCCGAGGACGAGCGGTTCGGACGAGGCGCTCACGCCGGGCCCTGCAACGTCTTGCGCAGGACGAGGGCGTCGACGTCGTCGGGCTGGTAGTAGCGGCGTCGGACGCTCACGGTCTCGAATCCCTTTCTCGCATAGAGGTTCTTGGCTGGCTCGTTGTCGTCGCGTACTTCGAGCATCAGGTATGCCGCGCCGCCGGCGACCGCTCGGGCCTCCAGCTCCGCGATCAGCGCAGACCCGATCCCGGTGCCGCGTGCACGCGCCGCGACGGCCACCGTCATGATGTCCGCGACCTCACCGCCGTGGTCGAGCCCGGCATACCCGATGACGCCCTGCGCGTCGTCGACGGCGACGTAGTCGCGACGCGGCCGGGCGGCCAGCTCCGACCACCACGACGCCACCGTCCAGGCGTCTTCGGCGAACAGCTCGCCCTCCAGGCGGACGAGGGCGGGGATGTCCTGCCAGCGCACGGGTCGGGTCACCAGGGTGCCGGTCACGGCGACCGCCGGTCCGTCGGCACCGTCGACTTGGTGCTCACCGACGGGGTCGCGTCGGGACGGCGCAGGTACTGCGCGTCGACGGGCATCGCCGCACCGGCACGGATCCTGGCCACGGCGACCTCGGCCAGCGTCCCTGCGGCGACGTCGTGAACGGGCAGGGGCGCCACGAACAGGTCGGGATAGAGCACCGGGCCGCGGCCCACCGTCGGAAGCGACCGGACGTCGTCGGGCAGCTCGGCCGGGCGGCTGACCGCCGGGGCGGTGAGGGCCTCGACCCGGCCCGGCCGCACGGCATACACCGCCCAGTAGACCTCCTTGCGCCGGGCATCGGTCGCCACGAGCACGTCACCGGACACCAGTGCCGCCGCCTGCTGCGCCAGGACGTCCAGACCGCACAGGCCGTGAACCGGCACCCCGAGTGCGAGCCCCAGCATCCGCGCCGTGACCAGACCCACCCGCAGCCCAGTGAACGGACCGGGACCGGTCCCTACGGCGATGTCAGTGAGGTCGGCCGCGCTGGCGTCGCCCGCGTCGAGAGCTTCCTGCACCAGCGGCGCGAGGCGTTCGGTGTGCTTGCGGGCGTCGGTGAACGACCGCTCCGCGCGCACGTCGGACCCGTCGTGCAGCGCCACCGTGATGGCGCTCGTCGAGGTGTCGATGGCGAGCAGGAGCACCCGGACAGGCTATCCGGGCGCGCCGAGGCGGGTACGGACCCTCACCGGAGCGTTAACTCGAGGCCCACCCACCGGGGCCCGTGGCCCTCGATGGTGGCGGCACGTTCGTCCTCGCCGGACAGGGTGACCTCCAGGTAGTCCTCGGCCAGGCCCTCGGCCAGACCGTGACCCCACTCCACCACGGTCACGCACTCCTCGAGCGACTCATCCAGGTCGAGGGCGTCGAGCTCGTCCAGACCACCCAGCCGGTAGGCGTCGACGTGGACGAGGGGCGGCCCGCCGACGACCGAGGGGTGCACCCTGGCGATGACGAAGGTCGGCGAGGTGATCGGTCCGCGTACGCCGAGTCCTTCCCCGATCCCCTGGGTGAGCGTCGTCTTGCCGGCGCCAAGGCCACCGGTGAGCACGACGAGGTCACCGGCACGCAGGCCCCGGCCGAGGACCCGTCCCCAGGCCCGGGTGTCGTCGGCAGTGGCGAGCGGGTGCGCAGGCGGCATACGGCCTCACTCCCCCGACGCGCGTCTGGGGATGCCGGCCGGCGAGCTCCTGGGCGCCTTGCGGCGCAGCCGGGTCAGGTCGGTGAGGACCCGCTTGACGCGCGGCTTGCGAACGACGGCCAGCTGCGCGGAGGCGGCGCGCTGGCCGCGCAGCGCCAGGTCGAGCAGCTGCTCGTTGACGACGTCGGGGTGCTCGAGCATGACCAGGTGCCCGGCGTCCTTGATGACGACGTGCTCGGCACCCGGGATCAGCCGGACGATGTCGGCGCTGTGCTCCGGGGGGGTCAACAGGTCGCCGGCCCCGTTGAGGACCAGGACGTCGATGCCCCGGAAGCGGTCCAGGTCGGCCCGCAGGTCGAGGGACTCCAGCGCCGGCAGGAAGTCGCCCATGACCGAGAACGGCGTCCCGAAGATCATGTCCCCGGCGAACCGCACCGCGTCGACCGACATCGGGGAGTCGAACGAGTACCGTGCCACGACGACGTCCTCGACGCCACGCCCCAGCCTGCGAAGCGGGTCGAGCCGGCCCTGGACCCTGCCCAGCCGGCTGAGGACGCCAGGGCCGAGGCGTCCGATCAGGCCGCCGATCATCGGCCCGAAGCCGAGCGACACCATGGCCGTACCGCCCGCGCTCGTGGCGACGAAGCCGACTGCCACGACCCGTTCGTCGATGAGCTCGGGGAACTGGCCGGCGAGCGACATCGTCGTCATCCCGCCCATCGAGTGCCCGACGAGGATGAGCGGCCCGTCGGGCGCGTGCTCGGCGATCACCCGCGCCAGGTCCCGGCCGAGCTGGTCGATGGTGCAGCCCTCGGCGCCCGAGCGGCCCGACTGGCCGTGGCTGCGCTGGTCCCAGAGGACCAGCCGGTATCCGGCCCGTGCCAGGGCCCGGCGCTGGAGCACCCAGCTGCGCAGGCTGAGGCAGTAGCCGTGGCTGAGCACGATGGTGGGGCGTCCGGCCACCGCCTCGTCGGGATCGTCGATCTCGACGTGGAGCGGGACGCCGTCGTCGGCGATGACCACGGCCTCGCGCCCGGCGGGGTAGTCGTAGGCGTTGCTCGGCAGCGTGCCCTTCTCCAGCTGGCCACCGCGGGTGGCCCGCTCGGCCACGACACCGGCCGCGGCGGCGGCACCGGCGGCGGCCAGCCCGATGCCGATCCCGGCCAACGTCCTGCGCGCAGCCGGCACGGTCAGCCCCCCTCGCCGAGCAGGATCCGCGGCAGCCGCGCGCCCATCCTCGTGACGATCTCGTAGTTGATCGTCCCTGTCGCCGAGGCCCAGTCCTGCGCCGTGGGCTCTCCCTGGGCCTCCCGCCCCAGCACGACGACGGGATCGCCGGCCGCACCGGCATAGGAGGGTCCGAGGTCGACCACGAGCTGGTCCATGCAGACCCGCCCACTCACGGTCGCGCGCTGGTCGCCGACCTGAAGCGGACCGACGTTGGTCCCGCTGCGCGGGATCCCGTCGGCGTAGCCCATCGGGACGAGGCCGAGGACCGTCTCCTGCTCCGTCGTGTACTGGTGGCCGTAGCTCACCCCGGTCCCGGCCGGGACCCGCTTGACCAGCGCGAGCGAGGTGAGCACCCGCATCGCCTCGCGCAGGCCGTATGCCGTGGGGCCACCCAGCTGGGGCACCGGCGAGAGCCCGTACACGGCCAGTCCGGGACGGACGAGGTCGTAGTGGACCGCAGGGTTGGTCAGGGTCGCCGCAGAGTTGGCCAGGTGGCGAAGGGCCGGTCGCAGCCCGGCCCGGTCCAGGTCGCGCAGGGCGTCGGCGAACCGCTCGGCCTGACGGCGGACCGTCGGATGCTGCGGCTCGTCGGCGTAGGCGAAGTGCGACCAGACGCCGACGACGTCGACCGACTCATCGGCCTCGGCGGCCGCGGCAGCGCGGACCAGGTCGGTCCAGTCCGGACCGGCCGCCCCGTTGCGGGACAGCCCGGTGTCCACCTTCAGGTGCACCCGGGCAACCGTGCCGGACTCGCCGACCGCGCGGCAGACGGCCTCCAGGGCCCACACCGAGGAGACGGTGAGGTCGATCCCGGCTCGAAGGGCCGCCGTGAAGTCGGCGCCCGGTACGTAGAGCCAGGTGAGCAGCGGCGCGTCGACACCGGCGGCACGAAGGGCCAGCGCCTCCTCCAGCTGTGCCACGCCCAGCCAGCTGGCCCCTCCGGCCAGGGCCGCCCGCGCGGACGCGACGGCCCCGTGCCCGTAGCCGTCGGCCTTGACGACCGCCATGACCTCGGCAGCGCCGGCCCGGCGCTTCAGCTCGGCGGTGTTCGCGCGGATCGCGGCCAGGTCGATCTCGACGCAGGCCGAGGATCCTGCCGGGAGCGCGGTCGGGAGCGCGGACGGGCGCGCGGGGTCGATGTCCATGGTCGGCGACGATCCTAGTCAGCGGGGTCGACGCAGGAGCGCGGCCACCGTCTCACCGACGGCCTGCGCGACGGCCAGGGCGCGCACCGGCCCGCCCGGGTTGGCCCGCTCACCGGCGAGCCCGTGGACGAGCGCCGCGAGGGCCCCCGCCTCGTCCGGGGGCAGGCCGGCTGCCAGCAGCGTGCCGCAGATGCCGGCCAGCACGTCACCGGCTCCCGCTGTCGCCAGCCAGGCCGGCGCGTCGGCCTGGGACCACACCGCGGCGCCGGGGTCTGCCGGGACGACGAGCGTCGTCGACCCCTTGAGCAGGACGGCGGCCCCGGTGCGGTCCCGGAGCTGACGGGCGTGACGCAGGGGTGCCGCCTCGACCTCCGCGCGGCTCACCTCGTGGTCGCCGAGCCGGGTGAGCAGGCGGGCGCACTCCCCAGCGTGCGGCGTGAGCAGCGTTGCGGCAGAGCGGGCCTCGCTCACCAGGTCGAGTCCGCCCGCATCCACGACGACCGGGAGCTCGGAGGCGAGCGCCTCGCGTGCGGTCCTGCGCTGGGCCTCGGCGCCCTTGGCCCGGGAGGTGAGGTCCAGCCCCGGCCCGACGACCCACGCCTGGACCCGGCCGGCGCCGAGGACGGCTTCGGGGACGGCAGCACGGACGAGCGACGCGGGGGTGGGCGTGCCGACGTAGCGCACCATGCCGGCACCCGCGGTGACGGCCGCCGTGCACGCGAGCAGGGGCGCACCGGTGTAGTTCTCGCCGCCGGCGACGATGCCGAGCACGCCTCGCGAGTACTTGTCGTCGCCCGGCCCGGGAACCGGCCAGGACGCCGCCGCGTCGTCGTGGCTCAGCCGTCGCACCGCGGGCGAACCGGCGAGGGTGAGGCCGATGTCGACGACGGTGAGCAGGCCGACCGCCTGCTCGGTCGGCGGCAGCAGGTGAACCGGCTTGGCCACCGAGAAGGTCACCGTCTCGTCGGCGAAGACCCCGTCCGGGTCCAGGGTCTCCCCGGCCGGGTCCTGACCCGAGGGCAGGTCCACCGACAGGACGTATGCGGTGTCGCTCACCGCCTCCAGCCACGAGCGTCCCCACGCCGGCATACCTGCGCGCCCCCCGATACCGAGGATCCCGTCCAGGACCAGGTCCGCCTCTGCGACCAGGCCGCTGGCCTGCGCTCCGGTCCCGCGCGCGACCACGACCCCCGCCGCGTGGGCGGCCTCGAGGGCACCGTCGTGGACGGCGTCGGCGTGGACGGCAGCCGCGTTGCAGCCCGCTGCGGCGAGCCGGGCCACGGCATACAGCGCGTCGGCGCCGTTGTTGCCGGGCCCGACGAGAGCGACGACTCTCCGGCCGGCTCGCTCGGACAGCCGGGCGAGGGCGACCTCGACGAGCCCGGCGACCGCCCGGGACATGAGCTCGCCCTCGGGCAGACTGGCCATGAGCGCGGTCTCGGCATCGCGGACGGCGTCCACGGGCCAGGCCATCATCATGGTGGGAGCCTACGCGTGCACCTCCTGCAGCCCGCCGCGGGCGATGGCATCGGCGACTGCGTCCTCGGCCCCGGCATCTGGACGAACCCGGTCCGGTCGGTGCCGGCCGTGATGACGGACTGTTGCGGTGCGTAGCCGGCGGCCAGGCTCTGGAACCAGACCTGGCCGGTGGGGCTCTCCGAGGCCAGGCTCACCCCTCGGCGACCACGACGGCCGAAGCGATCCCGGCGTCGTGCGACAGGGACACGTGCAGGGTCGCCACGCCGAGGGCAGCGGCCCGGGCCGCGACCGTGCCGGCGACCACGAGGGTGGGCTGCTCACCCCGTGGCCGCTCCACCGTCGCGTCGGTCCACTGCAGACCGGCCGGCGCGCCGAGCGCCTTGGCCAGCGCCTCCTTCGCCGCGAACCGGGCAGCCAGCGAGGCCAGCGGCAGAGACTTCTCCCCGTCGGTGAACAGCCGGTCGCGCAGGGCGGGCGTCCGCTCCAGGGTCTGGCCGAAGCGGGCGACGTCGACGACGTCGATGCCGACCCCGATGATCATCAGCTCACTCGACCGTGACGGACTTGGCCAGGTTGCGCGGCTGGTCCACGTCCAGGCCCTTGGCCGTCGACAGGTGCAGGGCGAAGACCTGGAGGGGCACGACGGTGAGCAGGGGCTGGAGCAGGGGTGAGGTGTGCGGCACGCGGATGACCTCGTCGGCGAAGGGGACCACGTCCTCGTCGCCCTCCTGGGCGATGACGAGGGTCCGGGCGCCGCGCGCGCGGATCTCCTGGATGTTGGAGACGACCTTCTTGTGCAGCTCGTGCGGCGTGTCCGGGCCGGGGACGACGATGAAGACCGGCTGACCGGCGTCGATGAGCGCGATCGGACCGTGCTTCAGCTCGCCGGCGGCGAAGCCCTCGGCGTGGATGTAGGCCAGCTCCTTGAGCTTCAGCGCTCCCTCCATCGCGACCGGGTAGCCCACGTTGCGGCCCAGGAAGAGGACCGAGCGCGTGTCAGCCATGAACCGGGCGATCTCCTTGACCCGCTCCAGTCGGGTCAGCAGGCCGGCGATCTTGTCCGGGACCCCCTGCAGCTCCTTCATGACCGCCTGGGCGTCATCGGCGTAGGTTCCGCCGCGCAGCTGGGCGAGGTACAGCCCGAGGACGTAGCAGGCCGTGATCTGGGCCAGGAACGCCTTCGTCGAGGCCACCGCGATCTCGGGGCCGGCATGGGTGTACAGGACCGCGTCCGACGCGCGCGGGATGGTCGAGCCGTGGGTGTTGCAGATCGAGATGGTGAGCGCGCCGAGCTCGCGAGCGTGCTTCACCGCCATCAGCGTGTCCATGGTCTCCCCGGACTGGCTGATCGACACCACGAGCGTGCGGGCGCTGACGATCGGGTCCGAGTAGCGGAACTCGTGGGCCAGGCTCACCTCGACCGGGATCCGGGTCCAGTGCTCGATCGCGTACTTGGCGACCATCCCGGCATACGCGGCCGTCCCGCAGGCGACCACGACGATCCGCTCGACCGCGTGCAGCTTCTCCTCGGGGATCCTCAGCTCGTCCAGGACGAGGCGGTCGGTCTCGTCGGTTCGTCCGCGGAGCGTGTCGGCGACGGCGTGCGGCTGGTCGTTGATCTCCTTCTCCATGAAGGTGGCGTAGCCGCCCTTCTCCGCCGCCGCGGCGTCCCAGGTCACCTCGTATGCCGTGCCCTGCGCCGCGTCGCCGCCGAAGGTGATGACGTCGTGGCCGTCGGGGGTGATCGTGACGATCTGGTCCTGGCCCAGCTCGAGCGCCTGCCGGGTGTGCCCGATGAAGGCGGCCACGTCGGAGCCGAGGAAGTTCTCACCCTCCCCCAGCCCGACGACGAGCGGGCTGTTGCGGCGCGCACCGACGACGACCCCCGGCGCGTCGGCGTGCACGGCCAGCAGGGTGAAGGCGCCCTCGAGCCGGTTGACCACCCCGAGCATCGCCTGGGTGAGGTCCTGGGTGCGGTCGAACTCGCGCGCGACGAGCTGGGCGGCGACCTCGGTGTCGGTCTCGCTGGTGAACTCGACGCCGTCGGCGAGCAGCTCCCGCTTCAGCGCGTGGAAGTTCTCGATGATCCCGTTGTGGATGACCGCCAGCTTGCCGTCGACCCCGCCGCGGTGGGGATGGGCGTTGGCGTCGGTCGGCGCCCCGTGCGTCGCCCACCGGGTGTGACCGATGGCAGTCGAGGAGTCCGGCGGCGGGTGCCTGACCAGGGCCGAGCGGAGGTTCTCCAGCTTGCCGGCCCGCTTCTCGGTCGCCACCGTGTCGTGTACGACGTCGACCAGGGCGATGCCCGCCGAGTCGTAGCCGCGGTACTCCAGGCGGGCCAGACCCTCCATGACGACGTCCTGGGCCTTGCCGTCGACGTTCGGGCCGACGTACCCCACGATTCCACACATGCGCGTCAGCCTACTGACCGCCCACGGCTCACCCCTCATCCAACCGGCCGCCAGGCACGGCATACGCAAGGATGTCGCAGGTGACGAGCAGCGACGCGCGCCTCCTGCCCTCGCCCTACGTCGAGCTGGACCGGGCCGACTGGGCCCGGCTGCGACGCAACCAGCCGTTGTCCCTCGACGGCGCGGACGTCGCCCGGCTGAGGGGGCTGGGTGAGCGGCTCGACCTGGGCGAGGTCGAGCAGATCTACCTGCCCCTGTCCCGGCTGCTCAACTTCTACGTGGCCGCCACCGAGGGCCTGCACCGGATCACCGGGAGCTTCCTCGGGGAGCAGCCGGCCAGGACGCCGTTCGTCATCGGGGTCGCCGGCTCGGTCGCCGTCGGCAAGTCGACGACCGCCCGCATCCTGAAGGAGCTGCTCTCCCGCTGGCCCGGGACGCCCCGCGTCGAGCTCGTGACCACCGACGGCTTCCTGCGCGACAATGCCGAGCTGCGACAACGGAACCTGTTGCAGCGCAAGGGATTCCCCGAGTCCTACCACCGTCGCGCCCTGCTCCGGTTCGTCGCCGAGGTCAAGTCGGGGGCCGATGAGGTGCGGGCACCGGTCTACTCGCACCTCACCTACGACATCGTGCCCGGGGCGTTCACCGTGGTCCACCGCCCCGACGTGCTCATCGTGGAGGGGCTCAACGTCCTGCAGGTCCCCAGACAGCGCGTCGAGGCCGACGCGGACCTGGCGGTGAGTGACTTCTTCGACTTCTCGGTCTATGTCGACGCGCCTCTGGAGGACCTGCGGCGCTGGTACGTCGAGCGGTTCCTCCGTCTCCGGGAGACCGCCTTCGCCGACCCGGACTCCTACTTCCACCGGTATGCCGGCCTCACCGACGGGCAGGCCCGGGAGACGGCCCTGCGGATCTGGACCGAGATCAACGAGCCGAACCTGCAGGACAACATCGAGCCCACCCGCGGACGTGCCACGCTCGTGCTCACCAAGGGGGCCAGCCACGCGGTGACCCGGATCCGCCTGCGCAAGCTCTGACCGGCGCCCACGGTCATCGGGTGGTCGGGGCGCGGCCCTGCACCCAAGGAGGTGATGGGGAGGGCGACAATGGGGGCCATGAGAACCGAGCACGACTCCATGGGTACGGTCCAGGTCCCCGACGATGCGCTGTGGGGGGCCCAGACCGCACGCGCGGTCCAGAACTTCCCGATCTCCGGTCAGCCCGTCCCTTCCGCCGTCATCCACGCGCTCGGCGAGCTGAAGTCGATCGCCGCTCACGTCAACGCCGAGCTCGGCGCGATCAGCCACGAGAAGGCCGAGGCGATCAGCCAGGCGGCGCTGCACGTGGCGCACGGCCAGCACGACGACCAGTTCCCGGTCGACGTCTTCCAGACCGGGTCCGGCACCAGCACGAACATGAACGTCAACGAGGTGGTTGCGCGGCTGGCGTCGCTGGGCTCGGGTGTCGACATCCACCCCAACGACGACGTCAACTCCGGCCAGAGCAGCAACGACACCTTCCCCTCCGCGGTGCGGATCGCGGCGACCCTGGACGCCGTCAACCATCTCGCACCCGCGCTCCGCCATCTGGCCGACGCGTTGCAGCGCAAGGAGCGCGAGTTCGCTGACGTCGTCAAGGCCGGGCGCACGCACCTCATGGACGCCGTGCCGGTGACGCTGGGCCAGGAGTTCGGCGGCTACCGCCGGCAGGTCGAGCTCGGCCGCGAGCGCGTGCTGCGGGCCAGCGAGGCCACCCGTGAGCTGCCCCTGGGCGGCACGGCCGCCGGCACCGGGCTGAACGCCCAGCCCGGCTTCGCCGCCGAGGTGATCCGCATCCTCGCCGATCGCTCCGGGGTGCCGTTCCGCGAGGCGCAGGACCACTTCGAGGCGCAGTCGGCACAGGACGCCCTCGTCGAGCTGCACGGGGCATACAAGATCGTCGCGGTGTCCCTCACGAAGATCTGCAACGACCTGCGCTGGATGGGTTCGGGGCCGCGCACCGGGCTGGCCGAGATCCACATCCCCGACCTCCAGCCGGGCAGCAGCATCATGCCGGGCAAGGTCAACCCGGTCATCTGCGAGGCGACGCTCATGGTGTGCGCCCAGGTGGTCGGCAACGACATGACGGTGACCCTGGCCGGAGCCTCCGGGGCCTTCGAGCTCAACGTCATGCTTCCGGTGCTCGCCCGCAACGTGCTGGAGTCGGGGCGGTTGCTGGCCACCACGAGCCGGCTGCTGGCCGACCGGTGCATCGACGGGATCGCGGCCGATGTCGAGCGGATGAGGGCGTATGCCGCGGGCTCACCCGCGCTGGCCACCCCCCTCAACCGGTACCTGGGCTATGAGGAGGTCGCCTCGATCGTCAAGGAGTCGGTGGCCACCGGCGAGAGCATCCGGGACGTCGTCGTGGCGCGCGGGCACGTCGAGCGCGGCCGGATCAGCCAGGAGCGGCTGGACGCCGCCCTCGATCCGCTGCGCGCGGCCCGGCCACCGAAGTGACCGAGGTGACCGACAGCGGCCCGGTCAGTACCAGTGCGGGGAGCGCGACTGCCACTGGGACCAGGCGTTGCACGGGCTCCCGTAGACGTTCTTGATGTATCCCAGGCCCCACCTGATCTGGGTGGCTGGGTTGGTCCGCCAGTCGGCGCCGGCCGAGGACATCTTGGATGCGGGCAGCGCCTGCGGAATGCCGCCCGCACCGGAACCGGCGTTCCACGCCCGGTAGTTCCAGCCGCTCTCGCCGTTCCAGAGCTGCTCCAGGCAGCCCCACTGGCCGGAGCCGAAGCCGAAGTCGCCCATGATGGCGATGGCCGCCCCCTTGGGGTTGGACGTGGCGCTCGCGACGAGCGCCTTGCGCTGGGCCGCGCGGGCAGCACGGTCGGCTGCCTCCTTGCGGGCCTTGGCGATGGCCGCCGCCCGGGCCCGGGCTGCAGCGGCCTGCGCCCGGGCGGCGGCCTGGGCCTTGCCGTCCTGGGCCGCCTGGAGGGCGACGGCGGCGTTGCGGTCGGCCGTGAGGCGTGCGGTGTCCTCGATCGTGGTGTCGGACAGCTCGTTGGCCTGGCTGACCGCCTCGGTGCTGACCCTGAACGCTGCGGTCGCGGTCTGGTGCTGGTCGCCGGCCTGGACGCCCGCGGCGCCGGTGCCGACAATCGCGAGGACCAGGCTTCCGCTCACCGCGGGACGCCGCAGCCCGGCCATCAGCCGGCTCATGGTGGATCGCTGGGCGGTGGCGTGTCTGGACGCCTGGCGGGGGGTGTACGGGGGCAACGGATCTCCTAGCCGGGCACCACGCATCGATGGCGCGGTGACGTCGTGGTCGGGGCGACCCGGGCCACTGGCAGGTGGCGGATCGCGACAACCCCGCAGGGGACGAGGTCGCGTTATCTGTTCGTTACCTTAGCAACCCTCTGCCCGACTGCCCAAATCGAGGACCGCGGGATGATCACCGTGCGCGCGGCCGCAGAGCCGCTCCGGTCAGGAGTCCAGACCCTCCAGCAGGTCGGTGACCAGCGCGGCGATGGGTGAGCGCTCCGAGCGGTTGAGGGTCACGTGCGCGAACAGCGGGTGACCCTTGAGCTTCTCGATGACCGCGGCGATCCCGTCGTGCCGGCCGACCCGCAGGTTGTCCCGCTGGGCCACGTCGTGGGTGAGCACGACCTTGGAGTTCTGGCCGATCCGGGACAGCACGGTGAGCAGGACGTTGCGTTCCAGGCTCTGCGCCTCGTCGACGACGACGAACGCGTCGTGCAGGCTGCGCCCCCGGATGTGGATGAGGGGAAGCACCTCGAGCATGCCGCGGTCGAGGATCTCCTCGACGACCTCGCGCGACACCAGCGCCCCGAGGGTGTCGAACACGGCCTGGCCCCACGGGCTCATCTTCTCGTTCTCGCTGCCCGGGAGGTACCCGAGCTCCTGGCCGCCCACGGCATACAGCGGACGGAAGACGATCACCCGACGCTGCTGCCGACGCTCCATGACGCTCTCCAGGCCGGCGCAGAGAGCGAGCGCCGACTTGCCGGTGCCGGCGCGGCCGCCGAGGGAGACGATGCCCACGTCGGGGTCCAGGAGCAGGTCGAGGGCGATCCGCTGCTCGGCGCTGCGCCCGTGCAGCCCGAACGCGTCCCGGTCGCCACGCACCAGACGGACCTGCTTGTCGGCCCCGACGCGACCCAGACCGCTTCCCCGCGGGCTGAGCAGCTTCAGGCCGGTGTGACAGGGCAGCTCCGCCGCGTCGGCGTTCTCCAGCCGGCCGAGCTCGTAGAGGTGGTCCATCTCCTCCACCGTCACGTCGAGCTCGGCCATGCCGGTCCAGCCGGAGTCGACCGACTGCTCGTGCCGGTACTCCTCGGCGTCGAGCCCGACCGCGCTGGCCTTGACCCGCATCGGCAGGTCCTTGCTGACGACGCAGACGTCGTGGCCCTCGTTGGCCAGGTTGCGGGCGACCGACAGGATGCGGGTGTCGTTGTCGCCGAGCCGGAAGCCGGCGGGCAGGCTCCTCGTGTCGGTGTGGTTGAGCTCGACCCGTAGCGTGCCGCCGTCACCGCCGATCGGGACGGGGCTGTCCAGGCGGCCGTGCTTGATCCGCAGGTCGTCCAGCGCTCGGAGCGCGGCACGGGCGAAGAAGCCGAGCTCGGGGTGGTGCCGCTTGCCCTCCAGCTCGGTCACGACGACGACCGGGAGGACCACCTCGTGCTCGTGGAACCGCTCGATCGCCTTGGGGTCCGAGAGGAGCACCGAGGTGTCCAGGACGAAGGTCCGGTATGCCGGTGCGCCGGGCGACGCGGTCGGCCTCGGCTTGACCTTCGCGCGGGCCGCCCTGACGGCGGCTGCGGAGGAGGCGGGTGCCGCCAGGTCCGGCACGGTGGCGCGCGTGCGGTCGGAGGTGAGCGAGGTCGAGGACTTCGGGGCCACGTGGTCTCCTTGGCGCGGCGCGGGTTGCGCTACGCCTCGTCGCTGGAGCGGAATCCGGGACCGGGCCCGACGGAGGCGTCGAGCCGGGACCGGCCCTCCGCCCGGAGCAGGTGCTCCATCCGTTGGCCTCCCGAACGCGAGACGGGTGTCTCTCGTTGCACCCGACGGTA
>JAICMC010000151.1 GCA_025929465.1 Nostocoides sp.
ACCAGGAGTTCATCCAGATCGACACGACCAACGTGCTGTTCATCGTCGGTGGTGCCTTCGCGGGTCTGGAGAAGCTCATCGAGTCGCGCAACGGCAAGAAGGGCCTGGGCTTCGGCTCCGAGCTGCACACACCCAAGGACCTCGCCGAGTCGATCAACGACGTGATGCCCGAGGACCTGATGAAGTTCGGGCTGATCCCCGAGTTCATCGGCCGGCTGCCCGTCATCACCACGGTGAGCCCGCTCGACGTCGAGGCGATGGTCCGGATCCTCACCGAGCCCCGCAACGCCCTGGTCAAGCAGTACGTCAAGATGTTCGACATCGACGGGGTCGAGCTGGAGTTCACCACGGACGCCGTCGAGGCGGTCGCCGAGCAGGCGCTGGCGCGCGGCATCGGCGCCCGGGGGCTCCGGGCGATCCTCGAAGAGGTGCTCATGCCGGTCATGTTCGACGTGCCGAGCGAGGCCGACATCAAGCGGGTCGTCGTCACCAAGGACGTCGTTCTCAAGAACGTCCTGCCGACGATCGTGCGTCGCGACGAGGACGAGACCCCCAAGCGCTCGCGCAAGCGCTCGGCCTGAGGGTCAGCGGGACCGCCAGAACCAGACCAGGCCGGCCAGCAACGCCAGGCCCGCTCCGCCGTATGCCGCGCCGCCACCGAGCCCGTGGCGACGGGCCGTCTCCTCGCCCACGGCGACCACGGCGCTGGCCGCGACGAGCAGCCCGACCCGCGCGGCATACCGCACCGCGACGACCCGGCCGATGCGCGCCTGGTCGGGAAGTCCGGCGAGCAGGGCCGCCGTCGTGTGGGCGATGAGCGCGCAGGCGCCGGCCGGGACCGCCCACCAGGTCGGGCCGCGGACGGCCACCAGCCAGAGCAGGAGCAGGACCAGCCAGAAGCCGGTCTGCACGAGGCGGTCGACGTGCTCGACGAGGAGGAAGGCCGCCACCGTGACGGCGACCCAGACCCACCACCGGACGTGCCCGGCGGTCGCGGCGCAGGCGAGGAAGCCCAGCGGGCCGAGAACCGTCAGCACGGCCAGCGCCAGCGCGTGCGGGCCGAGCTCGCGCGACCACGCGCCGACGGTGACCCGGTGGATGGTCGTCATCGCAGCGCCAGCCGGGGGGCCCGGGCACGGACGGCGAGGGCGCGCAGGACGACGTCGAGGGATCCCGGCCCACGCCAGGCGATGACCGGAACCCCCCGCCCGGCGAGCACGGCGATGTCGAGCGAGCGCCCCAGCCGCCGGATCCGCCAGGCGAGGTCGAGCGCCTCGGTCCCACCGAGTCCGAGGTCGGCGGGAAGGGTGTCGACGACGACCGGCGGGTTGCCAGCCGTCGCGAGCCGACCGACGACCTCGAAGGAGGTGTCGCTGAGCAGTGGGCTGAGCAGGACGACGAGCGCTCCGGCAGGAAGCCCGCGGGTGACGGCCCCGGAGTCCACGCGCCGCTCACTGGCCACCTCGATGGAGCCGAGCGCGGCCAGCACGCGCCGCAGGTGAGCCGAGCCGGTCCGGGGGCGCACGGTGGGGAACGCGGTCGCGCCGAACGCCCGCACGGTGACCCGGTCGCCGCGGGCCAGGTGGTGCTCGGCCAGCGCGGCCGCGGCACGTACCGTGAGGTCCAGGCTCGTCGGCCGACCGTCGATGCCCTCCCGGTCGCCGATGTCGCTGGTCGCGTCGACGATCACGACGACGTGCGACTCCTGGTCCGCGTACGTCTGGGTCACGGCGAGCGAGCCGGTCCGCAACGAGGACGGCCAGTGGATCCGGCGCAACCGGTCGCCGCTCTCGAACGGGCGGATGCCGGCGAACTCGCTGCCGGTCCCCGACCGCCGTGAGCGGTCCAGACCCACCATCCCGCGCGGCGCGGGCATGGGTGCGTGCGCGTCGAACGCGGCGGGCTGGGGCAGGGCCGCGATGGTCGTGGCCGGCCCGGTGACCGGTCCCGCGCGGTAGGCACCCCAGGCCGACATCGCCCCCAGGGTGCACGGCCCGACGTGCCGGGTGCCCCACCGGGTCGTCCGCACCGTGAAGCTCTCCTGGACGACGCCTGCTCCGGCGACGGTCAGGGTCCGGCTCGGTGGGTCCACCTCCACGAAGGCCCCCGCCACGAGGCCGACCGACAGCGTGTCGACGCCCCTGGCCAGGTCGGCACGGACCGTCCAGTCGTCCAGGTCGCCCTCGCGAGCCTGCGCATCCGGTAGCCCGACCTCCACGACGAGGGGACTGCTCGGCCGCGCCAACCGGGACCACGAGGCCACGAGGACCAGGGGCGTGACCACCACGAGAAGGTCCGGGCGGTGGAACGCGACGGCCGCCAGCACGCCGCTCCCGCCGAGGATCCCTGCCCGGAAGCCGGCCGCAGTCGCCTGCCAACGGACCGGTGGCAGCCGGACCCGGCCGGTCATCGGGCGCTCGGGGAGGCCACCGCCGCCAGGACGGACCGGACGACCGACGTCCCCGATGCTCCGCTCATCCACAGCTCGGGCTTCACCGTGACCCGGTGCGCCAAGGTGGAGACGGCGACCGCCTTGACGTCCTCGGGGGTGACGTAGTCGCGGCCGGAGAGGGCGGCATACGCGCGCGAGCAGAGCAGGGTCGCCAGGGACCCGCGAGGGGACGCGCCGGCGAGCACATGGACATGCCCACGGGTCGCCGCAGTGAGGGCGACGCAGTAGCGGCCGATGCTCTCCTCGACGGTCATCTGCTCGAGCGCCTCCTGCATCGCGAGCAGCCCGGATCCGTCGGTGACGGCCGGCAGGACGGACTCCTCGCGCTGCCGGGCCATCCTCCGGGCGAGGATCTGCCACTCCTCCTCGCCGCTCGGGTAGCCGAACGAGATCCGCATGAGGAAGCGGTCCAGCTGGGCCTCCGGGAGCGGGTAGGTGCCCTCGTACTCGATCGGGTTGGCCGTCGCGAGCACGTGGAACGGCCGCGGCAGGGCGAACGTCTGCCCCTCCACGGTGACCTGTCGCTCCTGCATGGCCTCCAGGAGCGCCGACTGGGTCTTGGGTGGCGTGCGGTTGATCTCGTCGGCGAGGACGAGCCCGGCGAAGATCGGACCGTGCCGGAACGCGAACTCGCCGGCGCGCTGGTCCCAGACGAACGAGCCGGTGATGTCGGCCGGGAGCAGGTCCGGGGTGAACTGGGCCCGCCGGAAGTCCAGGCTGAGGGTCTGGGCGAAGCACCGCGCGGCGAGGGTCTTGCCCAGACCGGGGAAGTCCTCCAGCAGCACGTGCCCACCTGCCAGGATGCCGGCGAGAACAAGGGTGAGGGAATGCTGCTTGCCGACGACGACCGTGCCGACCGCGGCCAGGATGTCCCGACCGGTCGCCGCGACGTCGCGAAGGCTGGCGCTCATAGGGCCTCGATCCGTCGGAGCAGCTCGTCGAGCAGGGCGGGCGTGGTCAGCGCGGCCGGATCCGGGGGGCTGTCCCGGAAGTGGACGAGCGCCGCCAGGTCGGCTGCCGGCACCGGGCGCCCCTCGTCCGCTCGGGCGGCGATGCGGGCATCGACGACGGCGGACAGGCGCCGGTGGATCATGGCGGCCGTCACCTGCGCCCGGGCGGCGTCCGTGCGGGCGCGCTCCAGGGACTGGGCGAGCGTCAGCGTCCCGAAGTCGCGTCCGGCGCCGACCGGCGTGTGCCCGGCGGTGGGTTGCGGCCAGGGCCGCTGGAGGTCGGCGTCGCCCGGGTCGCGCATCCACAGGTAGATGCTGCCCGCGGCGAGGACGCCGGCCGCGACGAGGGCCGCCAGCGCGATCATCGGGCCGACTGACGCTCGATGCGGCCGGGTGCGGCCCGCAGGTCGGTCTCGAGCCGCTCCACGGCCAGCAGCGCGCGGTCGCGGTCGGACTCCGGCAGCTCGTGCTTGGAGAAGCGGGCCTCGGCGAACAGGCTGCGCAGCGTCTCCAGGGCCGCCGCATCCACCCCGGGCAGGGCGCGCAGGCGCGACGCCAGCTCCCGGCTGGTCTCGTGCTCCGACCGCGGATGCCCCGCCTGGGCGGCAGCATCCTCCAGATCGGCCCAGCAGGCCACGATCGCTCCCCGCACCGTGGTCCGCTCCAGGGCTCGGCGACGGGCGCGCAGCCGGTCGTCGAGGTCCTGCTCCACCTGGGGTCGGCCCCCGACGAGGAGCCCCGCGTCCTCGTGCACGACCCCGACCCGGCCCGCGTCGAAGGCTGCCACCACGAGGCGGTGGGCCACGACGGCCAGGACCACGACGAAGGAGAGCGCGACCAGCGCGACGGCGACAAGGAACACCAGGGTGAGGACGAGGAAGGCGGTGCCCTGGCTGCCGTCGGGCTGGGACGGTCTCGTCGTGGTGGTGGTCGGAACAGTCGTCCGGGCGGGGAACGGGGATGGGGACGTGATCCTTCGCGCGGGTCGGCCACCGCCCGGGTCCGAGCCGCTCGCAGGAGTGCGGTCCGCCGTGGTCGCCAGCACCCCGAGGGCAAGGACGACGGCGGTGAGCGAGATGAAGGCTGCGGCGGTCACACGCGCCGGCAGCGCAGCGACTGCCCTGCCGACCTGCGCGCGCACGCCGTCCAACCTATGCGGTCCGACCACCGGACGGCACGATGCGCAAGGATGGCGTCCATGACAGCGCCGTTCCACCTCGCCGCGGGCGACTCCGGCCCGGTGCAGCAGTCACCGGTCACCTGTGGCTCAGCCAGCCTGACCGTGGCCCGGATGCTCGTCGACCCGCTCTTCGCCCAGTGGGTGCAGACCGGCTCGCCGTCGCTGCCCGGCTTCCCGGGCGGGGCGAGCGCCGAGGCGCGGTTCGCGGCATACGAGCGGGTCGTGATGAGCCGGACCAACGCCCTGTTCGGGGCCCATCACCGGCTCCAACTGCCGTGGCCGCACGCGCTCGGGACCCCGCCATGGGGTGCGCGGCACGAGCTGGAGTTCGGCGCGGCCAAGCGGGGGACGCGATATGCCGTGCACGTCGTCCGCACGGCCTCCCGGGCCGCGCTCATCGGGACCTACGACCGGCTGGTCGAAATCGTCGCCGACGGCGAGCCGGCGCTGCTCTATGTCGGGGACGCGACCCTGCCCAGGCACGTCGTCCTCGTGCTGCCCGGGGAGGGGGACCGGGTGCTCGACGTCTACGAGCCCGCGAGCGGACGGGTCAGTGTGCTCCGGCGCGACGAGCTGACCGGGCGGCACCTGGGCCTCGGTGGCTGGGACGTGGCCTGGTTCAGCGTCCAGCCGACGGGGGAGCGGCGGGTGACCAGCCCGGCCTACCTTCCCGGGGCCTCGCCGAACCCGGCCTGATCAGAAGAACTCCAGCAGCAGCATGGCCGCGGCGGCCCGCACGACCTGACGGCGCCGGAGCATGACGTAGCGCGGGCCCGCGAAGGCGTGGAACTTGCGCAGGTAGCGGTAGAGCCGCTCGACCCGGATGAGCGGGTCGAACGCGTGGACCGCGACGTAGGCCGCGCGCCCGCCCCACGTGTCCCGTCCGTGCGGGCCGAACAGGTCGGGGAACGGGGCGAAAGCCAGGGAGACCCGGGCCATCCCGTGCCGGTCGGCCCAGTCGACCATCTCGGCGACCAGCCGCTCGTCGACGCCGTTGGGGGCCTCCGGATGGCGGATCGGCACATCGAGGGTGAGGTCCTTGGGCCCGGCCCGGAGGTAACGGTGCGCGCCGACGACCCGACCGGCCCGGTCCCGGGCCAGGACCACGCGGGAGTCCGGCGTGCCGCCGTCGAAGGCAGTGCCGAGCAGCATCGAGAAGCCGCGGGACCGGTCGCGCCCACCGACGGCCAGCAGCCCCCGCAGCTCCGCGAGGGTGTCGCGCGGCACGTTCGCCTCGCTCCAGTGCTCCACCGTCACGCCGGCGTTGTGCGTGCGCCGGACCGCCTGGCGCAGGTTGCGGTAGCGGCGGCCGACGAGCCCGAAGTGCTCGGGCCGGACCACGACGTCGCGCCCGATGGCGACCGCCGACAGGCCGTGGGCGGCCCACAGCTCGCGAGCGGCGTCACCGGCTCCGAGCACGGCGACGCCCTGTCGGCGGAGCCGGCCCGTCTCCATGAGCTGGTCGACAGCGGCCGGCCAGGAGCGCCGGTCACCGACCGGGTCACCGGCGGCCACGACGAGCCCGAGCCGGCTCCGGTAGCCGATGACGGCCCGGCCGTCGGGGGAGAAGGCGTACTGCTTGTCTGCGCGCAGCACGAACGGCGCCAGGGGGTCCGCTGCGCTGGTCTCGACGAGGGTGCGAGCCCGCTCCCTCGCCGCAGTGTCCCCGTGCCGCGCAGGGAGCCGCCCGCCCCGTCCGGTGGCCGGTCGGCTGCGCTGCCTCACCCTGCCAACCTATGCCGTGCCCGCGTGGCCGGATGCCGTGCCCCGAGCGGGCCTCCCGACGGTGTCCGTCCGGAGGCAGGGGCAGTGGGCGGGTCAGCGTGGGGCGGCCAGCTCGGCCAGCAGTCGACGGCCCTCGTGCAGGAGGGGCTCGCGGTCCGCGCCCTGGGGGACGACCCGGGTGACGTCGTCGAGCAGCACCTCCACGA
>JAICMC010000090.1 GCA_025929465.1 Nostocoides sp.
AGGATCATCGCGTTGTCGACCTTCATCCGCGACACGAGCGGCTCGGGCTCGGCGGTCGTGAGCTTGTCGAAGGTCTGCTCGGTCCAGACGACGGAGCCATCGGCCGGCTTGACCCGCTGGACCCGCTTGACCTTGACCGGGTCGTGGGCCGCCGTGGGCAGACGGCGGGCGGTGTCGATTGTGTGGACGGGTGGCAGGGAGGCGACGTAGCCCTCGGTGTCGAAGCCGGCGCGACCGGCGCGACCGGCGATCTGACGGAACTCCCGCACCCGAAGCACCCGGACCCTGGACCCGTCGAACTTGGTCAGCGCGGTGAACAGGACGGTCCGGATCGGGACGTTGATCCCCACTCCGAGGGTGTCGGTCCCGCAGATGACCTTGAGCAGACCCTCCTGGGCGAGCTGCTCGACCAGCCGCCGGTAGCGAGGGAGCATGCCAGCGTGATGGACGCCGATTCCCTTGCGCAGCAACGGTGACAGCGTGCGGCCGAACCCGGCCGAGAACCGGACTCCGCCGATCCTCGCCGCGATCGCGTCCCGCTCGGTGGGCGTGGTCAGCTTGGTCGTCGACAGGGTCTTCGCGTGGTCGGCCGCAGCGGCCTGGGTCTGGTGGACGACGTACATCGGCACGCGCGCCCACTCGACGAGCTCCTCGATGGTCTCCTGAAGCGGCGTCACCGCCCAGGAGAAGGTCAGCGGAACGGGCCGTTCGGCCGTGTCGACGACGACGGCGTCCGTGCCGGTCCGCCGCCGCAGGTCGTCGGCGAACCGGCTCATGTCGCCGAGGGTCGCAGACATGAGGAGGAACTGGGCACCCGACAGCTCCAGGAGCGGCACCTGCCAGGCCCACCCGCGGTCCGGCTCGGAGTAGTAGTGGAACTCGTCCATGACGACGAGGCCGACGTCGGCGTCGCTGCCCTCCCGCAGCGCGATGTTGGCGAGCACCTCGGCGGTGCAGCAGATGACGGGGGCGTCGGCGTTGACGGCGGCGTCGCCGGTGAGCAGCCCGACGTTGTCGGCGCCGAAGACCTGGCACATGTCGAAGAACTTCTCGCTGACCAGCGCCTTGATCGGTGCGGTGTAGAACGACACCCGGTCGGTCGACAGGGCGGCGTGGATCGCCGCCGTCGCCACGAGCGACTTGCCCGACCCCGTCGGTGTGGCGAGGATGACGTGGTCGCCGGCGAGGAGGGAGATGACCGCCTCCTCCTGGTGTGGATAGAGGGTCAGGCCCTGCTGCTCCACCCAGCCGCCGAACCCCGCGTAGAGGAGGTCGGGATCGGCCGTGTCGGCTGCATGGAGTCGGGAGGGGTCGGGGGCAGGCATCGTCGCCCATCCTCGCATCCACGACGGACGGCCGGCCGCAACCGCATACAGCAACTTCCCAGACTTCGTTGCGATGGTCGGGAGCGTGTCCGATGAGGCCGTGAGTGCACCCACCGACCCGATGACCGAGCAGGAGCGGGTCAGCGCCTCGCCGCGCGACCTGGACCCTTGGCGGCACTGGGGGCCCTACGTGTCCGGGCGGCAGTGGGGCACCGTGCGCGAGGACTACTCGGCCGGTGGGGACGCCTGGGACGACTTCCCGTTCGAGCAGGCACACACCCGTGCCTACCGCTGGGGCGAGGACGGCCTGGCCGGCATCTGCGACCGCTGGGGGTTCCTCAACCTGGCGATCGCGGTGTGGAACGGCCGCGACGACCGGCTCAAGGAGCGCTACTTCGGCCTCACCAACGGACAAGGCAACCACGGCGAGGACGTCAAGGAGTACTGGTGGCACGTCGATGCCACGCCCACCCACTCCTATGCGCAGTGGCTGTACCGCTACCCCCAGGCTGCCTTTCCGTATGCCGCGTTGCGGGCCGAGAACGCCCGGCGCGGCAAGGCCGACCCCGAGTTCGAGCTCAGCGACACCGGGATCCTGGCGGACAACCGGTTCTTCGACGTCACGGTGACCCATGCCAAGGCCAGCCCGGACGACGTCGTCATGGTGGTGACCGCGACGAACCACGGGCCCGACGCCGCCCCGCTGGACCTGCTGCCGCACCTGTGGTTCCGCAACACCTGGTCATGGGGGAGGGACGACCGCAGGCCGACCCTGCGGGTCCTCGACGCCGGCGCCGGCCGGCGAGCCATCGCCGCCGACCACGGCGCCCTCGGGCGCTACGTCCTCACCGCGGACGGTGAGCCGCGAGTCCTGCTGTGCGACAACGAGACCAACACGCGGGCGAGCTTCGGGACCGATGACGGCAATGCCGCCCATCCCAAGGACGCCATCAACGCGGCGGTCGTCCACGGCGACGAGTCGCTCCTCACCCCTGACGGTGGCGTCGGCACCAAGGCGGCCTTCTGGTGGCACTTCGACGCGGTCGGCCCGGGCCAGACCGTGACCGTGCGCGTCCGGCTGGCCTCGGACAACGCGCCCGCTGCCGAGCGAGCCGGTGGCGTCTCGGCGTTCGACGACGTGGACGGCCTCCTCGCCGGGCGGCTGGCCGAGGCGGACGCGTTCTACACCGAGGTCCTTCCGTCCGGCACGAGCGCCGAGGACGCCGTCGTGGCCCGGCGGGCCTTCGCCGGCCTGCTCTGGAGCAAGCAGCTGTACCGCTACGACATCCGGCAGTGGCTCGCGGGTGACCCGGGCCAGCCGGTGCCCCCGGCGTCACGGCACACCGGTCGGAACTCGTCGTGGACCGCGTTCTCGCTCGCCGACGTGATCTCGATGCCCGACGAGTGGGAGTACCCCTGGTTCGCCACGTGGGACCTGGCGTTCCACTGCGTGACGATGGCGCACGTCGACCCGGCGTTCGCCAAGGCCCAGCTGGTCCTCATGTGTCGCGAGTGGGCGATGGCGCCCAACGGTCAGCTGCCCGCCTACGAGTGGGACTTCGGCGACGTGAACCCACCGGTGCACGCATGGGCGGCCTGGCGGGTCTACGAGCTGGACGGCGGGTGGGACCGGGCCTTCCTCGTCCGGGTCATGTCCAAGCTGCTGTTCAACTTCGGGTGGTGGGTCAACCGCAAGGACGCCAACGACACCGACCTGTTCGAGGGCGGCTTCCTCGGGATGGACAACATCGGGCCGTTCGACCGCAGCGCGCCGCTGCCGGGTGGCGCGCACCTGGAACAGTCCGACGCGACGGGCTGGATGGCGTTCTACTGCCTGTCGATGCTGCGCATCGCCCTGGAGCTGGCCCGGGAGGACGTGGCCTGGGACGACGTCGCCACCAAGTTCCTCGAGCACTTCCTGATGATCGCCGAGGCGATGGAGAGGTTCGGCAGCCAGGGCGTCTCGCTGTGGGACGAACAGGACGGCTTCTACTACGACGTGGTCGTCACCGCGGACGGGTCCGCGCAGCCGGTGCGGGTGCGTTCGATGGTCGGCCTGCTGCCCATCCTCGGCGTGGCACACTCGCCCGGCTGGGTCCCCCGCGCCCTGCCGGACTTCACCAGCCGGATGGGCTGGCTGCGTCGTCGCCGCCCCGAGCTGCTGGATGCCGTGGTGCAGACCCACGCTGCGGGGCACGACGAGACGACCCTGTCCGTGCTGAGCACCGAGCGGCTCTCGCGCATCCTCACCGTCGTGCTCGACGAGCGCCAGTTCCTGTCCCCGTACGGGGTGCGCTCGCTGTCGGCGGCCTACCGCGACGGGTCCACCGTCAACGTCGCGGGCGTCGACCTGGCGTTCCGGTACACCCCGGCGGAGAGCGACAGCGGCCTGTTCGGAGGCAACAGCAACTGGCGCGGACCGGTCTGGTTCCCTGTCAACGTGCTGCTCTCGGACGCTCTGCGCCTGTATGCCGGGGGGTGCGCGGCCGACCTCACCCTCGAGCTGCCGACCGGCTCGGGTCACACCGTGTCGCTGGCCGACGTGGCCGACGACCTCGACGAGCGACTGATCAGCCTGTTCCGGCCGGGTCCGGGCGGCCGCCGGCCGGGCGACCCCGTCCACGTCCCGACCGGCGACCTGTGGGCCCAGCACCCCACGTTCAGCGAGTACTTCAACGGCGACACCGGGGCCGGCCTGGGCGCCTCGCACCAGACCGGCTGGACCGCGATGGTCGCCCACCTGATCTGCAGCAGGAGGACGAACACCCACGACTGACGCCCGGAGGCTGTGGATGGCCGCCAGGGACCGTCGGGTCCCCGGCATACGCTGGCCCGCATGCCTTCCCTCGAGGACCTCCTCCATGCCGCCGTCCTCGGTGTCGGCGGGGTCGAGCGCCCCGGGCAGGTCGAGATGGCACACGCCGTCGCCGACGCGGTCGACAAGGGCGAGCACCTCCTCGTCCAGGCAGGGACCGGCACCGGCAAGTCGCTGGCCTACCTCGTCCCGGCCGTCCAGCACGCCATGACCGCGGGCCGGCCGGCGGTCGTGGCGACCGCCACCCTGGCCCTGCAGTCCCAGATCGTCGACCGCGACATGCCTCGTCTGGCCGAGGCCATCGCACCCGTCCTCGGCCGGACGCCGACCTACGCCCTCGTCAAGGGTCGGCGCAACTACCTGTGCGCGCACAAGCTGGAGGGCGGCTTCCCTGACGACGAGGACGCGTTGCTGGGGATGGGTGCGGTCGACGCCGGTGTCGGGAGGCTCGGCGCCGAGGTGGTCCGACTGCGCGAGTGGGCCGACCAGACCGAGTCCGGCGACCGCGACGAGCTCGTCCCCGGTGTGTCCGAGCGCGCCTGGCGACAGGTGTCGGTGAGCGCCCAGGAGTGCCTGGGGGGCAAGTGTCCGGCCATCGCCGAGTGCTTCGTCGAGCGCTCGCGCGAGGCAGCCAAGGACGTCGACGTCATCGTCACCAACCACTCCTTCATGGCCATCGACGCCTTCGAGGGTCGCCAGATGCTGCCCGAGCACGACGTCCTCGTCATCGACGAGGGCCACGAGCTGGTCGACCGGGTCACCTCGACGATCACCGACGAGCTGAGCTCGGTCATGGTGTCGGCGGCCGCCAAGCGCGCCGGCCGGATGGCCGACGCCGAGTCGAGGGAGGCGATGGACGACGCCGGCACCTTCCTGCAGGGCGTCCTGGACGGTGCCCCCGAGGGGCGCCTGACCGGCATACCGGACTCGCTGTCCCTGGCGCTCGCCCGGGTGCGTGACACGGCGCGTCAGCTGCAGACCGAGCTCAAGCCCGAGGCGGGTGCCGAGGCCGATGGTGCCCGGCAGGTCGCCCGGGCGGCCGTCGACGAGATCTTCGACAACGCGGCCCGGATCCTGGAGCAGCGCGAGCTCGACGTGGTCTGGCTGTCCCGCGACCCGCGCCGTGGGTCGGTGCTGCGGGTGGCACCGATGAGCGTGGCCATGCTGCTGCGCGACAAGATCTTCGAGGACCGGACGGTCGTGCTCACGTCGGCGACCCTCGAGCTCGGCGGGACGTTCGACGCCTTGGCCGGGACGATGGGCCTGCGGGGAGAGGGCGCCCCGCAGTGGCGCGGCCTGGATGTGGGGAGTCCGTTCGACTATCCCGCCCAGGCCATGGCCTACGTCGCCAAGCACCTGCCCGCGCCCGGCCGCGACGGCATCGGGCAGGCGACGCTGGATGAGATCGAGGCGCTCGTCCGGGCCGCCGGCGGTCGGACCCTCGGGCTGTTCTCCTCGATGCGGGCCGCGCAGGACGCCACCGAGGCGATGCGCGACCGGTTCGCGGGCACCGACATCTCCTTCCTGTGCCAGGGGGAGGACCAGGTCACCACCCTGGTGCGCCAGTTCGCCGAGACCGCCTCGGTCTGCCTGTTCGGGACGCTCACCCTGTGGCAGGGGGTCGACGTGCCGGGCTCGTCCTGCCAGCTCGTCATCATCGACCGGATCCCGTTCCCCCGCCCCGACGACCCGCTGGCCTCGGCCCGATCGCAGGCGATCGCCCGGATGGGCGGCAACGGCTTCATGGCGGTGTCGGCGACCCATGCCGCCCTGCGCCTCGCCCAGGGGGCGGGGAGGCTGGTCCGCCGGTCCGACGACCGTGGCGTGGTCGCCTTCCTCGACTCGCGGATGATGAGCGCCCGGTATGCCGGGTTCCTCCAGCGCTCGCTGCCTCCGTTCTGGCCGACCGCCGACCGCGCCCTCGTCCTGGGCGCCCTGGAGCGGCTGGACAAGGTCGCACCACCGGTCCGGCCGGTGGCGGCACCTGCTCTGCGGGGGCTCACCGGTGCCTTGTCCGGGACGTCGATGGGGTCCAGCGACGGGGCCGAGCACCCGCGGCCGCCGGCGGCCCCGGCGACGGGCGAGCCCGCTGACGTACGGCCGGTCGCCGGCCCGCCGCCGGTCCCCGACTCCGCGCGCACGGCTGTCATCCAGGGCCACGCCTGGGACGAGGGCGCCGACGAGGAGCTGCGCGACGGTGTGGCGCTCGGTCTCACGTCGGCCGAGCTCGCCGAGAGCCTCGAGCTGCCCGAGGACGTCATCGAGGCCCGGCTCCTCGGGCTGGGCCTGGAGGCCGGGCCCCAGCCCGGCTTCGACCTGGGCTGACCTCCGGTCCGGCCAGGCGGCCCTTCGTCGCTCACGCGGCCGGCGTCGTGGGGTAGTCCTTCCGGTGGGGCCCGTGCGCCGGCCCTTGCCGCCGGACGCGGCATACCGTCACGATGGTCAGTGGCCAGCGAGTCGCCGTAAGGGAGCATGATGACCACACCGAGCGCGAACCGATCCGACGGCGCCGACGCGTCCACCACCGAGCGCGCCAGGTCGCTCAGCGAGCAGGCGTCCGCGACGGTCCGACAGGCTGCCGACGTGCTGGAGCAGGAGTTGTCTGCGGGCCTGGACGAGGCGCGCCGCCTGCAGAGGAAGCTCACCGACCAGCGTCGGATCGAGCCCGGCGACCTCGACGAGGTGTCCGCGCGGGTGCGCGGCAACGCCCACCTGCTCATCGACATGGTCTCCGACCGGTTCGGCGACCTCGGGGGGCAGGAGGTTCAGGAGCTGGGTCAGCGGTTCGCCAAGGACGCACATGGCGCGTTCGACGCCCTGCTGGACCTCGTCCAGGCAACCCCCGACCTGGTCAACCGGCTCGTGGACAGGGCCGGCAGCGCCACCGCCGCGGACGGCCGGACGCGGCCGGCTCCCGACCCGGAGTCCGGGCCGCACCCGGACCCAGACCCGTCACCCGGCGAACCACCCGGCGCCCGGGGGGGCGGGACCACCACGTCCGTGCGAGCGGCCAGGACGGCCACGGCGCCCAAGACGGCCAGGGCGCCGGGAGCCACCAAGACGGCCAAGACGGCCAAGACGGCCAAGGCGCCGGGACCCACCACGAGAGCCAGGGCGACCAAGGCGGTCAGGGCGCCGGGAGCCACCCCGACGCCCAGCGGCACCGGCGCCTGAGCAGCCTCGGCGCGATGTCGTCCGCCTCGACCCTGCCGGTCGTGGAGGAGACACTGACCCGCTACCGCGAGCTGGTCCTGCCCGCGCTCGTGGACGACCGGCCCGAACGCGGTCCGTCCTACCTCTACGACCTGCTGCCCGTCTACCCCTCGCGTCCCGGCAAGGGACTACGGGCGGCGCTCACCCTCGCGACGTGCGCCGCCCTCGGCGGTGACCTCCACCTGGCACTCAACTCGGCCGTGGCCGTGGAGCTGTTCCACAACGCCTTTCTCATCCACGACGACATCCAGGACGCCAGCGAGGACCGGCGCGGTGGTCCCACCCTGCACTCGCTGTACGGGACTGCGATCGCGCTCAACGTCGGGAACGCGACGAACCTGCTCGCCCTGCAGCGGATCCGGGCCAACCGGGCCATCCTCGGCGGGTCGCTGGCCTGGCAGGTCTTCGAGGAGACCGAGACGATGCTGCGGCACTCCCTGGAGGGGCAGGCGATCGAGCTCGGCTGGATCCGCGACAACGCCGTCGACCTGGTCGATGACGACTACTACCGGATGTGCCTGAAGAAGACCTCCTGGTACACCTGCATCTACCCGGCTCGGCTCGGCCTGCTCGTCGCGCGGGGGAGCACGACGGACCTGACCGTCCTCGACCGGTTCGGCTGGTACCTCGGGGCCGCGTTCCAGATCCAGGACGACATCCTCAACCTCGTGGGGGACTACGGCCAGTACGGCAAGGAGATCGGCGGCGACCTGCTGGAGGGCAAGCGGACCCTG
Organism: Nostocoides sp.; assembly: GCA_025929465.1. Classification (GTDB taxonomy): domain Bacteria; phylum Actinomycetota; class Actinomycetes; order Actinomycetales; family Dermatophilaceae; genus Nostocoides. The sequence continues at coordinate 8,088 of JAICMC010000090.1, forward strand.
ATGATGATCCGGCTGCAACGCGTCCTCACAGGGTCCGACGGAGACCGGTTGCGGAGCTACCTGGGACGCACCCGGTCCGAGCGGAGCGATGAGGAGGCCGCCTGGGTCCTGCTGCAGATGCGCGAGCACGGCTGCGTCGAGGCTGCCCGGCGCAGCGCAGCGGACCTGGCACAGGCGGCCCGGGCGGAGGCCGGGCAGGTCCTGGCCGAGGTCGGTCCGGGTCCGGACCGGGACTTCCTGCTCGGCCTGCCCGAGTACGTCGTCACCCGGGCCCGCTGACCGAGCCGTCGCCACAGGGTCGGTGGGCCGTGGCAGGCTGGGCCGGTGACCGACGACCTGGTGGACGTGCCCCGGCGGGTGCCACCGCTGGTGCTCGTCTCCGGGCCCGAGCAGGTCATCGCCGACCGGGCGGTCAAGGGGTTGGTCGAGGACCTGCGGGTCAGCGCGCCCGACCTGGAGGTGGTCCGCCTGTATGCCGCGGGCTACGCCGCCGGGGACCTGCTCCTGCAGGCCGCGCCGTCGCTGTTCGGGGGCGAGAAGGCCATCGTCGTCCACGACCTGGACGAGGCCTCCGACGAGCTCCAGGCCGACCTGTTGACCTTCCTCGCCGCTCCCGAGGACGGCGTGACGCTCGTCGTGCGGCACAAGAGCGGCAGCCGCGGCAAGAAGGTCCTCGACGCACTGAGGTCGGGCCGGGCCCGGGTGGTGGAGGCGCCGGCGATCAAGAGCGAGCGGGACAAGACCGACTTCGCCACCCACGAGTTCCGGGCGGCACACCGCCGGGCGAGCCCGGGAGCGGTGCGCGCGCTCGTCGAGGCCGTCGGGCAGAGCGTCAGCGAGCTGGCCTCGGCCTGTCAGCAGCTGATCGCCGACACCACGGGCACCATCGACGAGACGGTCGTCGAGCTCTACCACGGGGGAAAGGTGGAGGCCACCGGCTTCCGGGTCGCTGACGCCGCCGTCGCAGGCGACACGAGCGAGGCGCTGCGTCTGCTCCGGCACGCCATCGCCGTCGGGGTCGACCCGGTCCCGATCGTCGCGGTCCTCGCCCAGCAGCTGCGCCAGCTCGTCCGGGTCGGAGCGGCCGGGCGAGGTCGCTCGGTCGACGTGGCGCGCGACCTGGGCCTGGCGCCGTGGCAGGTCGACAAGGCCCGACGGTCGCTGGCCGGGTGGACGCCCGATGCGCTCGGCCGCTCCATCCAGGCCGTGGCAGTCGCCGACTTCGACGTCAAGGGCGGCGGACGCGACCCGGTGTATGCCGTGGAGCGGGCCGTCCTCACCATCACCCTCGAACGACGGGCCGGCTAGCGAAGCGGCCGCTGCCGACCCGGCTGCTGGTCGCGGCGACGCACCTGCACGGTGCTCACCGCAGCGTCGGGGTGCTGGCTGCGCCGGTGCCCGCCATCCCCGAATGCGTCCCACGGACGGCCCCGACCGCCGTTTTGGCCGGGGGTAGGCCCGCTGGTAGATTGGCCCCTCGCGTGCGCGCTCAGGTCGTGCGCGCCCGTCGACCCACCCAGAGCGGTTCTCTCCACAGGGCACCCCACCGCCCGTCCCGAGCCGCATCTGCCGCCCCCTCACGGCATACCGACCTCCATCAGAAAGACGATCAGTGGCAAACATCAAGTCCCAGCTCAAGCGGATCAAGACCAACCACGCCGCGACCGAGCGCAACAAGGCTGTCAAGTCCGAGCTCAAGACGTGGATCCGCAAGTTCCGCACGGCTGCCGACGCCGGTCAGGTCGAGGAGGCCAAGGCCGCCCTCCAGACCGCGTCCACCAAGCTCGACAAGGCCGTGAGCAAGGGCGTCATCCACGCCAACCAGGCGGCCAACAAGAAGTCGGCCATGGCCCGCAGGGCCGCCTCGCTCTGAGGTGGCGCACCGCCAGAAGGGTCCGTCACCCCAGGGTGTCGGACCCTTCGGCATGAGCCAGTGACCTCGGCACAAGGCCCCGCCGAACCCTGCTGACCTGTTACCGAGCTGGATACCGTGCAGGAAGTGCTGGGGTCACAACATCTCCGGCACGTCAAGCAGTCCGTTAAGCGGCGACCCAGCGCCCGGGTGAGGGCCGGGCGCAGGGGTGAGGGCCGGACGCCGGGGGCAAGGCCGGACGCGAGCCAAACCCTGCTGACCTGTTACCGCGCTGGATAGCCTGCAGGAGGTGCTGGAGCCACAACATCTCCGGAGCGTCAAGCAGTCCGTTCAGTGGCGACCCAGCGCCGACGTGGAGGGCCCGACGTCGGTGAACGCCGGGTGGGGTCAGTCGTCGCTGTGACCGTGGCGACCCAGCGCCCGGGATGAGGGCCGGGCGCGGGTCCGGTCGGGTCAGCGGCGGTCGGCGCGCACCGCGTCGGCCACCTGCTCGAACAGCGCCCGGGACAGGACCGCACCCTCCCGACGCACCGCGGCCGGGTCTACCCGCAGCACCCGGTTGACCCGGACCTCGCTGGGTCGGCCGGCCCGGTCCCACGGACCCGAGCCGATGTCGACCCAGTCGCGTCCGGCCCGGTGCTCCTGCGCCGCGTCCCGGTCGTGGTCCTTGCTCGTGAGCGGCAGGCCGAGCAGCCAGGCCCCGTCGCGCCCGACGAGGAGCACCGGCCGGTCCTTGCCCCGGGAGTGGTCCTCCTCGTACGGAACCCACGTCCAGACGACCTCGCCGGGGTCCGGCCGGCCGTCCGGGCGTGGTGCGTACTGCATGGATGGCACCCCGGGGAAGTCTCCGGGGTAGCCCGCGCCGGGGCCGGCAGCCGGTCCCGCGGGAGCCGCTGACGTCCGGGAGACCGACGGGGTGGTGCGGGGCCGCGCGCCGATGCCGCGCCGGAGCAGGTCGGCCAGCCGGGACAGCGCGGCGGATGGTGGCATCCCCTCACCGTAGCCGGGGGTCCGGCGGCCCAGCGGAACCGATTTCGGGGTGGCGCACCGGGATGGGAGACTGGGTGGTCACCGAGCCGACTGCTCGCCAACCCCACGACGAAGGACGATCTCGCCCCGTGTCTCCTCGCGCCAGGACCGTGCTGCCCCCGCACGGGACGCCCCCGGAGCAGATCCGCAACTTCTGCATCATCGCCCACATCGACCACGGCAAGTCGACCCTGGCCGACCGGATGCTCCAGCTGACGGGGGTGGTGGACTCCCGGGCGATGCGCGCCCAGTACCTCGACCGGATGGACATCGAGCGCGAGCGCGGCATCACGATCAAGAGCCAGGCGGTCCG
>JAICMC010000143.1 GCA_025929465.1 Nostocoides sp.
CGAGGCGGGGTCCTACGGCAAGGACACCCGCGGCATCATCCGGGTGCACCAGTTCAACAAGATCGAGATGTTCGTCTACTGCGACCCGGCCGACGCCGCCGCCGAGCACGAGCGGCTGCTCGGCTGGGAGCAGGAGATGCTGGCCACGATCGAGGTCCCGTACCGGATCATCGACACCGCGGCGGGCGACCTCGGTGGGCCGGCCGCGCGCAAGTACGACTGCGAGGCGTGGGTCCCGACGCAGGGCCGCTACCGGGAGCTGACCTCGACCTCGAACTGCACGACGTTCCAGGCGCGCCGGCTCGGCACCCGCTTCCGGGACGCCGAGGGACGCAGCCAGGTCGCGGCGACCCTCAACGGCACGCTGGCGACGACCCGGTGGCTCGTCGCCATCCTGGAGAACCACCAGCAGCCGGACGGCTCCGTCGTCGTCCCCGCTGCCCTGCGCCCCCACCTGGGCCTGGACGTCCTCCTTCCCGTCCGTGACGTCGGTCACAGTTAGGTCGGATCGGGCATCGCTTCGTGGTTCCGCGGCGTCGTCAGAGGAGTACGCGTACCTCCGACCCCACTCACGAATGCCATACATCACCTCACCCCAGACGCCCATGCTGCCCTCCGACACCCCTCGCGTCCCCGAGGACACCGCTGCCCACGGAACCCCTGACCGGGTCGACACGCACGACAGCGTCGACACCCGGCCCCCGTCCAAGCGCTTCCTCGGCCTGTCCCTGAGCCAGATCCTCGGCGGCTCCATGGCGGCGACCACGGCCGCCTTCCTCGGCGCCCGCCTCGGACTCGCCGGCACCGTCGCGGGCGCAGCGACCGCCAGCGTCGTCTCGGCGATCGCCAGCGCGGCATACGCCCACTCGATCGAGCGGACCCGGAGCTTCCTGCGGACCACCCGTGTCGTCACGACGACCTCCCGCCGGATCGACGCCGTCGACCCCGCGACTCCGCCCCGTGAGGTCCTGGCGCCCGTCCCGCCACGGCCGCGCACGCTGCGGCTGGACCTGCGGCGCGTCGGCCTGGCCACCGTGGCGGTCTTCGTGGCGACCGTGGTGGTGGTGACCGGGTACGAGTTCGTCTCAGGACGCGCACTGGACGGCCACCACGGGACAACCGTCTCCCAGGTGGTCGGTGGCGCCAAGGGCGACACCGCGCCCTCGGACGGGGCGACGACGCCCAGCCCGTCGGCCACGACGACGGCCACCGTCACGGTGACGACCACGCAGAGCCCCAGCTCGTCGACCACGGGCCAGCCCCAGCCGTCCTCCTCGACGAGCGGCCAGACGAGCCCGCCACCGACGACCGACCCCTCGGCCCCCGACCCGGCCAGCACGTCCCCGACCCCCTGACCCTGGTCCGGTTCGCGGGGGAGGCCGCCTCCGCCGCACGTCGGATCCCGTCGGCCCGCCTGCTGCCTAGGCTGGCCGGTATGCCGTACGCCCGCCCGAACCCGGTACGCCGTCTCGGCGAGCACTTCGCGGTCGACTCGGACTGGATGCGGCCGGTGCAGCCGGTGTCCCGCGGCGACGTCACGACCGGGATCGTCGTGGGGCTGGCCAGCGTCCTCACCGTGGAGCTGAGCCGAGGCATGGGCTACTTCGAGGGCGACGGGTTCTCCCGGTGGTTCCAGTGGACCGCCGTCCTCGTGGCGGCGGCGCTGCTGGTGTTCCGGCGCAGGTTCCCGCTGGGTGTCGCCATGCTCGCAGCAGCGCACATGTTCCTCCTCGGGGTGACCGATCCCGCCCTGATGGCCCAGGTCTCGTGCCAGGTCGTCTACTTCACCTGCTTCTACTCGGCGGTCGCGTGGGGCCGGGACCGCCGCTCGATGCTCGCCGTCGTGGGGCTCATCACCGTGTTCATGTTCGGCTGGCTGGCCTGGCAGTTCGCCGTCGGCAACGCGATCCAGGAGGTCACCAAGCAGGTCGGCAAGTATGCCGGGTACGGCTGGCTCTCGCCGGTCGCCTCCAACATCATCCTCACCTTCCTGGTCAACGTGGTGTTCTTCGGGGGGGCCGTCGCCCTGGGACAGGTCAGCTGGCGCAACGCCCTGCAGCGCGAGCGGCTGCGCACCCAGTCGGCCACGATCGCCGAGCAGTCGGAGTCCTTGCGCCGCAAGGCCGTCATCGAGGAGCGGCTGCGGATCGCGCGCGAGCTGCACGACGTCGTCGCCCACCACGTCTCCGTCATCGGCATCCAGGCAGCCGCCGCACGCCGGGTCCTGGACCGCGACCCGGCGGCGGCCAAGGGCGCGCTGGGCGAGATCGAGGGCTCCAGCCGCGACGCGGTGACCCAGATGCGCGGGCTGCTCGGTACCCTGCGCGCCGTCGACGACGTGGCGGCCGGGGACCCGGCCCGCACCGAAGGGAGCCGGGCGCCCGAGCCGGGCCTGGAGGCGCTGCCCGACCTGGTGGCCCTGCACCGGGTGGGTGCGGTCAGCACGGCATACGACCTCGTGGAGGACCCGGCCGGATCCGCCGACCGCCTCCCGGGCGCCGTCGCGCTCTCCCTCGTCCGGACCGTCCAGGAGGCGCTGGCCAACGTGTCGCGCCACTCGACGGCCACCGAGGTGCGGGTCGTCGTGCGGGTCGTCGAACGGCAGGTGGGCAGCTACGCCGAGGTCGAGGTCCTGGACAACGGCCGGCCCCGGCCGGGAACCTCCGGGTCGGGCCTGGGACAGCTCGGGATCCGTGAGCGGGTCGCCTCGCACCGTGGCCAGAGCGAGATCGGCCCGCGACCGGCGGGAGGCTACCGGGTCCGGGTCCGGCTGCCGCTCGGCGACCCGCCCCCGGACCCGGCGCACGGCGCTGACGGTCTGGCCCGGGCGGGCGGCCCCTCGTGACCGCTCCGCTGCGCGTGCTCCTCGTCGACGACCAGCGCCTCGTCCGGTCGGGGTTCGCGATGATCCTCTCGGCCGAGGATGACATCGAGGTGGTCGGTGAAGCGGCCAACGGCCAGGAGGCCGTCGCTGCAGCCGTCGAGCACCGGCCCGACGTCATCTTGTTGGTCGTCCTGATGCCGGTGCTCGACGGCATCGCCGCGACGCGCGAGGTGGTGCTCGCCGACGCCGGCAAGGTCATCATCCTGACGACGTTCGACCGCGACGACTACCTGTTCGCCGCACTCGACGCGGGGGCGAGCGGGTTCCTCCTGAAGAACGCCGACCCCGACCACCTCGTCTCGGCGATCCGGGCCGTCGCGGAGGGCCACGCCCTGCTCTCTCCCGAGGTGACCCGCAGGGTCATCGAGCAGATGACGACCGGGCGGGCCGCCGCCACGTCGCCGGGGCTCGGCTCGGCCGGCTGTCCTGTCGGGTCAGCGGAGGCGCGTGAGCGCGACAAGCGGCTGGCCCGGCTCACCGACCGCGAGCGCGAGGTGCTCGGCCTGCTCGCCCAGGGCCTGTCCAACGCGGAGATCGCCGGCACGCTGTTCCTCGGCGAGGCGACGGTCAAGACGCACGTCTCCAGCTGTCTGGCCAAGCTGCATCTGCGCGACCGGGTCCAGGCGGTCGTGTTCGCCTACGAGGCCGGAGTCATCCGCCCGGCGTCGTGAGCAGAGCCTGCACGAGGGTCCGCAGGACCGCCAGCTGGCGGCGCATGTGACCGGGGTCTGCGGTGCTGCGGCAGAGGATGAAGGCACCTTCGAAGGTGACGAACAGGTGGTCCGCGAGGGCCTCGGCATCGACCTGCACGGTCAGCCGGCCGGCCGCGCGTGCGGTCCGGACGAGATCGGCGACCGCTGCCCGCCACTGCTCGACGGCCACCCTGATCGGGGCGGTCGGAGCGGCCCCGAGGAGCTGACGCTCGGTGAGGGCCGCCACGTACAGGCACCCGCTCTGTTCGGCCATGAGCGCGTCGCCGTCGTCCTCGAACCAGCGCAGGAACGCCACGAGGCGCTCGCCCGCGTCGGCGATCCCGGCCACCGCGTCGAGGGCACGGTGCAGCTGGGCGAGGTCGGCCGCGGCATACCGGGCGACGAGGGCGGCGGCCAGGTCGGCCTTGGAGTCGAAGTGGTGGAAGAAGGCGCCCTTGCTGGTCCCGGCCGCCGAGACGACCTCGTCCACCGAGGTGCCCGAGTACCCGCCGTCGATGACCAGACGCTCGGCGGCGTCGAGGATCCGTTCGCGGTTGACCGTCCCGTCGCGTGGCATGACCCCGTTGTACCAGACCGTCTGGTCTGCTATAACAGACCAGACAGTCTGGTTCCCGACCATGGACGGTGGTCCCGGCCGATGAGCAGTCGACTTCCCCAGCTCGAGGGGTTCCCCATGGTCACCGACGGGGGGATGGAGACCGACCTGGTCTTCCACCACGGGGTGGACCTGCCGCAGTTCGCGGCCTACCCGCTGCTGGCCACACCGGCCGGCCGCGCCCTGCTGCGCGCCTACTACCTCCCGTATGCCGCCGTTGCCCGCGAGCACGGCGCCGGGCTGCTCCTGGAGTCCCCGACGTGGCGAGCCAACCCCGACTGGGGGGCCCGGCTCGGTGACGGCGTCGCCGACCTCGTCGCCGTCAACCGGGCCGCGATCCGGTGGCTGCAGACGCTGCGCGACACCGACCTGGCCGGGATGGCCGACACCGTGCCCGTCCTCGTGAGCGGCATGGTCGGGCCGCGGGGTGACGGCTACCGGGCCGGCGAGTCGGCCGACCCGGCCGAGGCGGCGGCATACCACCAGCCCCAGATCGAGGCCTTCGCGGAGGCGGGCGCCGACCTGGTCACGGCCCTCACCCTCACCGCCGCCGGCGAGGCGGCCGGCGTGGTCCGCGCCGCGCGGGCAGCCGGCACGCCGGTCGCCGTGTCGTTCACCGTCGAGACCGACGGTCGGCTGCCCGGCGGCTCGACCCTGGCCGCGACGATGGGAGAGGTCGAAGCCAGCGACCCACCCGACTACTACCTGCTCAACTGCGCCCACCCCACCCACCTCGCGCTGGCGGTCGCCGACCTCAGCGCGGCCCAGCGCGACCGGATCGTGGGTGTCCGGGCCAATGCCTCCCGCCGGAGCCATGCCGAGCTCGACGAGTCCGAGGAGCTCGACGAGGGTGACCTGGCCGACTTCGCGACGACGAGCGAGGTCCTCGCCGGGGCGCTGCCCCGGCTGCGGGTCCGGGGCGGCTGCTGCGGCACCGACGTCCGGCACGTCGCGGCCCTGTGGGCGCAGGACCATCGTGAGGGGGAGACCTCTCCGACTCGCGGGTGATCCGGTATGCCGTGCCCCTCCCTAGCGTGGAACCACCACCACCGAAGGGAACAGCGATGCTGCAGCTGCACGGGGTCACCCGGAGGTTCGGCGACCTCTCCGCCGTCGACGACGTGAGCTTCGAGGTCACCGACGGCCTGCTCACGGGGTTCGTCGGAGGCAACGGCGCGGGCAAGACGACGACGATGCGGATGACCATGGGCCTGCTTGCCCGTGACGCGGGCGAGATCCGGTGGAACGGCCGCCCGATCGAGGTCAGCGACCAGCGCCGGTTCGGGTACATGCCCGAGGAGCGGGGGCTGTACCCCAAGCAGCGGGTCATCGACCAGCTCGTCTACCTCGGCGAGCTGCACGGGCTCACGGCCGCCGCCGCCCGGACCAGCGCGACCGGCTACCTGGAGCGGCTCGGGCTCGGCGACCGCGCCAAGGAGCGGGTCGAGAAGCTCTCCCTCGGCAACCAGCAGAAGGTGCAGATCGTCGCCGCCCTGCTCGGCGAACCGGTGGCGCTCATCCTCGACGAGCCGTTCTCCGGCCTGGACCCCGACGCCGTCGACGCCATGACCGGGCTGCTGCGCGAGCACGCCAGCCGCGGCATACCGGTGCTGTTCTCCTCCCACCAGCTCGACCTCGTCGAGCGGATCTGCGACCGGCTGGTCATCATGGCTCGTGGCAGGGTCGTCGCCCGCGGCACCGTCGCCGAGCTGCGCAGCGCCGGACCGACCCGCTACCTGCTCGAGCTCGCTGGCGACGCCGGCTGGGTCCGGGACTTCCACCGTGGCGTCCACCCGGTCGACGTCGACGGTTCTCGCGCCGTCGTCCAGGTCGAGCAGCCCGGCTCCGAGCAGGCCCTGCTCACCGAGGCCGTCCGCCGCGGGCCGGTCCACGAGTTCGCCCGCGTCGTCCCCGCCCTGTCCGAGATCTACCGGGAGGTCACCGCATGAACCCCCGTCCCATCCCCTGGCTCATCGTGATGCGCCGCGAGGTCCTCGCCAAGGTCACCGACAAGTCCTTCCTCGCCGGCACCCTGCTCACCATGCTCATCCTCACCGGGATCATCGGGATCCAGGGCTACCTGGGCCAGCGGACCAAGACCTACGACGTCGTCGCGACCGCCGACGCCCACCCGCTCGCCGCGCAGGTGGCGACCGCGGCCGCCAAGGCCGACGACTTGGTACGGGTCACGGTGACCGGGGCAGCCGACGCCGCCGCCGCCCGCGCCGCAGTCGACGACGGCAGCGCCGACGCCTGGCTGCACCACGAGCCGAGCGGCTGGGTCCTCACCGGCCGGACCGGGGTCCCGGCGGTGCTGACGTCGACCGCAGCCGACGTGGTCCGCACGAGCGCGCTCACCGCGAACGCCACCGCCGTGGGCGCGACGGTGGCCGCCCTGGAGAAGGGCGCCGCCCTCACCACGGACCAGCTGGTCGGCGATCCCGAGCGCTCCAACCTCAACAAGGGGATCGGCTTCGGCATGGCGTTCCTCTTCTACATCGCCGTCCTCATGTTCGGGATCACCCTGGCCAACTCGGTCGTGGAGGAGAAGCAGTCGCGGATCGTGGAGATCATCGCCAGCGCGATCCCGGTGCGCCAGCTGCTCATCGGCAAGGTCCTCGGCAACGCGCTCATCGCCTTCGTCCAGATGGCCGCCTACGCGGCGATCGCGCTCGTCGGCATCAGCTTCACCCCGATCGGCCGGCTGCTGCCCTCGGTCACCGGACCGGTCCTGTGGTTCGTCCTCTTCTTCGCCGTCGGGTTCCTTGCCATCGCCTGCCTGTATGCCGTGGCAGGCGCCCTGGCGTCCCGCACCGAGGACGTCCAGTCCACCTCCATGCCGCTGACCATGCTGGTGCTGGCCGTGTTCTTCGGATCGGCCTTCGCGTCCGGCACGCTGGAGACGATCGGGTCCTTCATCCCGCCGTTCTCGGCCGTGATGATGCCGATCCGGATGCTCGACGGGGGCATCCCGTGGTGGCAGCCGGTCGTCGCGCTGGCCGGCCTGCTCGGCTTCGCCTTCGCCACCATCGTGTTCGGCGAGAAGGTCTACCGACGGGCGCTCCTGCAGACCCGTGGCCGGCTGTCGGTCCGGCAGGCCCTGGCCGCCGCCGAGTAGCGGGCAGGTGCGGCCCCGGCATACCGGACCGATAGCGTTCCGCGCATGCCGGTTCCGCCCCACCTCGTCGCGCTCGACGTCGACGGGACGACCATCCACCACGACGGCTTCCTCAGCGAGGGTGTCCGCGCGGCCGTCACCGAGGTGGTGGCCGCCGGCCACCACGTCGTCGTCTCCACCGGGCGCTCGGTCGTGGCCACCGTGCCCATCCTGGACCGGCTCGCACTGGTGGCCGGGTACGCCGTGTCCTCCAACGGCGCGGTCACCCTGCGGCTGGACCCG
>JAICMC010000060.1 GCA_025929465.1 Nostocoides sp.
GTCGAACGAGGGACGCCCCTGGCCGAGGTGCTGCGGGCACAGGCCCAGGACGTCCGAGAGGACGGCCGACGTCTGCTCATGGAGGCCGGCGGCAAGAAGGAGATCACCATGATGATCCCGGTCGTCTTCCTCATCCTTCCGGTCACGGTGCTCTTCGCCGTGTTTCCCGGATTCACCTTCCTCCAGTTCTCCCTGTGACCCGGCGTCACGCCACCGAAAGGAACGACCATGACCGACACGTTGACACGGATCACCGTGCGAACTCAGCTCGCCGCGCAGCGGACGCTGGCTCGCCGGACGCCTGCGGAGCGCGGAGACGTTCCCGGCTGGGTGCTCGTCACCCTGATGACCGCGGGACTTGTCACGGTGCTCTGGGCTGTGGCCAGCGACCAGCTGCAGACGCTGTTCACCCGTGCCCTCAGCTCGGTCCAGGGGCCCTGACGCGCGGACGGCGCGCTCGGACCTCGAGAGCGGCGCCGCCGTCGCCGACTTCGTCCTGGTCTCGGGTCTGCTGTCCTTGCTCTTCGTCGCCGTCCTCCAGCTGGGTCTGGCTCTGCACGTGCGGAACACCCTCACGTTCTGCGCGGCGGAAGGCGCGCGTGCCGGTGCCCGGTCGGGGGCCTCGCCCAGCGACGCCGTGACCCGCGCCCGCTCGCTCATCACGACCTCGCTGTCCTCGGGGTACGCCGCCGAGGTGAGTGCGCAGGTCGAGACCGTGGAGGGGGTCCAGGTGCTGGCCGTCCACGTCCGGGCCCCGCTGCCGGTCATCGCCTTCTTCGGTCCCTCGGACGGCCTGGACGTGACCGGACGAGCCTTCGAGGAGGACCAGTGAGCGCCGAACGACACAGGGAGTCGGGCTCGGCCGTCGTCGAGTTCATCGTGCTCGGCGTCGTCCTGCTCATCCCGCTCGTCTACCTCGTCCTGTTCATGGCGCGGATCCAGGCGGGCACGTATGCCGTGAGCGTCGCGGCGCGCGAGGCCGGCCGGGCCTACGTCAGCTCGGTTTCGGGGGCCGACGCGGCGGGTCGGGCCCGGGCGGCCGCCGCCCTGGCCATCACCGACCAGGGGTTCGCCAGCGGCCAGACCCTCACCATCACGTGCGACGGCAGCCCGTGCCTGCGCCCCGAGGGACGGATCTCGGCCACGGCCCGGGTCGTCGTCCCACTGCCGCTCATCCCCTCCTTCGCCCGGCAGGTCATCCCGCTCGAGATCCCGGTGAGCGCCACCCACGTCTCGACGGTCGACCGGTTCCGCGGGTCGCCGTGAGCCCGCCGCGCCCGCGCGCGGAGTCCGGCATGATCACTCCACTCATCCTCGGGTTCGCCGTCATCCTCGTCTCGCTCATCGTGGGCGGCATCGCGGTCACCAGCGCCCAGGTCGCCCGGATCCAGCTCTACGACGTCTCGGATGCGGCGGCCCTGGACGCGGCGGACGCCATCGACGAGGGGGCCTACACACGCGGGGTCGGCGACACCGTCCCCATCGCCGGCCGGACGGTCGCCGAGACGGCCGCGGCATACGTCGCCCGCACGCAGCGGCCGCGCGAGATGGTCTCGTGGACGGTCTCCGCCGGGACCGGGTCGCCGGACGGGCGGACCGCCGTCGTGCGGATGAGCTGCGTGGCACGCCTGCCGCTCGTCGGGGGCCTGCTGTCCGCGCTCGGCGGGTCGGTCACCATCCACGCCGAGTCCCGTGCCCGCGCGGGTCTGGACCCGCTTCCATAGCAACGCGCCGCCCGGTCAGGTCCAGAGGTCAGGGTTGGGCGCCTGCAGGAGGCCGGTGACCAGGTTGCCGATGGCGTTCGCCTGCACTGCTAGAGCAGCCGCAGCAACCTTGCAAGGCGCCGGCAGTTCCCACCGTCGCCGCCTGCGCGACGACGGTGGGCGGGTGTGCTCCGCAGGCGACCGTGCCGCTACAGGCGCAGCCCCGGGGCGAGTGCCTTGACGAACTTGGCGACGTCGACGGTGCCCCACCCGGAGGACAGGTCGTAGCCGGTCCGTGCCGGGTAGCCGGTGACACCGGCGAACGAGTTGTCGCCGGAGGTCACGTCGACCAGTCCGGTCCGAGCGCCGAGGACGCGCTGCAACGCGCCGTCGAGGTACAGCGGTGCGTTGAGCAGCCCCATCCGGTGACCGGCCGCCTGGTCGGCGAGCGCGACCACGCCGGAGAAGATCGGCGAGGCCTCACTCGTGCCGCCGACGATGTGCCATGGCGAGGCCGTACCCAAGAAGCTGAAGTAGACCCAGACCCCGCCGTTCACGGCCGCGGACATCGAGATGTCCGGTGTGCCGCGGTGGCTCCCGACGACGTTGCGCACGCCGATCTGGTAGATCGGGCGGCTGAAGACCTGGGACAGTCCGCCGCCACCGGCGCCGTAGCCGTCGTTCCACACGACGTCCGGGGACACCCGCGCTCCGGAGTCGTTCAGGTGCAGCTGGGTGCCGCCGACGCTCGTGACGAGCGGGTCGCTGGACGGCCAGGAGTTCACCGGGTGGTCGTACAGGGTCGTGCCGTCGGACTCGGCGTCGGTGGCGCCGTCGTCGCCGGAGCTGGCGAGCACGGTCGTGCCATGCAGCAGGGCGTCCTTGAAGGCGTACCGGAGGTTCTCGATGCTCTGCCCGTTGCCCTGGTCGACGCCGGGGAAGGTGTTCTCGGTGGCGCCGAAGCTCTGGGTGACGACGTCGACCCGGCCGGTGTCGATGAGCTGCTTCTCGACGTTCATCATCTCCGGCAGGCCGGTGACGCCCTCGGTCTCGGCGACAGGTGTCTCGGCGAGGATGATGTGGGCACCCGGGGCCATCGCGTGGGCGTACTCCACGTCGAGCGTGGTCTCCGTCGCCCAGCCGCGCATCGTCGAGTCGTTCGGGTCGAAGGGCGGCACGTTGCCGTACTTGACGACCTCCACCGTCGTGTCGGGGATGCCGTACTGGGCGTCGAACGTCTCCAGGTCGTGCTGGATGGTGGGCGACCCGAAGGAGTCGACGATGAGGATCGTCCGTCCGACGCCGGTGATCCCGGCCGCGTACAGGGGCGCGGTGTCGTATGCCGTGCGCAGCTGGGTCGGGCCGTAGCACGCGATGCCGATCTGCGCCTCGCACTGGGACGTCGGCAGCGGGGCCACCGCCGACGTGGCCAGCACGTGGCCGGCCGAGAAGGGATGGACGCGGGCCGTCGTCGAGGCATGGGCGGCGGGAGCACCACCTCCGCCTGCGGCCACGGATGCGACCAACGCCAGCAGGCCGCCGGCGGCCGCTGCGGTGACGCGCCTGGAGGTGACGAGACGGGCTCGTCCACTGCGACGGTGTTGGGGGATGGACTTCGATGACACCAGATCTCCTCCCGCCCGACGCTCAGGCCGGGTGCGGTGGACCCCGGCCAGTGGTTGGCTGTGTCGGGTGGGCAGGGTTTCTGCCGACAGGAAATCTAGACCCGGCGAACCCTCGTGTCACGGGTGCTTTCTGCCGAGGGGCCGGGCAATCGTCCTCGTGACGGAGCTCAGCGCAGCCCAGCGGTCCACGGCAGCCCCAGCACCTCGAGGGTGGCACCTGCTGACCGCCGTGGTGACCTGGTTCGCGGTCATCTTCCAGCTCGTGCTCATCGTCCGGGGCGGCCACGTCCTGGAGGAGACGGCGGTCCCCCCGCTGGCCACCAGGCTGGCCCGGTTCGTCTCCTACTTCACCATCCTCAGCAACCTGCTCGTGGCCCTCACCACCACCCCGCTGGCGCTCGGGCGCCCGACGACGAGCCGGCTCTGGCGGGTGCTGCGGCTGGACGCCGTTGTCGGCATCGCCGTCACCGGGCTCGTCCACTGGCTCTTCCTGCGGCCCCTCCTGCACCTGCACGGCACCGACTACGCCGCCGACAAGCTGCTCCACGTCGTCGTCCCGCTGCTGGCCGTCGTCGGCTGGCTCGCCTTCGGGCCGCGGGGTGCGGCCGACCGGTCGCTCCTCCTGCCGTCGCTCATCTACCCGCTCGGCTGGCTCGGGCTCACCCTGGTCCGCGGCGGCATCACCGGCTGGTACCCCTACCCCTTCCTCGACATGGGGACCCACGGCTACGGCACGGTCCTGGTCAACTGCCTTCTGGTCGCCGTGCTGCTCCTCGCCCTCACCGCGGGGGGCCATCGGAGTGGACCGGCGGCTGCCCGGTGCCCGGGTGACCGCGACACCGTGACGGGCGGGCGGCATACGGGGCACGTAGGCTTGACCCTCGTGGCTGTCGACTTCACCCAGGAAATCAAGGACCTCCGCGCGACGATGACGACCGTGCGCGAGGTCACCGACCTGACGACGCTCAAGGCGAGGATCGACGACCTCGAGGCCCAGGCCAGCGTGCCGAACCTGTGGGACGACCCCGACAAGGCGCAGGGCGTCACCTCGGCACTGTCCCGGGCCAAGACCGACTACGACCGGGTCGTCGACATGGACGCCCGGATCGACGACCTGGAGACCCTCGTCGAGATGGGCACCGAGGACGGGGGCGACGCGGCCACCATGGCCGAGGCCGAGACCGAGCTGGCGTCGGTGAGGAAGGCGGTGGGGGACCTCGAGATCCGCACCCTGCTTGCCGGCGAGTTCGACCAGCGTGCGGCCGTCGTCACCATCCGCTCAGGCGCCGGCGGGGTCGATGCCGCCGACTTCGCCGAGATGCTCCTGCGGATGTACCTGCGCTGGGCCGAGCGGCACGGCTACCCCACCAAGGTGATGGACACCTCGTACGCCGAGGAGGCCGGGCTCAAGTCCGCCACCTTCGAGGTCAACGTGCCCTACGCGTTCGGCAACCTCTCGGTCGAGGGCGGCACCCACCGCCTCGTGCGGATCAGCCCGTTCGACAACCAGGGCCGCCGGCAGACCTCCTTCGCGGCCGTCGAGGTGATCCCGCTCATCGAGCAGACCGACTCCATCGAGATCCCCGACAACGAGATCAAGGTCGACGTCTTCCGCTCCAGCGGCCCCGGCGGTCAGTCGGTCAACACGACCGACTCGGCGGTCCGGATGACCCACCTGCCGACCGGCATCGTCGTCTCGATGCAGAACGAGAAGTCCCAGATCCAGAACCGCGCGGCCGCGCTGCGCGTGCTGTCCTCCCGCCTGCTGTTGATGAAGAAGGCCGAGGAGGCCGCCACCCGCAAGGAGATGGCCGGCGACGTCAAGGCCAGCTGGGGCGACCAGATGCGCTCCTACGTGCTCAACCCCTACCAGATGGTCAAGGACCTGCGGACCGACTTCGAGACGGGCAACCCCACCGCCGTGTTCGACGGCGACATCGACGGGTTCCTCGAGGCCGGCATCCGCTGGCAGATCGCCCAGCGCAAGGCCGAGGACTGACCCTCCCGTCCCCCGGCCGAAGGGTCCGGAGCCTGACGCGCGGCCCTGCCTGACCGGCATCCACTGCGGCTGCGCCTAGGGTGGAGGCCGTCCGGGCCGAACCGGATTCCGTCCTGCCCCCGATGCTGCGAGGCCCACGAGCGCGCATGATCCGCTTCGACCACGTCACCAAGACCTATCCTCGATCGACCCGTCCGGCCCTGTCCGACGTGTCGGTCAACATCGACCGCGGCGAGTTCGTCTTCATCGTCGGCCCGTCCGGGTCGGGCAAGTCCACGATGCTCCGCCTCGCCCTGCGCGAGGAGCAGGCCAGCAGCGGCGCGGTCCTCGTCGCCGGGCAGAACCTCGGCGAGATGCCGATGCGCAAGGTGCCGCGGCTGCGGCGCGAGATCGGGACGGTCTTCCAGGACTTCCGGCTGCTCACCAACAAGACGGTGAGCCAGAACGTCGCGTTCGCCCTGCAGGTGCTCGGCAAGTCCAGCCACTACATCAGGCAGGTCGTCCCAGAGACCCTCGAGCTGGTCGGCCTGGACGGCAAGGGCAAGCGGCTGCCGCACGAGCTCTCCGGTGGCGAGCAGCAGCGCGTCGCCATCGCCCGCGCCGTCGTCAACCACCCCTCGATCCTGCTCTGCGACGAGCCGACCGGGAACCTGGACCCGGCCATCTCCCTGGACATCGTCCACCTCCTGGACCGGATCAACCGCACGGGTACGACGATCGTGATGGCCACCCACGACGACGACATCGTCAACGACATGCGCTGCCGGGTCGTCGAGCTCTCCGACGGGGTCGTCGTCCGCGACGAGGCTGAGGGCTCCTACGACCCCAACGACGGACGGCATACGGGGGCCAGGCCTCGCCGCGCAGGCCGCGAGGGCGGGGGGGAGGGCGCATGAAGGCCTCGTTCATGATGGGCGAGGTCTGGAACGGGCTGCGCCGCAACATGTCGATGGCCATCTCGGTCATCCTCGTCACCATGGTGTCGATGTACCTGCTCGGGCTGGGCATGCTCGCCCAACGGCAGGCCGACACCTGGAAGGGCTACTGGTACGACCGCGTGCAGGTCTCCATCTACCTGTGCAACAGCGACGCGACCCAGCCCAACTGCGCAAGCCAGGCCGCCTCGGCCCAGCAGAAGTCGACGATCAAGGCCCAGCTGGACAAGATGCCCGAGGTCAAGGCCGTCTACTACGAGTCCCAGGAACAGGCCTTCGCCCGGTTCAAGGAGCAGTTCCGCAACAGCCCGGTCGCCAGCAACGCGCTCAAGGTCGGCGACATCCCGGACAGCTACCGGGTCCAGCTGAAGGACCCCTCCAAGTTCCAGGTGGTGACCAGCGCGTTCGACGGAGCACCGGGAGTGGCCTCGGTCCAGGACCAGGAGAAGGTGCTCAAGCCGTTCCTGCGGGTGATCAACTTCATCACCGGCTTCGCCGTCTTCATGGCGTTGCTCATGGTCGCCTGCGCCGCGCTGCTCATCATGACGACCGTCCGACAAGTCGCGTTCGCTCGACGCCGTGAGATCGGCATCATGCGGCTCGTCGGGGCGTCCAACTTCACCATCCGGACACCGTTCATCGTCGAGACGCTGCTGTCCGGTCTGATCGGGGCGCTGCTGGCCGTCGGCATGCTGTTCGCGACGACACACCTGCTGTTCAACCGGTTGCTGTCCAAGATGTTCTTCGACCGTGGCCTGATCGGGGACTCCGACGTGTGGCTGGTGGCCCCGTGGCTCGTGCTCGTGGTGGTGGTCGTGGCGGTGTCGACCTCGATGCTCACCCTGTGGCGGTATCTGCGGGTCTGACGACCGAGGATGACCCGTCCCAGCGGGTGGAGGGCGATATCCCCCCACCGGACCGTCATTTCTGTTACCAATGGTGCCAATGGTGACTGTTGCTCCCGACCTCGCCCGCCCGCGTCGACGCCGACCCACGACGTATGCCGCGGTGCTCGCGTGCGTGCTCGGCCTCGCCGTCGGCCCCGCGCTCGGGGTGTCCGCGGCGGTCGCCAGGACCGAACCGGACACCCAGCGCAAGGCCATCGTCGACAAGAGGATCAGCCAGCTCAAGGGTGATCTGGACGACACCTCCCAGAGCCTGGCCGCGGCGGCGGCAGCCCTGGACGCCACCAACGCCAAGCTGCCCGGCGCGCGGGCCGCCCTCGCCGGAGCCCAGGGCGCCGTCGCCTCGGCCGACACCCGCAACGAGGAGGCCGCAGCCGAGCTCGCCGTCGCCCGCGCCAACCAGGCCAAGGCCGAGCTCGAGCTGAGGAGCACCCGCGGGAGCATCGACGGCGCCCGGGCCCAGGTCGCCGCGTTCGCGGCGCAGATCTACCAGGACCAGGGGCTGGGGCAGCTCTCGGTCGCCATGTCCGCCACCTCCCCGAGCGACTTCGCCGACCGGATCTCGATGATGGGGACCTACCTGGACGTGCAGAAGCGGACCATGGGGGACCTGTCCACGGCCGAGGCCGTCCAGCTCGCCCAGGAGGCGCACCTGTCCGCCCTCCGCGCTGACTCCGCGCGCGCCAAGGCGGCAGCCGAGGGGGCGCTCGCCACCGCCACCGAGGCCCGCGACGCGGCCGCATCGGCCAAGGCGGCGCTGGACTCCCTGGCCGCCCAGCAGACCAGCCAGACGGCCAGCCTGGCCACCCGCAGGGCCGAGGAGCTGAAGCAGCTGCGCTCGATGCAGGCGGAGTCTGACCACCTCAAGGCCGTCCTCGCCGAACGGGCCCGGCTGGCCCGGATCGCGGCCGCCAAGGCGCGCACCCGCGGCACGGTCGGCGCAGGCGGGTTCCTCAGCGCCGCCGAGCTCGGCCAGCCGATCACCTCCGAGTACGGCATCCGCTTCCACCCCATCCTGCACATCTGGCGGATGCACACCGGGCTCGACTTCGGCGGCGCGTGCGGCACACCCGTCTACGCCGCCGGGCCGGGGACGATCATCTCGGCGGGCCGGGCCGGCGGCTACGGGAACCGGGTGGTCATCGACCACGGACTGGTCAGCGGGGTCGACCTGGCCACCACCTACAACCACATGGTCCGGATCGTGCGGTTCGGCGGCCACGTCTCCCGCGGCCAGCTGATCGGCTATGAGGGCACCACCGGGATGTCCACCGGATGCCACCTGCACTTCGAGACCCTCGAGAACGGCAGGTTCGTCAATCCCCGCAAGTGGTTGTAGTCGCAAGCTCCTTCAACCGCTTGCGTGGGCCCACCCGCACGTGGTTGTAGTCGCAAGCTCCTTCAACGGCCTGCGTGGGCCCACCCGCACGTGGTTGTAGTCGCAAGCTCCTTCAACCGCTTGCGTGGGCCCACCCGCACGTGGCTCTGACTCGGCAGCTCGTCGAGCCCCTGCCTCGGGTCCACCCGCACGTGGCTGTAGCCGACGCAGGCTTGCCGGGAGCGCGGCATACCGAAAACCCGCTGGGGTGGCCCAAGTAAGGTTGCGCCATGGCCAAGGAGCAGGGGCGCAAGGTCGTCGCGTCCAACCGCAAGGCCCGCCACGACTACCTCATCGAGGAGACCTTCGAGGCGGGCATCGCCCTGATGGGCACCGAGGTCAAGTCCCTCCGGATGGGGCGGGCCAGCCTGGTCGACGGCTACGCGACGTTCAACGGCGACGAGCTGTGGCTCGAGGGCGTCCACATCCCCGAGTACGTCCAGGGCACCTGGACCAACCACACCCCCCGCCGGCGGCGCAAGCTGCTGCTGCACCGCCAGGAGCTGCACCGCATCGCGATCAAGACCCGCGAGAGCGGGCACACGGTCGTCCCGCTGGCCCTGTACTTCAAGGACGGCCGGGCCAAGGTCGAGATCGGCATCGCCAAGGGCAAGAAGTCCTACGACAAGCGGCACGCCCTGCGCGAACGGCAGGACGAGCGCGAGACCCAGCGCGCCCTGTCCCACCGAGGCCGCGAGTGAGGCGGCCGCTGGCGGTCCTCGCCCTGCTGCTCCTCTGCCTCGGTCTGGGCGGGTCGGTCGCGTATGCCGCCCACCCGGCATCCCCGAGCAGCGTGGCCGGCGAGGCGACCGGCTTCGTGCTGGCGAGCGACGACCTGGCGACCGCGTTCGACGAGCAGTACGTCCTCCACGACGACGGGTCGGTCGACATCACCCAGAACCTCACCTGGCAGTTCCCGAGCGGTGAAGCCCGACACGGGATCGACCGCAACATCCAGGTCCGGGTCGGCTACCAGAACCGCGAGGACGAGTACCGGTACTACTCCCTCAGCGACGTCTCGGTCAGCTCACCGACCGGCGCCCCGACCGACATCTCGGTGACCGACTTCGGCGCCTACAAGCGGGTCCGCATCGGCAGCCCGTCCGAGACGGTGTCAGGCAGCCAGCAGTACGTCGTCAGGTTCCACCTCGACCACTACGTCAACGACATCGGCGACGGCACGGCCGAGTTCTACTGGAACACCGTGGGCACGTCGAACTACGACACCTACCGCAACGTGACCGCATCCCTGACGGCGCCGGCCGCGAGCACCAAGGTGGCCTGCTTCTACGGTGAGCGCGGGTCCACCGACCCCTGCGACGCGACCGGCGGCGCGACCCCGCGGTTCTCCGCGCCCCTCGTCCAGCCGGGCCAGGGGATGAGCGTGCTGGCCTCCTTCCCGCGCACCGCCTTCGGCGACCTCACACCCGACCTGCGCAAGGGCTCGACCGGCTCGACCAGCGCCGGCTCGCTGTCCCCGCGCACCGCCTCGCTCGTGTCCCAGCTGGCCCTCGGACTCGGCGGACTGCTGCCGCTGCTCGCCCTCGCGGGGATGGGCGCCCTGGTCTGGCAGCGTGGTCGCGACGAGATGTATGCCGGTCTCACACCGGGTCTGGCGCCTGGGCTCGGGCAGTCGGCGACACCGGTGGTGCGCACCACCCGGGCGCCCACCGCGGCCGTGCAGTTCAACCCGCCGCCTGGTGTCCAGCCGGGTATGGTCGGCACCGTCATCGACGAGACCGCCCATGTCGTCGACGTGACCGGCACCCTCATCGACCTGGCCGTCCGGGGCTACCTCACGCTGGAGAAGGTCGACGGCGAGGGCTTGTTCGGCAAGGACGACTGGGTCCTTCGGCGGCTGTCCGGCCCTACGACGGGACCGGCTCTCGCGGCATACGAGCAGGCCTTGCTCGACGGGGTGTTCGCCACCGGCGAGGAGGTGACCCTCTCCTCGCTGAAGAACCGGTTCGCGTCCACGCTGAAGACCGTGCAGGCGGCGATGTACGACGAGGTCGTCTCGCGCGGCTGGTTCCGGCGCTCGCCGCAGTCGCAGCGTTCGGGGTGGGTCGGCTTCGGCACGGTGCTCATGGTGCTCGGCGCCGTGGGCACGTTCTGGCTGGGCGGCGCCCTCGCCAGCAGGTTCGGCACCGACGGTGTCCGGGTCTGGCCGCTCGGGATAGGGCTGGTCCTCACCGGGCTCATCGTCCGGCTGCTCGGCGCCCGGATGGCGGCCCGTACCGCCGACGGCACGGCCGTGCTCGTCCAGTCCCGGGGCTTCGAGGAGTACCTCAGGACCGCCGAGGCGGGTCAGATCACGTGGGAGGAGGCCCAGGACGTCTTCTCCCGCTACCTCCCGTATGCCATCGTGTTCGGGGTCGCGGAGCGGTGGGCCACGGTGTTCCAGGAGGTCGCCTCGGCTGCCCAGGCCGCCGGCCACCAGATCGGCGCGCCGCTGTGGTACGTCGGGCCCTGGGACTCCAGCTGGGGGTTCGGCGGACTGGCCTCGAGCATGGACGACTTCTCCACGACGGCCGCCGGGACCTTCGTCTCCACGCCCGGCTCGTCCGGGATGAGCGGCTTCTCCAGCGGTGGCGGGTTCTCCGGCGGTGGCGGCGGCGGCAGCTCGGGCGGCTCCTGGTAGCGCGGCCCCGGTCCCACCGGCCGCTGGCCGGCATACCCCCGCATGCCCCGGCATACCCCGGAAATGCCTTCTGCACCCGAGAAGACGACTCGGGTGCAGAAAGGCGCTACCTCGAGTACCCGATGACTCCGGGACTCGGGGGAGGGGGTCGGTGGTCAGTCCTTGACGACGTCCTTGACCTTCTCGCCGGCCTGCTTGACCGAGGCCTCACGCTGGTCGAGGTCGCCCTCGGCCTCCATGCTCTCGTTGTCGGTGGCCTTGCCGGTGGCCTCCTTGGCCTTGCCGACCATGTCGTCCTTGGCGTTGCTCATCTTGTCGGACAGTCCCATGTGCTGCACCTCTCGTGGGTTCGGATACCGATCCGCACGAGCCACTTCTTGACTCCTGCGCCTTCACCTTAACCCGCGGCGGACGACCGCGGGCGGTCAGGCGACGACGAGGAGCAGGTCGCCGCCCTCGACCTGCTGGGTGCCGGTCACGGCGAGCCGCTGGACGGTCCCTGCGGTGGATGAGGTGATGTTGGCCTCCATCTTCATCGCCTCGATGGTGGCCACGACCGCTCCGGCCTCGATCTGCGCACCCTCGCCCACGCCGAGGGTGACGACCCCGGCGAAGGGCGCCGCGACGTGCCCGGGGTTCGCCGGGTCGGCGCGTTCGGCGGCCCTGGTGTCGACCGTGATGCTCGTGTCACGGATCTGGACGGGCCGCAGCTGGCCGTTGACCGTGCACATGACGGTGCGGAAGCCGCGCTCGTCCGGCTCGGAGACCGACTGAAGACCCAGGATGAGGGTCTTGCCGGGCTCGAGCTCGACCTCGTGCTCGCTGCCGACGTCGAGGCCGTGGAGGAACTCCTTGGTGCTGAGCACCGCGAGGTCGCCCCAGGCCTCGCGGGCGGCGGCGAACGCCCTGGCCGGCCCGGGGAAGAGGAGGGCGTTGAGCGTGGGTCGCGGGTCGCGCGCGAGGGCGGCCTCCTCCTCCGCGGTCAGCTCGGTCAGGCGCGGCCGAGCCGTGCGGCCCTGGAGCGCCTTGGTGCGGAATGGCTCGGGCCAGCCGCCGGGTGGGTCGCCGAGCTCGCCGCCGAGGAAGCCGATGACCGAGTCCGGGATGTCGTATGCCGTGGGGTCCGCCTCGAATGCCGCGGGGTCGGCCTTGGCGCCGACGAGGGCCAGAGCCAGGTCGCCGACGACCTTGCTGGTAGGGGTGACCTTGACGATGTTGCCCAGGATGTCGTTGGCCGCGGCATACATGTCCTCGACCTGCTCGAACCGCTCGCCGAGGCCGAGGGCGATGGCCTGTTGGCGCAGGTTGGACAGCTGCCCGCCGGGGATCTCGTGGCGGTAGACCCGGCCCGTCGGTGAGGGCAGGCCGGACTCGAACGGGTGGTACACCGCGCGGACCGCCTCCCAGTACGGCTCCAGGCTGCACACGGCGGCAAGGTCCAGTCCGGTCTCACGCCCGCTGCCGTCGGTCGCGGCGACGAGCGCCGACAGCGACGGCTGGCTGGTCGTTCCCGACATCGCCGCGCTGGCGGCGTCCACCGCGTCGACGCCGGCGTCGATCGCCGCCAGCAGGGTGCCGAGCTGGCCCCCCGCGGTGTCGTGCGTGTGCAGGTGGACCGGTTGGTCGAAGCGCTCGCGCAGAGCGGTCACGAGGGTGCGGGCGGCGGGTGCGCGGAGCAGACCGGCCATGTCCTTGATGGCGATGACATGGGCGCCGGCCTCGACGACCTGCTCGGCGAGCCGCAGGTAGTAGTCCAGGGTGTAGAGCCGTTCGCCGGGGCTGGTGAGGTCGCCGGTGTAGCAGAGCGCGACCTCCGCGACGGCCGTGCCGGTGTCGCGCACGGCCTCGATGGCCGGGCGCATCTGGCCGACGTCGTTGAGGGCGTCGAAGATCCGGAAGATGTCGACGCCGGAGCGGGCCGCCTCATGGACGAAGACGTCGGTGACCTTGGTCGGGTAGGGCGTGTAGCCGACCGTGTTGCGCCCGCGCAGGAGCATCTGGATCGGCAGGTTGGGCATGGCGGCGCGCAGCGCGGTGAGCCGCTCCCAGGGATCCTCGGAGAGGAAGCGCAGGGCCACGTCGTAGGTTGCGCCTCCCCAGGCCTCGACGCTGAGCAGCTGCGGGGTGAGCCGGGCGACGTAGGGCGCGACGTGGAGCAGGTCGCGAGTGCGGACCCGCGTGGCGAGCAGGCTCTGGTGGGCGTCGCGGAACGTCGTGTCGGTGACGGCGACTTCGGTCTGGGCACGCAGCTCGTGGGCGAAGCCGTCCGGGCCGAGCCGCTGCAGACGCTCACGCGCCCCGGCCGGGGGCGGTGCGTCGAGGTCCGCGGCGGGCAGCTTGCTCCGGGGGGAGACGTGGGTCGTCGAGCGGCCGTTGGGCTGGTTGACCGTGACGTCAGCCAGGTAGGTGAGGATCTTGGTCCCGCGGTCGGCGGGCGTGCGCTGGTTGCGCAGCTCGGGATGGTCCTCGATGAAGGACGTCGTCACCCGCCCGGCCCGGAAGTCGGGCTGGTCCAGGACGGCCTGGAGGAAGGGGATGTTCGTCGTCACGCCGCGCACCCGGAACTCGGCCAGCGCCCGTCGGGCCCGGCGGACGGCGCTGGGGAAGTCGCGCCCACGACAGGTCAGCTTGACGAGCATCGAGTCGAAGTGCGCGCTCACCTCGGCACCGACGAAGATCGTGCCGCCGTCGAGGCGGACGCCGCTGCCACCCGCCGACCGGTAGACGGTGATCCGTCCGGTGTCCGGCCGGAACTCGTTGGCCGGGTCCTCGGTCGTGATCCGGCACTGGATCGCGTACCCGCGGGTGTCGATCTTCTCCTGCACCGGGATGCTCAGGGGTGCGTCGTGCAGCTTGTGGCCCTGGGCGACGAGGATCTGGCTCTTGACGAGGTCGATGCCGGTGACGACCTCGGTGA
>JAICMC010000092.1 GCA_025929465.1 Nostocoides sp.
AGGGCGGTCTGGACGCAGTCGAGGACAAGGGACGGTCATGGCGGGACAGCAAGCGGCGTCTACCCGGCGCACGACGGGATCCACGGAGTCCACGGTGACCGAGCCCGCCCCGGCCAGGGCCGGCAGAGTCGCCCCCGCGAAGGCGGCCAAGGCTGCTCCCGTCAAGGCATCCAAGGCTGCTGCAACCAAGTCGGCAGCGACCAAGGCTGCCCCGGCAGCGACCAGGACGGCAGCGACCAGGACGGCAGCGACCAGGACGGCGCCGGCGTCGAAGACCTCCGCCCGCGTCGCGGCACGGGTCTCCCTGCCGGTGCGCGAGGACGAGAAGCCGTGGACGGCCGCCGAGCTCAAGGCCGTCAAGGGCGAGATCGAGTCCGACATGGACCGCCTGCGCAACGAGATCCAGCAGGCCGAGACCGAGCTCGTCGGCCTGATGCGGGACTCCGGTGACGGGGCGGGCGACGACCAGGCCGATGCGGGCACCAAGACCTACGAGCGTGAGCAGGAGATGTCCGTCGCGGCCAACGCGCGCGAGATGTTCCTGCAGAACGAGCACGCCCTGGAGCGGATCGCCGACGGCAGCTACGGCCTGTGCGAGTCGTGCGCCAAACCGATCGGCAAGCTCCGGCTCCAGGCCGCACCCAGGGCGACGCTCTGCCTGGACTGCAAGAAGAAGCAGGAACGGCGCTGAGCGACCGCAGCCCCACCCCGACCGCCGATGTCCCGCCCGGATCCCGGCGTGGGCTGCGGGCTCTGCTCCTCGTGGTTGCTCTCGCGACCCTGGCCGCCGACCAGCTGACCAAGGCGCTCGCCCTGCACCGTCTGACCCCGGGTCGGCCCGTCGCGCTGGCGGGTTCATGGCTGCGGCTGAACCTGATCCGCAACCCCGGAGCCGCGTTCTCCCTCGGGGACCGGGCGACCTGGGTGCTCACCATCATCGCCGTGGTGGTCCTGGTCGTCATCCTCACCATGGCGCGGCGGCTCGGCTCGCGTCCCTGGGCGGTGGTGCTCGGCCTGATCCTCGGCGGGGCGCTCGGCAACCTGGTCGACCGGTTCTTCCGGGCGCCCGGTCCGGGCCGCGGACAGGTCGTGGACTTCATCGACTACTTCGGCCTGTTCATCGGCAACGTCGCCGACATCGCCATCGTGGGGGCTGCGGTGGCGATCGGCATCCTCTCCCTGCGCGGTGTGCCCGCGAGCGGGCAGCCGGCCGGCCGGCATACCGAGGACGCTGCGGAGCACCACGCGTGAGCGATGACCGCGCCGTCCTGGTCCCGGACGGCCTGGACGGGGAACGGGTCGATGCCGCCCTGGCCCGGCTCTTCGGGGTGTCCCGCACCAAGGCCGCCGATCTGGCTGCCGGCGGCCAGGTCCGCAGCGCCGGTCAGCCCGTCGGGAAGTCGCACCGCGTGAGGGCCGGTGACCTGCTCGAGGTGAGCCTGCCGGCCGCGCCGACCAGCCCGGCCCTGCGCGTCGTCGCCGAGCCGGTGCCGGGCATGCGGATCGTCCACGACGACGACGACATCGTCGTGGTCGACAAGCCGGTCGGGGTGGCCGCCCACCCGAGCGTGGGCTGGACCGGGCCGACCGTCGTCGGTGGTCTGGCCGCCGCCGGCTACCGGATCTCGACGTCGGGAGCCAGCGAGCGTCAGGGGGTCGTCTCGCGCCTGGACGTCGGGACGTCCGGGCTGATGGTCGTCGCCAAGAGCGAGTACGCCTACAGCAGCCTCAAGCAGGCCTTCCGGTCCCGGACCGTCGACAAGACCTATCATGCGCTCGTCCAGGGCCTTCCCGACCCGGTCGTCGGCACCATCGAGGCTCCGATCGGGCGGCACCCCGGCCACGACTACAAGTTCGCGGTGATGGACAGCGGCCGCGCGTCGGTCACGCACTACGAGGTGCTCGAGGCGTTCCGCGCCGCGTCGCTGCTCGACATCCACCTCGAGACCGGCCGCACGCACCAGATCCGGGTGCACTTCTCGGCGCTGCACCACCCGTGCGTCGGCGACCTGACCTACGGCGCCGACCCGGTGCTGGCCAGGCGGGTCGGTCTCGAGCGGCAGTGGCTGCACGCCGTCGGGCTCGGCTTCGAGCACCCGGGAACGGGCACGTACGTCCGGTTCACGAGCACGTACCCCGCCGACCTCGAGCGGGCCCTGGACCTGCTCTAGCCACGAGGAGCGGTCACGAGGAGGTCTGGCGGACCGACGTCGGGACGGAGGTTCAGGGCTGGACCGGGTCACCCGACCGCCGGGCACCAGGTGAGCGGTGGGGTCGGTCCGGAGGGACACGCGACGACACGCCGGGACCGCTCCGAGACCGTCGGCAGGGGCCCCTAGACTCACCTGACGATGTCAGACCAGCCCCCCACCCCGACCAGTGCCAAGGACAGCTTCGTCCACCTGCACGTGCACACCGAGTACTCCATGCTCGATGGTGCCGCCCGGATCGACGAGCTGCTCAGGTCGGCCGCGCAGATGGGCATGCCGGCCATCGCGACGACCGACCACGGCTACGTGTTCGGCGCCTACGAGTTCTGGTCCAAGGCCAAGAAGTACGGCATCAAGCCGGTCATCGGGGTCGAGGCCTACCTCACCCCAGGGACCAGGCGGCAGGACAGGACCCGGGTCAGCTTCGGCGACGGCGGGCGCGACGACGTGGGCGGGTCCGGCGCCTATACCCACATGACCCTGCTGGCGCGGAACAACACCGGCATGCACAACCTGTTCCGGATGAGCTCGCTGGCCTCCCTCGAGGGGCACTACTTCAAGCCCCGCATCGACCGCGACCTGCTCAGCCGCTACGGCGAGGGGCTGATCGCCACGACCGGCTGTGTCGGTGGCGAGGTCCAGACCCGGCTGCGTCAGGGCCAGTACCAGCAGGCCCGCGAGGCCGCCGCCGAGCTGCGGGACATCTTCGGCGCCGAGAACTTCTACGCCGAGGTCATGGACCACGGGATCGCCATCGAGAAGCAGACCAGCAAGGAGCTGCTCCGGCTCGCCAAGGACCTCGGCCTGCCCCTGCTGGCCACCAACGACCTGCACTACACCAACGCCCACGACGCCCAGGCCCACGCGGCCCTGCTGTGCGTGCAGTCCGGGTCGACCCTGATGGACCCGACCCGGTTCAAGTTCGACGCCGACGAGTTCTACCTCAAGACCCCCGCCGAGATGCGGCACCTGTTCCGTGAGCTCCCCGAGGCGTGCGACAACAGCCTGCTCATCGCCGAGCGGTGCGAGGTCTCCTTCACCGAGGGTGAGGGCCAGTACATGCCACGCTTCCCCACCCCGCCGGGAGAGGACGAGAGCAGCTGGTTCGTCAAGGAGGTCGAGCGCGGCCTGCGGGAGCGGTTCCCGCAGGGAGTCCCCGACTACGCCACCCGGCAGGCGGCCTACGAGACCGACGTCATCCTGGGCAAGGGCTACGGCGGCTACTTCCTCGTCGTCGCCGACTTCATCAACTGGGCCAAGGACAACGGGATCCGGGTCGGTCCCGGGCGTGGTTCGGGCGCGGGGTCGATGTGCGCCTACGCCATGCGGATCACCGACCTCGACCCGGTCCCGCACGGTCTGATCTTCGAGCGCTTCCTCAACCCCGAGCGGCCCTCGATGCCCGACTTCGACGTCGACTTCGACGAGCGGCGGCGCGGTGAGGTGATCCACTACGTCACCGAGAAGTACGGCGAGGAGCGGGTCGCCCAGATCGTCACGTACGGCACGATCAAGGCCAAGCAGGCGGTCAAGGACGCCGCCCGGGTGATGGGCCATCCCTTCGTCGTCGGCGAGAAGCTCACCAAGGCGATGCCGGCCGACGTCATGGGCAAGGGCGTCCCGCTCGCCGGGATCTTCGACAAGGAGCACGGGCGGTATGCCGACGGCGCCGAGTTCCGCGCCCTGCACGACGACGACCCGCAGACCAAGGAGATCGTCGCGACGGCGCTGGGCCTGGAGGGCCTCAAGCGACAGTGGGGGGTGCACGCGGCTGGGGTCATCATGTCCAGCGAGCCGCTCATCGACCTCATCCCGATCATGCGGCGGGAGCAGGACGGCCAGATCATCACCCAGTTCGACTACCCGAGCTGTGAGAACCTCGGCCTGGTCAAGATGGACTTCCTCGGGCTGCGCAACCTGACCATCCTGGACGACGCCATCGACAACATCGCGGCCAACCGCGGCGAGACCATCGACCTGGACGAGCTGTCCAAGACCCTCGACGACCGGGCCACCTACGAGCTGCTCGGTCGCGGTGACACCCTCGGGGTGTTCCAGCTCGACGGCGGCGGCATGCGGACCCTGCTGCGCCTCATGCAGCCGGACAGCTTCGAGGACATCTCGGCGGCCCTCGCGCTCTACCGGCCGGGCCCGATGGGGGTCAACGCGCACACCAACTTCGCGCTGCGCAAGAACGGCCGCCAGGAGGTCGTCCCCCTCGACCCGCAGCTCAAGGGCAAGCTCCAGCCGGAGATGGTCGCCGCCCTTGAGCCGATCCTCGGCACCACCCACGGCCTGGTGATCTACCAGGAGCAGGTCATGGAGATCGCCCAGAAGCTCGCCGGCTACACCTTGGGCACCGCCGACCTGCTCCGCCGCGCCATGGGCAAGAAGAAGAAGGAGGTGCTGGACGCCGAGTTCGTCAACTTCGAGGCCGGCATGCAGGCCAAAGGGTTCAACGCGGCCTCGATCGCCGCCCTGTGGGGTGTCCTCGTCCCGTTCTCGGACTACGCGTTCAACAAGGCCCACACCGCGGCATACGGGCTGGTGTCGTACTGGACCGGCTACCTCAAGGCCAACTACCCGGCCGAGTACATGGCCGCCCTGCTCACCAGCGTCCGTGACGACAAGGACAAGTCGGCCCTCTACCTCGGCGAGTGCCGGCGGATGGGGATCCAGGTCCTGCTGCCCGACGTCAACGAGTCGGTCGCCCGGTTCGCCGCGGTGGGCACCGACATCCGGTTCGGCCTGGAGGCCATCCGCAACGTCGGCTCGCACGTCGTCGGCGCCATCATCGAGGCGCGCGAGACCAAGGGCCGGTTCACCTCGTTCAAGGACTTCCTGGCCAAGTGTCCGGCCGTCGTGGCCAACAAGCGGACCATCGAGTCGCTCATCAAGGGCGGCGCCTTCGACGGGCTGGGGGAGCCGCGCGCTGGGCTGGTGCGGATCCACGAGGACTACGTCGACGCCTTCGTCGGCATCAAGCGGCAGGAGGCCATCGGCCAGGACTCGCTGTTCGGCGGCCTCGGAGACGACGACGTCGAGATGGGCGACGCCGCGATGGGGCTGCCGCCGGTGCCGCAGACGGAGTGGGACAAGGCGACCCTGCTCGCCCAGGAGCGGGAGATGCTCGGTCTCTACGTCTCGGACCACCCGCTGTTCGGGATCGAGCACATCCTGGCCAAGCGTGCCGACCACTCGATCGCCGTCGTGTCGTCCGAGGAGGGCCCCGCCGACGGTGCCCAGGTCACCATCGCCGGCCTGGTCACCGGGCTGGCGATCAAGCGCAACAAGAAGGGCGACCTGTATGCCGTGGCGCAGGTGGAGGACCTCGAGGGTGCCCTGGAGGTGTTCTTCTTCCCCAAGACCTACCTCACCGTCGCGGGTCTGCTCACCCAGGACGCCGTCGTCGTGGTGCGGGGCCGGGTCAGCCGTCGCGACGACGGGGTGGCCCTCTACGCCAGCGAGATGACCCTGCCGGACACGAGCGACGGCCCTCGCGGGCCGGTCGTCCTGGTCATGGAGCAGGCCCGGGCCACGCTGCCGCGGATCAGCGCGCTCAAGGGCGTCCTGTCCGCGCATCCGGGCTCGACCGAGGTCAGGCTGCGGCTGACCCGGCCCGGCCGGTCGATGTTGATGACCCTCGACAACGCCTACCGGGTCAGTGCGAGCGAGGCGCTGTTCGGTGACCTGAAGGCACTGCTCGGACCACGGTGCCTGGCCGGCTGATGGACGGCGCACGAGGGACCATCCCCCCGGTGGCGCGGCGCGCGGAGCAGGTGCGCGAGCATCACGGGGACCGGTTCGTCGACGCCTACGAGTGGCTGCGCACCAAGGACGACCCCGAGGTCATCGCCCACCTCGAGGCCGAGAACGCCTACGCCGACGCGGTCACCGCGGGCCTGGAACCCTTGCGGCGAGCGATCTTCGGCGAGATCAGGGCCCGGGTCCAGGAGACCGACGTCTCGGTGCCCGCCGCGAGTGGGCCGTGGTGGTACTACTCGCGGACGGTCGAGGGCGAGCAGTATGCCGTGCACGCCCGGGCGCCGCTCACCGACCGTTCGGTCCGGCCACACCTCGACGGCGCCGCCCCGATCCCGGGGGAGCAGGTGCTTCTCGACGGCAACGCCCTGGCGGCCGGACACGACTTCTTCTCGGTCGGGGCGCTCGCCGTCTGCGCCGACCACACCCGGGTCGCCTACGGGGTGGACATCGTCGGCGACGAGCGGTTCGACGTCACCGTGCGCGACATCGCCAGCGGTGACCTGCTCGACGACGCGGTCACCGGAGTCGGCTACGGGGTCGAGTTCTCCCTCGACGGCCGCTGGCTGTTCTACACCCGACTCGACGATGCCTGGCGGCCGCACGAGGTGTGGCGCCACCGGGTCGGCGGCGCGGCCGCCGACGACGTGCGCGTCCACCGCGAGGACGACGAACGGTTCTGGCTCGGCATCGGCGCCTCGCGCGACGACCGCTGGCTGCTGCTGACCCTCGGCTCGCGGACGACGAGCGAGGTGCGGATCCTGTCGGCGGCCGACCCGGAAGGTCAGTTCCGGGTCGTCGCGCCCCGCCGGGACGGTGTCGAGTACGACGTCGAGCCGGCCGGTGACCGCCTGCTCGTCGTCCACAACCGGGACAGCCAGGACTTCGACCTGGCCTGGACGCCGCTGGAGGCGACGAGCGACCGCCAGTGGGCGCCGATCACGACGGCCGCAGCGGGCGAGCGCTTCCTCGGGGCCGACGCCTTCGACGACTTCGCCGTCCTGTCGCTGCGCAGCCAGGGCCTCACGGCGCTTCGTATCCTGCGCCGCGACGCGGGAAGTTCGACGGGCTATGCCGCCCCGCACCAGGTCTGCTTCGACGAGGAGCTGTACACCGTCGGCCTGGGTGACAACCCCGAGACCGACACGACGACCATCCAGATCGGCTACGAGTCGTTCGTGACGCCCCGCTCGGTCTACGACCTCGACGTACTGACCGGGCAGCGCACCCTGCTCAAGCAGCAGCCCGTCCGGGGCGGCTACGACCCCGCGGCCTACGTCCAGCGGCGCGAGTGGGCCACGGCGAGCGACGGGGCCGAGATCCCCATCTCCGTCCTGGCGGGTGCCGACGCGGCGCCGGACGGGACCCACCCGTGCCTGCTCACGGCATACGGCGCCTACGAGATCTCCAGCGACCCGTACTTCTCGGTGGCTCGCCTCTCCCTGCTCGAGCGCGGCGTGGTCTACGCGGTCGCCCACGTGCGCGGCGGTGGCGAGATGGGCCGGTCGTGGTACGAGGCGGGCCGCTATGCGCGCAAGGCGACCACGTTCAGCGACTTCGTCGCGTGCGCCGACCGCGTCGTCGAGCTGGGCTGGTCGGCGCCGGACCGGCTCGCGGCCGAGGGGGGGTCGGCCGGCGGTCTGCTCATGGGAGCGGTCGCCAACCTCGCGCCGGACCGGTTCAGGGTGGTGCACGCCTCGGTGCCCTTCGTCGACGCGCTCACCACGATCCTTCGGCCCGACCTGCCGCTGACCGTGGGGGAGTGGGACGAGTGGGGCAACCCGCTGACCGATCCCGACATCTACGCGTCGATGAGGGCCTACAGCCCGTACGAGAACATCGCTGCCCGTCCCTACCCGGCCATCCTGGCGACCACGTCGCTGCACGACACACGGGTCTTCTTCACCGAGTCGGCCAAGTGGGTGGCCCAGCTTCGAGCGACGGTGACGAGCGACCCGGCCAGCGCCCCGATCCTGCTGCGCACCGAGATGGCTGCGGGCCACGGTGGACGCAGCGGGCGGTATGCGGCCTGGGAGGAGATCGCCTGGGAGTGGGCCTTCGTGCTGGACCAGCTGGGGGTGCGATGAGCCAGATCGGGGCACACGTCGAGCAGGAGGACCCGGTCGCCGCGGCTCGGGCACGCGACACGACCGTGGTCCAGTTCTTCCTCGGTGACCCGCAGAGCTACAAGGGCCCCGTCATCCGGTATGCCGGTGGCGCTGCGGCCCTGAGGGCTGACGCGGAGGCGGCCGGCGTGTCGCTGTTCGTCCACGCGCCGTACCCGATCAACGTCGCCGCCACCAACAACCGGATCCGGATCCCCGGCCGCAAGCTGCTCCAGCAGCACGTGCTCGCCGCGGCCCGGATCGGCGCCAAGGGCGTCGTCGTCCACGGGGGCCACCTCGGCAAGGACGAGGACGCCGCCATCGGATTCGACAACTGGCGCAAGTGCGTCGAGGGCCTCGAGCTGCCCGTCCCGTTGCTCATCGAGAACACCGCGGGCGGTGAGAATGCCATGGCGCGGCGGATCGGCGCGATCGCCCGGTTGTGGGAGGCGATCGGGTCCGCCTCCGGCAGCGACCGGGTGGGCTTCTGCCTGGACACCTGTCACGCCCACGCAGGCGGTAACGACCTGTCGACGGTCGTGGACCGGGTGCGTGCGATCACCGGTCGGATCGACCTGGTCCACGCCAACGACTCCCGTGACGAGTTCGACTCCGGGGCCGACCGTCACGCCAACGTCGGGTCAGGGTCCATCGCTGCCGACGTGCTGGCCGACGTCGTGCGCGCCGCCGGTGCGCCGGCGGTGTGCGAGACCCCCGGAGGGGTCGACGGTCAGTCGGCCGACATCCGGTGGCTCCGCTCGCGCCTGGGGTAGTCGGAGTCCCGGGACGCTCCGGCCCACCCCGAGCGCTCAGCTCTTGGCCGTCTCCGGGGCGCGGGCGATGAGCAGGGGGCAGGGGGTGTGGCCCATCAGGCCCCGGGTGACCGAGCCGATGTGCAGACCCTCGAAGCCGCCGACACCGCGGTTGCCGACCGCCAGCAGGTCCGCGGAACGGCTGCGCTCGAGCAGGGTGCGCAGCGGGTCGGCTCGCACGATGTCGTGGTTCACCTTGACCTCGGGGTGGGCCGCTGCGCCGCTCGTCAGCTCGCTGGACACCAGGCCTTCGAACGTCTCGACGTACCGTTCCCACTGGGAGCCGGTGGACAGGCTCGGGTCCTTGCGGCCCCGTGGCTGCCAGGCCGTCAGGACGTCGAGCTGGGCACCACGCAAGGCGGCGTGCTCGAAGGCCTCGCGCAGCGCGATGACGCTGTTCGAGGACCCGTCGACGCCGACGAGCACCCGACCGTAGGGGGTGGTCAGCCCGTTGTCACGGCCGACGATGACGACCGGGGACTTGGCGTACGAGGCCACCTGACCGGTGACCGCACCCAGGGACAGGTTGGCGAGCAGGCCGTGGCCCACGGAGCCGACGACCGTGTACACCGCCCCGGCCGAGGCGCGGATGAGCGCCGGCGCGGCGAAGCCGCTCACGCACGCCGTGACGACGTCGAGCGACGGGTCGACCGCATGCGCCCGGGTGGCAGCCGTCGCCAGCAGCCGCTCGCTGGACGTGCGGATGGCGTCGTCGCTGTCCAGCGACCCGAACCCCAGCATCGGCAGGTCCGCCGAGAAGGCGTGGATGAGCACGAGCGGCACGCGGCGCGTCGACGCCCGCCGGGCGGCCCAGTCCAGAGCGGCGTTGTTGATGGCGGAGCCGTCGACGCCGACGACGATGCTTCCGCGCGTTGTGAGCAGGTCCATGGAACGACACTTCCTCCGTTGACGATGTCCGGCGGCGGTCGCATCGCGTCCTCCGGGGTGGGTCGGAGGTGCCGACCGCCGTCGCGGGCCGTCGTTGGTCCGTACCCCAAGAGTAGGACCAGCCACTGGGAGGTCGCTGGGAATGTGCTTGGGTGTGTTCGTGACCAACGACCAGCGGCCGGATCGCACAGCCTGCGACCTCGTGCCCATCGCGTGGGACGAGGTGGCCGGGGCGGTCCGCCTGCTGGACCAGACGGCCCTGCCGGGCCGGGCCGACCAGCGGCTGGTGCGCTCGACCGCCGACCTCGTCCAGGCGATCGCCGAGCTCGCCGTCCGCGGCGCACCGTCGCTCGGCATCGCGGGTGCCCTTGGTGTCGTCGTGGCCGTCGACGAGGCCGCGCGAGAGGGATGGGACGAGGCCAGGCGTGACGCCGCCATCGACGCCGTGCGCGGGGCCCGGCCGACGGCGGTCAACCTGGCGTGGGGCGTCGACCAGGTCCGACCGCTGCTCGGCCAAGGCCGCGACGCCGTCCTGGCAGCCGCCCTCGCCCTGACGGAGGACAACCTCGCGGCCAACCGGGAGCTCAGCCGCCGCGCCGCCGACTGGCTGCTCGAGCGGATCGACCGGCCACGGCTGCGCGCCATCACGCACTGCAACGCCGGGGCTCTGGCGACCGCCGGGTGGGGAACCGCACTGGGCGTTCTGCGCGACCTGCACGAGCGCGGCCGCCTTGAGCTGGTCTACGCCGACGAGACCCGGCCGCTCCTCCAGGGCGCGCGGCTGACCGCATACGAGCTGGCCGCCCTGGGCATCCCGCACGTGGTGCAGGTGGACTCGGCCGCCTCCTCCACGATCCTGCGCGGCCTCGTCGACTTCGCGGTCGTCGGTGCGGACCGGATCGCGGCCAACGGCGACACGGCCAACAAGGTGGGCACGCTGGGTCTGGCGCTGGCCTGCGACGCGGCGGGCATCCCCCTCGTGGTGGCCGCCCCGTGGTCGACGGTCGACCTGTCCACCGCCGATGGTTCGGGCATCGTCGTGGAGCAGCGGGGATCGCAGGAGATCCTCCAGTGGGCGGGGGAGCGGACCGCGCCCGAAGGCACGCAAGGGTTCAACCCGGCCTTCGACGTCACCCCGTCGCGCTGGGTGAGTGTCATCGCGACCGAGCGTGGCGTGGTGGAGCCCGCTCACGGGACGACGCCGCGCGACCTGGCCTGACCGCCGGGGGTCAGACGTCGATGATCCGGTCGCGGTACTCGGGCGGGAACTGCGCCGCAGTGTCGCCGAGCAGGAGCAGCCGGTAGGTCATCGTCGCTGCCTCCTCCAGGTTGGCGGCGCGGCGCAGCGCCATCCGGACCGTCTCGCCGAGGGCGGAACAGCCGTGATGGGCCAGGACGAC
>JAICMC010000095.1 GCA_025929465.1 Nostocoides sp.
CGGCGCCTAGGCTGGCCGGCGTGAGCGACACCCCCATGACGTATGCCGCGGCCGGTGTCGACGTCGAAGCGGGCGACAAGGCCGTCGAGCTGATGAAGGCGTCCATCCGACGGGCCCAGCGCCCCGAGGTCATCGGCGGGCTCGGCGGCTTCGCTGGCCTCTTCGACGCCAGCGCGATCGCTCGGCTGGAGCACCCCGTCCTGGCCACCTCGACCGACGGGGTGGGCACCAAGGTCGCCATCGCCCAGGCCCTGGACATCCACGACACGATCGGTCACGACCTGGTCGGGATGGTCGTCGACGACATCGTCGTCTGTGGCGCCGAGCCGCTGTTCATGACCGACTACATCGCGACCGGCCGGGTCGTGCCGGAGCGGATCGCGGCGATCGTCGCGGGCATCGCCGACGGCTGCCGCCTCGCCGGGGTCGCCCTCGTGGGCGGCGAGACCGCGGAGCACCCGGGGCTGCTCGAGCCCGACGAGTACGACGTCGCCGGTGCCGCGACCGGTGTCGTGGACCGTGCCGACCTGCTCACCCCCGACCGGGTCCGGGCCGGCGACGTCGTCCTTGCGCTGGCGAGCAGCGGGCTGCACAGCAACGGCTACTCCCTCGTTCGCCGGGTGGTGGCGGACGCCGGCTGGACCCTCGACCGGCACGTCGAGGAGTTCGGCCGGACCCTCGGGGAGGAGCTGCTCACCCCGACCCGGGTGTATGCCGCGGACCTGCTCTCCCTCCTGCGCGCCGACGACCTGGCCGTCCACGCCCTCTCGCACGTCACCGGTGGCGGCCTGGCGGCGAACCTCGCTCGGGTGCTGCCCGGCACCGTGCTGGCGACCGTCGACCGGGGCACCTGGACCCCGCCCGCCGTCTTCGGCACCGTGCAGCGGCTGGGGCGGGTGCCGCAGGCCGACCTCGAGCGCACCCTCAACATGGGGGTCGGCTTCCTCGCGGTGCTTCCCGCCGGTGACGCCGACCGGGCCCTCGCGCACCTGGTCGCGCGCGGCATACCGGCCTGGGTCGCGGGCCGGGTCACCGACCTCGCGGCCACGTCCCCGGTCGCCGGGATCGAGGTGGTCCGCGGCGCCAAGGGCGTCGACGGCGGGTCGGTCCAGCTCCTCGGAGCCCACCCCGGCGCTGGCTGACCCGGGTTCGCCGACGTCAGACGATGGTGACCTGGGGACCGAACAGGGCCATCGCCGCGAGAGCCTGCCGGTGGTTCTGTGGTGTCGAGCCGGCGCACGCGTCGGCGACCACGGTGACCCTCGCCCCCGCATCGGCCGCGGGGAGCGCGGTCGCGATGACGCAGCAGTCCGTGGCCACCCCCGCGAGGGTCAGCTGCGGCTGGTCGCCGACGACGGCCCGCAGGTCGGCGTTCCACTTCCCGAACGTGCCGGCGGTCACCACGTGCCGGTCGTATGCCGCGAGCTCGGGCACGACGGCATACAGGGCGTCCTGGCCGGGGACGAGGGCGAACGGCCAGTCCTCGTAGTACGGCCCCCAGGACCCGCCGAGACCTGGGTCGGCGACGAACCGGGTGAGCACGACGCGCGCCGGGTCGTGTGCTGCGACGAGGGCGACGACCCGGGGCACCGCCTCGGCCCACATCGGCGAGCCCCACGGGCTGGCCCGAGGGGAGGTGAAGACGGTCTGCGCGTCGATGACGACGAGCCAGCCGTCATCGGTCGGCATGCGAACCCTCCGGTGCCGCATACGGACCGCTCTCCTGGCGTCGCACGGTGCCCCGGCGCGCGACATAGGTGATGACGAACGACGCGAGCAGCGAGAGGAGCACGCCGAGGTTGGCGTAGGCCCAGGTGCCGTCCTTGCCCCCGAGGCCGAGCGGACCGAGCAGGTAGCCCTGCCAGTTGTTCCAGGAGGCCTCGGCGGCATAGTTGTTGATGACCAGTCCCCAGCCCAGGAGCGAGGCGCCCAGCATGGTCAGGATCGAGGTCCAGTCGACTGCGCCGTAGCGCCCCCGCGGGTCGAAGAGGGACTCGTCGTCGTAGTCACGGCGGCGCAGCGCGATGTCGGCGATCATGATCCCGGCCCACGAGGCGAGTGGCACCCCGAGGGTGATGAGGAAGGACTGGAAGGGTCCGATGAAGCTGGAGGCGAAGAAGACCACCCAGATCGTGCCGAGGGTGAGGATGACGCCGTCGACGAGGGCCGCAGCCGGGCGTGGGATCCGGACGCCGAGCGAGAGCAGGGTCAGCCCGGAGGAGTAGATCCCAAGGACCGCGCCGCTCACGAGGGACAGGATGACCGCGACGAGGAACGGCACGAGGAACCAGGTCGGCAGGACCTCGGCGAGCGCACCGATGGGGTTGCTCCCGATGCCCTTCATCACCGACTCGTCGGAGCCGGCGAGCAGCAGGCCGAAGACGACGAGCAGCGCGGGGGCAACCGCCCCGCCGAAGGTGTTCCACCCGACGATGGCCGCCCCCGAGGCGTCCCGACGTTGGTAGCGGGACCAGTCCGCGGCGATGTTGATCCAGCCCAGGCCGAAGCCGGTCATGACCAGGACGAGCGCGCCGACCGTCGACTGCCAGGTGCCGGACTTCATCGCCGTCACCGTGGCCCAGTCGATGTGACCGGCCGCGATGACCACGAACACGACGGTGACGATGCCGGTGATCCAGGTGAGGTAGGACTGCATACGCATGATGAGGTGGTAGCCCGCGACCGAGGCCAGCACGATCATCGCCGCGACGACGAGGGTCGAGATGATCTTGGTGGCGCTGCCGCTGCTCCAGCCGAGCCGTTCGAAGATGGTGGTCGTCGCCAGCACGGCCGAGATGGCCAGGAAGGTCTCCCACCCGATCGAGGTGAGCCAGGAGATGACGCCGGGGACCTTCTGGCCCACGACGCCGAAGGGGGCGCGGGAGAGGATCATCGTCGGCGCGGACCCGCGCTTGCCGGCGATCGCGATGATGCCGCAGAGCAAGAAGGAGAGCACGACGCCGACGACGGTGACCAGGACGGCCTGCCAGAACGAGATGCCGAAGCCGAGCACGAACGCGGCGTAGGAGATCCCGAAGACCGACACGTTGGCGGCGAACCAGGGCCAGAACAGGTCGCGGGGTCGGGCGGTGCGCTCGGCCTCGGCGATGATCTCGATACCGGTCGTCTCGACGCCGAGGCGCCGGGTCTGCTCGACGGTGCGTGCTCCACTCATGGAGCGGAGCATGTCAGATCCCGCAGAGGACCGGTGGGATCGGCGCGGTCACGTCACGGCATCGAGCCGTCCGGGACTCAGTGGCTCCCTGAGACCCAGGAGCCGTAGTCGTCGTCCTCGCCGGTCTCGGGCTCGGGCTCCGGCGCCTCACGGGCGCTGGTGCGGAGACCGAAGCGGTCCGTCGACGTGTGGAGTTCCTGCTCAAGCGCGCTGAAGTTGGTGTCCGGGCTGGAGTACTTCAGCGCCCGTGCAACCTTGGTCTGCTTGGCTTTGGCTCGGCCGCGCCCCATGGCGTGACCCCCTCGTGAAGTCTGCCGGGACGGCATCGTCTTCGTCGACAGGACCTGAACATCCCATCGACTCCACGCAGCGGTCCTCGGGAATCGTATTTGTCGTGGGGTCAACGCTACATGAGACCGGTTTGTTCTCGTGCATCAGCATCGGGTTCACCGTCAGCGACGGCGTGTCGGCACCTCGCCGGGAGCGTTCCCCGGCAGCCAGATCGTGTCGCGACCACTGGCCATCCGCTGCTCGGCGATCCGGTCCGCGGCCGCGGCGGGGGTGACCTGCTGCTCGTCGGCGGTCCGGAGCACCTGGCTGGTGTGGTCGTGGATGGCCCGGGTCGCCGCACGCGCCCGCTCCAGGTCGAAGCCGCGCAGCTCCTCGCTCACCTGGATGACCCCGCCGGCGTTGACCAGGTAGTCCGGGCAGTACGTGATGCCCCGCTCGCGGAGCCGTTCGGCGGTGCCGCCCGGACCCTCGCGAGCCAGCTGGTTGTTGGCGCCGCCGCAGACGACGCGCGCGCGGAGCCGCTCGACGGTGGCCGCGTCGAGGGCGCCGCCCAGGGCGCAGGGGGAGTAGACGTCAAGGTCCAGGCCGGTCAGGGCGGTGACATCCGGGCTCGTCGCCACCTCGGGGTGGCGGGCGGCGAGGGCCGCGACGGCGGCGGCGTCGGGGTCGGTCACGACGACCTCGGCCCTGTCGGCGAGCAGGTGCCCGGCGAGCAGCCGCCCGACCTTGCCGACGCC
This sequence comes from Nostocoides sp., assembly GCA_025929465.1. Taxonomy (GTDB): domain Bacteria; phylum Actinomycetota; class Actinomycetes; order Actinomycetales; family Dermatophilaceae; genus Nostocoides. Next base: position 4,204 of record JAICMC010000095.1, read on the forward strand.
GGCGATGCCCACCCGCCGGCCGGCGAGGCTGGGCGCGCCCCACACGTGGGCTGCGGCGGCCTGCATCCCCTGGAAGACGCCGTATGCCGTGAGCACGCTGGAGTCACCCGCGCCGCCGTTCTGCGTCGACCGGCCGGTGGCCCACCGGGTCGTCTGCGCCACGACGTCCATGTCTGCGACGTAGGTGCCCACGTCGCAGGCGGTCACGTAGCGGCCCGCGAGGGACTCCACGAACCGCCCGTAGGCGCGCAGCAGGTCCGCGGTCTTGTCGGTGGCGGGGTCGCCGATGATGACCGCCTTGCCGCCGCCGTGGTCGAGCCCGGCGACGGCGGTCTTGTAGGACATCGCCCGGGACAGGCGCAGCACGTCCGCGAGCGCGTCGTGCAGACCGGCATACGGGTGGAACCTGGTGCCCCCGAGGCCGGGCCCCAGCGCGGTCGAGTGCAGGGCGATGACGGCCCGCAGCCCCGTCGCCCGGTCGTGGCAGACGGCCACCTGCTCGTGGTCGGTGGTGGCCAGGGTGGTCCAGACGGGGTCGGTCACCCGGCCAGCGTAGGTCGCGGCGGCCGACCGGGAGAGGCGGCTGCGGTCCGGTCCGACCGTCCGAGGTGTCCGGCATACGGGATGGCCCTGCACGCCCATGCCGCCCCCGGCTTACCGTCGTGTCAGGTCACGAGTTCCAGCGGACAAGCCCCGGCTTGCTGGACGGCAACCCTCCACGCGCGGTGGGGTGCCCCGGGAGACGACCTGGCCGTCACCGCCGGTGGCGGCAAGCGCGGGTCACCCCGACACCGGAGGTCCGGTGGACCCGGCGAACTCACCGTATGCCGGTGGCAGGTCACCGGCATCGAGCCCGAGGAGCCCCTCATGTCCTGGTCCTTCGAGACCCGCCAGATCCACGCCGGCCAGTCGCCCGACGCCGTGACGGGGGCGCGTGCGCTGCCCATCTACCAGACGACGTCGTTCGTCTTCCCCGACGCCGAGACGGCGGCCGCCCGCTTCGCCCTCACCGACCTCGGGCCGATCTACACCCGGATCGGCAACCCGACGACCGACGTGGTGGAGGCCCGGATCGCCGACCTCGAAGGAGGCGTGGGCGCCCTGCTCGTCGCCTCGGGACAGTCGGCGACGACCCTGTCGATCCTCAACCTCGCCGAGGCCGGCGACAACATCGTGTCGTCCTCGTCGCTGTACGGGGGCACCTACAACCTGTTCCACTACACCCTGCCCAGGCTCGGTATCAGCGTGACGTTCGTCGACGACGCCGCTGACCCGGAGCAGTGGCAGGCCGCGGTGCAGCCGAACACCAAGGCGTTCTTCGCCGAGTCGATCCCCAACCCGCGCGGCGACGTCCTGGACATCGAGGCCGTCGCGACGGTCGCCCACCAGGCGGGCGTGCCGCTCATCGTCGACAACACGGTCGCGTCGCCCTACCTGCTGCGGCCGTTCGAGTTCGGTGCCGACGTCGTCGTCCACTCCACGACGAAGTACCTCGGCGGCCACGGCACCGCGATCGGCGGCGTCATCGTCGACGCGGGCTCCTTCGACTACGCCCAGCACGCCGAGCGGTTCCCCGGCTACAACGAGCCGGACCCGAGCTACCACGGGCTGGTCTACGCGCGTGACCTCGGCGTCGGCTCGGCGTTCGGTGCCAACCTCTCCTACATCCTCAAGGCCCGGGTCCAGCTGTTGCGCGACCTCGGTCCGGCGATCTCGCCGTTCAACGCCTTCCTGCTGGCCCAGGGCATCGAGACGCTCTCGCTGCGGGTCGAGCGGCACGTGGCCAACGCAGTGGCGGTGGCCACCTGGCTCGAGGCGCGCGCGGACGTGGTCTCGGTGAGCTACCCGGGTCTGGCCTCCTCCCCGTATGCCGGCCTGGTGGCCAAGTACCTGCCCCGGGGGGCCGGGTCGGTCCTGACCTTCGAGCTGCCCGGTGGCGCGGAGGCGGGCAAGGCCTTCGTGTCGGCGCTCCAGCTGCACTCGAACGTGGCCAACATCGGCGACGTCCGCTCGCTCGTCATCCACCCGGCGTCCACGACCCACTCCCAGCTCACCGCCGAGGAGCAGGCGCTCTCGGCCGTCACACCCGGCCTGGTCCGGCTGGCCGTCGGGTTGGAGCACATCGACGACATCCTCGCCGACCTCGAGCTGGGCTTCGTCGCGGCCAAGGGCAGCGGCACGGCGGACTGAGTGCGCCTGCACGTGACGGCCCGCGGCCCGGCGACCCCCGAGCAGGCCTGGGAGCGGTATGCCGTCCCCGGGCTGTGGCCGACGTGGGCACCGCAGATCCGGTCGGTCGACTACCCCCTGCCACGGGTCGCCGTGGGCGCCACCGGTCGCGTCCACGGGGTCGGCGGTGTCGCGGTCGACTTCACCGTCCTGGAGGTCGACGAGGCGCACCGCACCTGGGCCTGGGCGGTCAGGGTGGGTCCGGTGCGGCTGCGTCTCGACCACGGCGTCCAGGGGCTGGCGGGCGGGTCCGTGACGACCCTCGTCATCGACGGGTCCGCCCCGGTCGTCCTGGCCTATGCCCCGGTGGCCCGGCTGGCCCTCGGCCGGCTGCTGCGCGGCTGACCTCGGCCCGGTCGTGGGAGAGGGCACAATGAGCGGCGTGCAGACCGTGACCTCGATGCCGGCGCTGGTGGCGCGGGCCCGTGCGCTGGCCCAGCCGCGCGGCCCCGACGGTGGGCGGCCGATCGTGGGGATCACCGGAGGTCCCGGCGCCGGCAAGACGACCCTGGTGGAGCGGCTGCTCGCGGCCCTGGGGGAGAGCGAGACAGCGCACGCTCCGTGGGCCGCGCACCTGCCGATGGACGGCTTCCACCTCGCCGACGCCCAGCTGGACCGGCTCGGCCTGCGCGACCGGAAGGGGGCGCCGGAGACGTTCGACGGCGAGGGGTATGCAGCGGTGCTGGCTCGGTTGCGCGCGGGCGGGACGGCCACCGTCTACGCACCCGGCTTCGAGCGGACCCTGGAGCAGCCGATCGCCGCGGCGATCGCGGTCGAGCCGTCGGCGCGTCTGGTGCTGACCGAGGGCAACTACCTTCTGCTGCAGACGGGTCCGTGGCCCCGTGTCCGCGAGCTGATGACCGAGGTGTGGTACGTCGAGGTCCCCGATGCGCTGCGGGTGGAGCGGCTGGTGGCCCGGCACGTCGAGTTCGGCAAGACGCCCGAGCAGGCCAGGGCGTGGGTCGCCCGCTCGGACGAGGCCAATGCCCGGGCGGTGGCCGCCACCCGGGCGCTGGCCGACGTCATCGTCGCGCTACCCGCCTAGTGCCCCAGACGGCGGCACCCGCCGTCGCTGTCCGCCTGAGCTGTACCCCGTCCACTGCTGAGTGGTGGTTCAGGTCACCGTGACGTGCCGCCCGGTCATCGTCTCGCAGGCGCTCCACAGCCCGGCCGCCACGTACCGGTCGCGCGCGGTGGACAGGCCCCAGGCCCGAGCTGGCACCGGTCACGACGACCGTGCGTCCCGACTGCTCGGGGGGGGCGCGGCGGTCCAGGCACTCACTGGCTCATGGTCCCTCTCGCCCGCAGACGAGCGCGGGTGGGTATCAGCCGGCGTCCCGGGACCCTCTCTGCCAACCAGGACGGCGCGTCGCCGGGACGCGGTGGGAGGTTGGGTATGAGGACGACGGACCGGACACCGGCGGACGAACGGGCCGCGGCCCGGTCTGCCGTGTGTCTGCTCGGACCGGTCGCCGTCCTCGCGGACGGCCGGCCCGTCGAGGTCGGCCCGGCTCGGCAACGCGGGGTGCTCGCCATCCTGCTGCTCTGCGCCGGACGACCCGTGACCGTCGACGACCTCGCCCTCCGGTTGTGGGGCGAGGATCCGCCGCCCGGGTGCCGGGAGTCGGTGCGCGCCTATGTGTGCCGACTGCGGCGGGCACTGCTGCCGACCGGGGTCCGGATCGACCGGCGGGCGGGAGGGTATGCCGCGGACCTGCCGAAGGAGGACCTCGACCTGCACGTGTTCCGGGCGCTGGTGGTCCAGGCGCGGAGCGCACAGCTGGCCGGTGACGCGCGCAGGGCCGTGGCCGCCTACGACCAGGCCCTGGGCCTCTGGCCGGGCGCCGCCCTGACCGGCGTGGGGTCGGAGTGGCTGGACGCGCGCCGCGACGCGCTGGCCCTCGAGCGGCATACCGTCGAGCTGGACCACGCCGACGCGGCCCTGGCCGTGGGCGAGCACGCGAGACTGCTGCCGTCGCTCGTCGAGCGGGATGCCGCCGAGCCCTATGACGAGCGGCTCGCCGGGCAGCTGCTCCTCGCCCTGCACCAGTGCGGACGCACGACCCAGGCCCTGGACCATTACCGCACCGTGCGGCAGCGGCTGCGTACCGACCTTGGAACCGAGCCCGGTGCCGCACTGCGCGCGGTCCACCAGCGGGTGCTCGCGGGCGAGGCGGCACCGGTGTCGCCCCTTCCCCTGGCTGCCGCCGCGAGAGCGGCCCGCCCCGTCGTCCCGCACCAGCTGCCGCCTGCCCCGGCCGGCTTCGTGGAGCGGCCGGCCGTCCGGGCGGCCCTCGACGCGGCTGTACGGACCGGGACCGAAGGCCCCGGCCTGGTGGTGCTGTCCGGGGCCGGAGGCGTGGGCAAGACCGCGCTGGCGGTGCACTGGGCGAGGGCGCGAGCTGCCGACTTCCCGGACGGCGAGCTCTTCCTCGACCTGCGCGGCTTCGACCCCGACCGGGACCCGGTGACCGTCGAGACGGCCCTGCGGGCCCTCGTCCTCGCCCTGGGTGCCGACGTGGCTGCCCTCCCCTTGGACCTCGATGCGCTGACCGGTCTGTACCGCAGCCTCGCCCGGGACCGCCGGCTGCTCGTTGTTGCCGACAACGCCCGCTCCGCCGAGCAGGTCCGGCGCCTCGTCCCGCCCGGGCCACGGAGCGTCCTGCTCGTGACGAGCCGCTCCCGGCTCACCGGCCTGGTCGGCTCGCACGGAGCGCACCCGGTGCTTGTGCCGACGATGGGCGAGGACGCCGCCCGGCGAATGCTCGGCAGCCGGCTGGGCCCGGACCGGATGGCGCAGGACCCGGCGGCGGTCGACGCGCTCGTGGACCACTGCGCCGGGCTCCCGCTCGCCCTGGCCATCGTGGCGGCCCGCGCCGCGGTGACGCCGGACCTTCCACTGACCGCCCTGGCGACCGAGCTGCGCCAGGAGGGGAGCCGGTTGGACGGTCTCTCCGCCGGCGAGTCGAGAACCGACGTCCGCGCGACCATCGCCTCCTCGGTCGCCGTCCTTGCGCCGGTCGCCGCCGCGGTCTTCGCCCTCGTGGGTCTCGTTCCCGGACGCGGGTTCGACCGCGAGGAGGTGGCCGCGCTCGCGTCGGTCCCCGTCGAGGTGGCCACGGCGGCGATCGGGGACCTCGTTGCCCACCACCTCGCCGAGGACGCGGGCAGCGGCCGGTTCCGCATGCACGACCTGGTTCGTCTCCATGCCGTGGGACTGGCGCAGGTGGCAGCCGACCGGGCCCAGGCCAAGCGACGCCTGCTCGAGCTGTACCGCGACGCAGGGCCGCCGCAGGGCGATCGTCGCCCAGCAGTGTTCGCGTCGGTCGCCGACGCCGTCGAGGCGGGGTGGGACGAGCTGGCCTGTGACCTGGCAGCCCTGCTCGTGGACCTCCTCGGCGGGCGGGGCTGCTGGCCCGAGCTGGTCCGGGTCGCCACCGCGTCCCGCGACGCCGCGGTCCGTCTCGGCGACCGGAGGCGTCTGACCACAGCCCTCCTCGCGCTGGGCCGGGGCCTGATCGGCACGGGCTGCTACGGCCCGGCCGCGACCGCTCTCGCCGAGGCCCGCGACCTTGCCCGTGAGCTCGGCGACGCGCGGCTGCGGGCCGAGGCCTGCCGCGCGTCCGCCCGGTGGGCGGCGCGCCAGGGGCGGCACGAGGAAGCCATCAGGCATGACCGGCGGGGGCTGCTCCTCCACCGGCGCACGGGCGACCGGCTGGGTGAGGCGGTCGCCCTCAACGCGATCGCCTGGCACGAGGCGCACCTCGGGCGGCCTGCGGTCGCGCTCGGCCTCTCCCGGGACGCGCTGGCGCTCCTGGTCGCCCTCGACGCACCGACCGACACGGCGGCGACCCTGGACACCGTCGGCTACGCCCTGGACCTGCTCGGTCGCCACGAGGAGGCCCGCGACCACTACCGGCGGTCGGTGGCGCTCTGCGCCGGGCTCGGCCACGTCGTCATCGGAGCCTCCGTCCTGGAGCGGCTGGCCGCCAACCTGGAGCGGACCGGCCACCTGGTCCAGGCACGTGCTGCCCGTGCGGATGCGGCCGCCATGCTCCGCTCGACCGGCCTGCTCGGCCCGCAACGACCCGCTGCGGCCGTGGCCGCTGCGGCCGTGGCCGTCAACGGCTGAGCCCGCGGTCTGCTCACGGCCGGACCGCCGCGGCCTCCCGACCCTCCTGGAAGAACGCGGCCACCGCGAGCGCGTCGGGAAGCCGGTCGGCGGCCCGGAGCGCGCCGAACGGCGCGTTCCAGAAGGTGCCCGTCCGGGCGGTCCACGGCCCGACGTAGGCGTACGGCAGCGGGTGCCCCTCGTCTCCCGGCGACGCCCCGTAGTTGACCTCGTCCACGGTGATCCCCACGTCGAAGTGCTCCGGCCACAGCACCGGCTCGACGCCCGTCGCGAACGCGCGCAGTGCGGTATCGGATCGTTCGAACCACTCGAGGAGCACCGCGAGGGCCTGGTTGTCGAAGCTCAACGGCTCGTCCAGGTCGACGCCCGAGCCGTCGCCGTAGGCTCCCGGCACTCTCGCGGTCAGCCCCGCCGC
>JAICMC010000188.1 GCA_025929465.1 Nostocoides sp.
CGGCTGACCGCGCTGGTCGGCCACGACGGTCAGCTGCTCGCGCTCGCCCGCGAGCCGAGCCATCGTCCTGGCGAAGTTCGGACCGTGCGCGCCGTAGAGGTAGGCCACCCGGACGACGGCCGCGCCGGGTGCGCCGGCGAGCGCCGCCCACTCGCCGGCAGCCTTGGTCCGCCCGTAGGCCGAGCGCGGGGCGAGCGGAGCGTCCTCGGCATACGGTGCGGTCGCGTCACCGGAGAGGACGTAGTCGGTGGAGACCTGTACGAGGTGTGCACCCGCGGCGGTGGCCCCCCGGGCCAGGGCGGCTGGGACCAGGGCGTTGACGGCGAAGGCGGCCGGCTCCTGCTCCTCGGCCCGGTCGACCGCGGTCCAGGCCGCACAGTTGACGACGACCTGGTGTCCCCGCACCGCATCGGTGACGGCGGCGGTGTCCAGCAGGTCCAGGTCGGTCCGGGTGACCGCCGTGACCTCGTGGCCCGCCCCGCGCAGGACGGCGACCAGGTCGGTGCCGAGCATCCCGGCGGCACCTGTCACGAGCCACCGGCAAGCGCTCACCGGGCCACCACGGACTGGGTCGCCGCATACTTCGCCTCGGTCGCGTCCTTCATCGGTCGCCACCACGCCTCGTTGGCGACATACCAGTCGATCGTCGCCTGCAGCCCCTCCCGGAAGTTGCGGTAGTGCGGCGTCCAGCCCAGCTCGGTGCGCAGCCGGCCGGCGTCGATGGCGTAGCGGAGGTCGTGCCCGGCCCTGTCGGTCACATGGTCGTAGCCCTCCGGGGACCGACCCATGAGCTCGAGGATGAGCCGGATCACGTCTGTGTTGTTGACCTCGCCGTCGGCGCCGATGAGGTAGGTCTCGCCGATCCGCCCCGTGTCGATGATCGTCCACACGGCGGTGTTGTGGTCATCGACGTGGATCCAGTCGCGGACATTGAGCCCCTCGCCGTAGAGCTTGGGACGCACGCCGTCGATGACGTTGGTGATCTGCCGCGGGATGAACTTCTCCACGTGCTGTCGCGGGCCGTAGTTGTTCGAGCAGTTCGAGATCGTCGCCTGCAGGTCGAACGAGCGGACCCACGCCCGGACGAGCAGGTCCGATCCGGCCTTGGTCGCGGAGTACGGGCTGCTCGGGTTGTAGGGCGTGTCCTCGGTGAACCTCTTCGGGTCGTCCAGCTCCAGGTCGCCGTAGACCTCGTCGGTCGAGATGTGGTGGTAGCGGACCCGATGGTGACGGGCCGCCTCGATCAGGTTGTAGGTGCCGACCAGGTTGGTCTGGACGAACGGTCTGGGGTCGGTGAGGGAGTTGTCGTTGTGCGACTCGGCGGCGAAGTGGACCACGAGGTCGGTCGCGGCGACGAGCCGGTCCACCAGCGCCGCATCCGCCACGTCACCCTGCACGAAGTCGATCCGGTCCAGGACGCCGTCCAGCGAGGCGAGGGCCCCGGCATACGTGAGGGCATCGAGCACCGTCACCTGCGCCTCGGGCCTGGTGGCGAGCGTGAGGTGGACGAAGTTGGAGCCGATGAACCCGGCTGCGCCGGTGACGAGGATCCTCATGGCAGCCAAGGTTAGCGAGCGGCGGGTGCGACCCATGCACCTCGCTAGGCTGCCCTCCATGAAGGGAATCGTCCTCGCCGGCGGTTCGGGGACGCGGTTGCACCCGATCACGCGCGGCATCAGCAAGCAGCTCATGCCGGTCTACGACAAACCGATGGTCTACTACCCCCTCTCGACCCTGATGATGGCCGGCACGCGCGAGGTCCTCGTCATCACGACACCTCAGGACGTCGAGCAGTTCCAGCGGCTGCTCGGTGACGGCTCGGCCTGGGGCATGCAGATCGGGTATGCCGCCCAGCCCAGTCCGGACGGCCTGGCCCAGGCGTTCATCATCGGGGAGGAGTTCATCGGGCAGGACTCGGTGGCCCTGGTTCTCGGCGACAACATCTTCTACGGCAGCGGCCTGGGGACCGCCCTGCGCTCGTCGACCGAGGTGACCGGCGGGCACGTCTTCGCCTACCACGTCGCCGAGCCCTCGGCATACGGCGTCGTGGAGTTCGGGGCCGACGGCACGGTCCTGTCGATCGAGGAGAAGCCGGCCGAGCCCAAGAGCAGCTTCGCCGTGCCGGGCCTGTACTTCTACGACAACGACGTCATCGAGATCGCCAAGGCCCTCACGCCCAGCCCGCGCGGCGAGCTGGAGATCACCGGCGTCAACGACGCCTACCTCAGGCGTGGCGACCTGACCGTCACTGTCCTGCCGCGTGGCATCGCCTGGCTGGACACCGGCACCTTCGAGGGCCTGATGGAGGCCAGCGCCTTCGTCCACGTCGTCGAGCAGCGACAGGGGCTCAAGATCGGCTGCGTCGAGGAGGTCGCCTGGCGCAACGGGTGGATCACCGACGACCAGCTGGCCGCACTCGGGCACGCGCAGGCCAAGTCCGGCTACGGCGGCTACCTGGCCGGGCTGCTCCGCGAGGGCAAGGCAGTCCGGTGACCATGCAGTTCCGTGAGCTGACGGTGGCCGGTGCTCTCGAGGTCGTCCCCCAGCAGTTCCACGACGACCGTGGCTCGTTCGCCGAAGGGTTCCGCATGGACCTTCTGGGCGAACAGATCGGGCACGGCTTCGTCGTCCGGCAGACCAACGTCTCGGTGTCGGTGGCCGGGGCACTGCGCGGCCTGCACTACGCCGACGTGCCCCCTTCGCAGGCCAAGTACGTGACCGCGACGAGCGGGTCGTTCCTGGACGTCGTCGTCGACCTGCGGACCGGCTCACCGAGCTTCGGCGCCGTCGACGTCGTGCGTCTGGACGCGGTGGACCGTCGGGCGATCTACGTGCCTGAGGGGGTGGGGCACCTGCTCGCCTGCCTCGAGAGCGGTACCGCCATGTACCTGTGCACCGAGGTGTTCAACCCCGTCGCGGAGCGCGCCATCACCCCCCTCGACCCCGACCTGCGGATCCCACTCCCGGAGGGGTTCGCTCCGGTCCTGTCCGCCAAGGATGTCGCAGCCCCCACGCTCGCGGCAGCCGCAGAGCAGGGGCTGCTCCCGTCGTATGCCGCAGTGCAGGAGCTGCACGCCCGGCTCGCCAGACACTGACCGGCGGACCGTGACGTGGTGCGCCGTCGTCGGATCCGCAGCCGGAACTGATAGACAGGTCGTCGTCGCGCAGCGCACCGACCGCGTGACTGGAACCACCGCCCGCACTGCGCATGATCGCACCTGACCGGATTCGGAGCAGAGCCGATGTCTCCCTCCCGCGACGACGACGCCCGGGCCATCCCGCAGCGTCGCGCCCCCCGCGCAGCGGACGACGACGCCTATGTCGTCGACACGCGCGGCCGCCGGCGGCGGGTCACTCCTCCGGCGCAGCCCGCCGGGCCGCCGCCGGGCACGACCCCGGGTCGGCAGTCGCAGCCGGGCCGGCAGTCACAGCCCAGTCGGCAGTCGCAGCAGGGTCGGCAGTCGCAGCCCAGTCGGCAGTCACAGCCCAGTCGGCCGTCGGGCGCCCCGGCCCAGCGCCCGGCATACGAGGAGGTCCGCACCCCGACCCGGGCGCTGCCCCAGCAGAGCGGAAGCGATCGGCCGAGCAGTGCACGACCCGGCGCTGCCGCCCCCCGGCCCGGAGGGCGACCCCCACAAGGAGGCCCACCTCGCCCGGGCACCGCGGCCGGCCCACCCCGTCGACGGCACCGGCTGCGGCTCGTCGCGATCCTGCTCGTGCTCGCCATCGTCGGCTACGGAGCCGTCGAGCTGTGGGCGCCGATGGACGCCTGGAACCACGTCGCGCGCGTCGACGACTCCCCGGCCGGCAGCCGTCCGACGAGCGGCTCGGGCCACAACTACCTGCTCGTCGGATCCGACTCCCGCGCCGGGCTGACCCCTGCCGAGCAGAAGAAGCTGGGCACCGGCAGCGACCCGGGCCAGCGCACCGACTCGATCATCCTGGTCCACACCCCCGGCAACGGCGGCGAGGCCTCGATGATCTCCATCCCCCGCGACAGCTACGTCCCCATCCCGGGCCACGGCTCGAACAAGATCAACGCAGCATTCTCGATCGGCGGCCCCAAGCTGCTCCTGCAGACCGTCGAGAAGGCCACCGACCTGCGCATCGACGGCTACCTGGAGATCGGCTTCGGCGGCTTCGCCCAGCTCGTCGACAGCATGGGCGGGGTCACCATCTGCGTGCCGTTCGACATGAACGACCCCAAGGCGCACATCAACCTCAAGAAGGGCTGCCAGCTGCTCAACGGCGCCAACGCCCTGGGCTTCGTGCGTGCCCGCTACTCCGACCCGCGTGGCGACATCGGCCGGGCCCAGCGCCAGCGGCAGTTCCTCGCGGCGATCATGAAGAAGGTCGCCACCCCCTCGACCGTCCTCGTGCCGTGGACCTGGTGGGACACCTCGCACGCCGCGGTCGCCGGCATCACGGTCGGGCAGGACACCTCCCTGCGCGACGCCTACCGGATCGTGCAGACCATCCGGGGCGCCTCCAGCGGCAAGACGCTCAGCCTCGTCGTGCCCCTCGCGGACCTCAGCTACCAGACCCCGGCCGGCGACGCGGTCAAGTGGGACACCGCTCGCGCCCGTGCCCTGTTCA
>JAICMC010000162.1 GCA_025929465.1 Nostocoides sp.
AACGGCTGGATGCACACGGGCGATCTCGCGACGATGGACGGCGACGGCTACCTCAACATCGTCGGGCGCATCAAGGACATGGTCATCCGCGGCGGGGAGAACGTGTATCCGCGCGAGGTCGAGGAGTTCCTCTACACCCATCCCGACATCCTCGATGCCCAGGTGATCGGGGTGCCGGACGAGAAGTACGGCGAGGAGCTGTGCGCCTGGATCCAGATGCGCGAGGGAGCGACGCCGCTCACCGCGGACGACGTGCGCGCCTTCGCCACCGGCGCGCTCGCGCACTACAAGATTCCGCGCTACGTGCAGGTCGTCGAGTCGTTCCCGATGACCGTGACCGGCAAGGTCCGCAAGGTCGAGATGCGCGAGAAGTCGGTGGCTGATCTGGGACTGACGCGTCCCTGATCCGCGTCACTGAACTGCGGGTCGGCTCGGTCCGGGGGGCATCCAAAGTGCCGGCCGCCGGGTAGGTTCGTGGCCACCAACATATCTGTCGTGGTCTGGAGCCTTCCATGAAGTACTTCTGGTTGATCGTCCTGTTGCTCATCGTGCTCGGCGTCCTCTGGCTGCGCCGTCGCGGGACTGCGGGTGTGGCCCCGGCCCGTCCGACCCTCGGCGACCGGACGCCCGCCGAGTCGGTCACCGGTGCCGCTGCGGCGGCGGACCAGGGGGGCGGTCCGGCCTCCGTCTTCGACCCGGTCGAGGCGCCCACTGCCGTCGCGCCGGCTACTCCGGTCGCTCCGGCGACTGCGGGCCAGCCGCAGGACCAGCAGCCCCGGCGTGCTGCCCGCATCGAAGACGCCGACGAGGCGTCCACCACCGCCCCGGCTCCCGTCGACGACGCCCCGGCGGACGTCGCTTCCGCGAGCCAGGCGGCCCCTGGGTCCGCGGAGGAGCACACGACCGAGGAGCCCGCGGAGGAGGAGCACACGACCGGGGAGCCAGAGGAGGAGGAGCACACGACCGAGCAGCACACGACCGAGCAGCCGAGCTGGACGACGTCCCAGTGGGACCCCGAGCACACCGTGGCCGAGGAGCGGGGCGAGACGGACCGTCCGCACTTCGATGACGACGTGACCGAGCCGGCCTCGGCGGACGAGACGTCCGAGGTCCACGAGGATGTCGTCGATGCCGACCACGCCGATGCCCCCGAGGACACCGTCGCTGCATCGGAGGAGCCCGGCGAAGCCGAGGAGGTGCCGAAGTCCGGCGAGGCCGAGGAGGCCCCAAAGTCCGGCCAGGCCGAGGAGGCACCGGAGTCCGGCCAGGCCGAGGAGGCGCCGAAGTCCGGCCAGGCCGAGGAGGCACCGGAGTCCGAGGACACCGAGGAGGCACCGGTGTCCGGCGAGGCCGAGGAGGAAGGGCCCGATGCGGGCGGGGCCGAGCAGCCGTCACCGTCCGCCGAGACGGATGCCTCCCCCCGCGAGACCATCGACGACCCCGCCCTGCGACAGCGCGGCGACTGGCGGGTCGGCGAGGGGGAGAAGGCGCAGGTCCTCACGGCCGACGATGCGAGCGACCTCGGCCACGGTTCGTCGCCGGACGCCGACAGCGCCGACAGCCTGGACACCGCGAGCCCCGAGACCGACAGCCCCGAGACCGACAGCGCCGACACCGAGAGCCCCGAGACCGACAGCGCCGAGACCGACAGCTCCAGCAGCAGAGAGGTCTCGGGCGACGGCCCCTGGCAGCGTCGCACCTCGAGTCTGGAGGAGGTCCGGGACGGCGGCTATGGCGTGGGTTCGGCCGCGACGTTCGAGGACCGCGCCATGCCATTGGGTCACCCGGTCAAGGCGTGGGAGGACACCAAGTCCTACGTGACGCCCGACGACGCGGCATACGACGACGCCGAGCCGCATCTGTGGTTCCGCGACGCCGACGCGGCCCAGGCAGCCGGCTTCCACCCCGTAGACTGACCCTCCGTCAACAAATCGACCCGAAGTCAAATGCCTTCCGGCAGGTAGGATTTGACTTCGGGTTGATTCGTTGACGGGAATGCCTTGACAGCCGGAGCCGTTGGACTAGATAGTTGAAATCGAAACTATCCAGGAGTGGTCCGTATGCCGGCAGTCAGCGTTCCCGACGTCACCGTCCTGCCCCGGGTCCCCGCGCTGCACCCGGACTCGGCGGTCCGTGAGGTCAAGCACCTGTCCACCGCCCCGCGAGGGTTCGAGGGCGAAGGCTTCCCCGTGAAGCGGGCCTTCAACGGAGCCGACCTGCGCGACATCGACCCGTTCATCATGATGGACGAGATGGGCGAGGTGAACTACGCGCCCGGAGAGCCCAAGGGCACCCCGTGGCACCCGCACCGCGGGTTCGAGACGGTCACCTACATCATCGACGGGATCTTCGACCACCAGGACAGCTTCGGCGGGGGCGGCACGATCACCAACGGGGCGACCCAGTGGATGACCGCTGGCAGCGGGATCCTGCACATCGAGGCACCGCCGGAGCACCTCGTCGTCAGTGGCGGGCTGTTCCACGGCCTGCAGCTGTGGGTGAACCTGCCCAGGAGCGACAAGCTGGCCGTCCCCCGCTACCAGGACCTGACGAGCGACCAGGTCACCCTGCTCACCTCTCGTGACGGCGGCGCCCTCGTCCGGGTCATCGCCGGCGACGTGGCCGGTCACGCCGGGCCCGGGGCCACGCACACGCCGATGACGATGATCCACGCGACGGTCAGCCCGGGACACGCCCTGGAGCTGCCCTGGCGCACCGACTTCAACGCCCTCGTCTACGTCATGTCGGGCCGTGGCCACGTCGGACCGAAGTCGACCACCATCGGCACCGGGCAGCTGGCCGTCCTCGGCAGGGGTGACGCCCTGCGGGTCGCGGCCGGAGAGCGCCAGGACTCCCTCGCTCCGGAGGGTCTGGAGGTCGTCATCCTCGGTGGCCGGCCGATCCGTGAGCCTGTTGCCTGGGCCGGTCCGTTCGTCATGAACACCAAGGCCGAGCTGGTCCGGGCCTACGAGGACTACCAGGCCGGTCGGCTCGGCGTCCCCGCCGAGGACACCCACGGCGGACAGGGCGGCACGCTCACCCTGTGAGAGGCGGCGGGGTCCACGCCTCGACCTGCTCCCAGTCCGCCCCGCTCAGCGCGATCGCCGCGGCGGGGAACAGGCCGTTGTCCTCGTGGTCGATGTGCGCCCGAAGAGCGCGCTCGAACACGGCGAACTGGGTGTACTCGCCCTCGCGCAGCAGGACGAGGTGCGCGTCGAGGTCGGTGTGCTCAGCGCACAACCGGTCGACATGCTCGGTGAACTCGGCATCCGCGCGCAGGGTGGCGAACAGGCCCACCTCCTCGGCGTGGGCGTGCGGGTGGAGCAGCCGCTCCATCACGGCAACCGCGTCAGCCACCTCGTCCTGGTGCTGCGACGCGCACGACGACCGGAGCCGGGTGAGGGCGTTGACGATGTCGTCGTGCTCGGCCATGAACCGGCCGATGACGGTGATCGCCTGGCAGCCGCAGTAGGAGCACATCGCGGGCAGCGCTCGGTCAGGACTCGAGCACGACGGTCAGCAGGATGACGCTGTCCTCGATGGCGTCGACGGCGTGCCGGTCCGGTGGGATCGCGACGAGCTGGCCGGCCGACACGAACCATTCGGCCTCCTCACCGGCATGCAGCCGGACCCGGCCGCGGAGCACGTGCAGGGTCGCTGCCGCCGGGGACGCGTGCTCGGCGAGCCCGCCCCCCGCGAGGATCGTCATGAGGACCGCGCGTTGCCGCTCGCCCTTGACGACCAGGTGGCTGGCCTTGTGCTGCAGGTCCTGGCGGGCTCTGGAGAGCAGCTCGTCGGCGAGGGCGCCGACGTCGACGACCTCGGCTGGCTCGGTGCTGGCGGCGCTCATGGGCTGCTCATTTCTTCTTGGTCAGGGTCGGGGTGTCCCAACCGCGCTGGGGTGCTCGCGAACCCGTCCCGCGGCCGGGCCGCTCGTCACGGCTGCGATAGACGATATAGGGCCGGGTCAGGTAGCCGACGGGCGCGCTGAACACGTGGACCAGCCGGGTGAACGGCCACAGCGCGAACAGGAGCAGGGCGACGAGCGCGTGCAGCTGGAAGCTCCACGGCGCGTCGGCCATGAGCGTGGCGTCGGGGTGGAAGGTGAGCAGCTGCCGGAACCAGATCGAGACGCCTTCGCGGTAGTTGTACGTCCCGCCGAGGTGGAGCAGCCCGGAGGCGATGGTGTTCCAGATACCCAGGAGCACAGCGCCGCCGAGGAACACGTACATGACCTTGTCCATGACCGTCGTCGCCGAGAACACCGGCCCGATCGTGCGCCGCCGGTAGATCAGGATGACCATCCCCACGACGGTCGCCAGGCCGGCCGGTATGCCGGCGACGAGGGCGATCGCGTGGTACCAGCCCTCGGACAGCCCGATGGCGTCGGTCCAGGACTGCGGGATGAGCAGTCCCAGGATGTGCCCCCCGACGACCCCGAGCATCCCGAAGTGGAACAACGGGCTGCCCCAGCGCAGCAGCCTGTTCTCGTAGAGCTGGCTGCTGCGCGTGGTCCACCCGAACTTGTCGTAGGTCCACCGCCAGTAGTGCCCGACGACGAAGACGGCGAGGCACACGTACGGGACGATGAGCCAGAGGAAGGTGCTCACTGGGGGGCTCCCACGGGGATCGAGCTGCCGAGGTCGGCACGGGTCTGGGGCGAGGGGTTGAGGCGGGGGTCGAGGGTGTACGGCGCGAGGTCGAGGCCGACCTCCTCGCTCGGCGGGCCCGCGTCGATCAGCCGCGCGAGCTTCTCGGCGTCGTCGCCCTTCAGCTCGGGGAGGGTGTCGCACAGGGCCTGGAGGAGCGGTGCCCACGGCGACGCGCGCTCGGTCAGCGCCATGCGCAGCACCTCGATGCCGGCGCGGTGCTCACCGAGCAGGCCCCACGCCGTGTCCTGGTCGTACTGCGCGCCGAACTGGAGGACGACGGACAGGTGGTCGGGCAGCTCGTCGGCGTCGAACTCGACCCCGGCCCTGCGGTAGGCCTGCTTGACCTGGACCAGCGCCAGGCCCCGCTTGCGGGTGTCCCCGTGCGCGAAGTAGGTGAGGTACAGGCAGCAGCGCCGGGTGACGTCGAAGGTCTCGACGTATGCCGCGCGCAGGCTGCGGCCGTCGGCCGACCCCACGTGGTCGAGGAAGGCGGTGATCGGCTCCCCCACGACTTCCGGCAGCGCGCCGGCCACCGCGCGCAGCTGCGGCACCCGCGACGTCAGGCTCTCGTCCGGGTAGTCGAGCAGCACCGACAGCAGCTGCCAGGTCGTGGCGAGGTCGCCGCGGCCAAGGGCCGGCGCCGGCATACGGCGTCCGAATTTCACTGCACACCGTCCTTGGGGCGGTCGCGGGGGAACAGGCCCCGCGGCCGGCCCTTGCCGTCCCAGTTGAGCAGGTTGACCCGGCCCCGCTTGGCTCCGCCGCCGACCAGGTCGTCGGCGGTCTGGCGCTCCTGGAGCATCTGGAAGTTCTCCACGGCGACCGGGGTGAGCTCCCCGGAACCCTCACCGAACAGGCCCTGCGGCCCGACGTCGTAGGCGTCGACGGCGCACTCGGTGGCCAGCTCCTCCAGCGCGTGCGCCTGCTCCACGTGGGCGGTCGGGATGACGTACCGCTCGTCGTACTTGGCGATCGCGAGCAGCCGGAACATCTCGTACATGTCCTCGCCGGTCATGCCGACCGAGGCCGGGATCTCCTCGCGCGGGTCGCGGCCGAGGTTGAGGTCGCGCATGTAGGACCGCATCGCCGCCAGCTTGCGCAGGACCGCGTCGACGGGGGCGGTGTCGCCGGCGGTGAAGAGGTTGGCGAGGTACTCGACGGGGATCCGCAGCGTGTCGATCGCCGCGAACAGGTTGTCCTGGTCCTCCGCGTCGTGGCCGGTCTCCTTGATCACGTCGACGACGGGCGACAGCGGCGGGATGTACCAGACCATCGGCATGGTCCGGTACTCCGGGTGCAGCG
>JAICMC010000007.1 GCA_025929465.1 Nostocoides sp.
CCTCCAGGCCTGACGAGGACCCGGGGCCGGCCCGCCACGCCGGTGAGTCCCATGGCCACGCCTCGGCGCAGGCGCCCAGGGCGGGAGCGTGGTTCCACCGGTATGCGACCGGTCCGACCCCACGCCGCCGGGGCTGCGGGAGTCGGGCCGGTCTTGGTAACCGCGCGTGGCCCGGCTGTTTGAGCGGCTGGGGCTACCCGAAGGCCCGTACCCGTCCAGGGTGGTGCCCAACCCGACCGCGCTACGGCGGGTGTTCGGACGACCGGGACCGAGTCGACCTGGTCACCCAGGGGATGACGACGATGGCATCAGGTGCGCGCCATCGTTCCGAATCGTCGAGCTACGACACCCGCGCGGATCCGCCGCGGCCCACGACCCGGAGAGACCAACCCCTGGTCCGCTGGACGCCACCGCCATCGGCAGCAACCAGCCGGCATACCCGTCGGTCATCGTGTCCTGGTGCCGCAAGGGCAGGGCCCGGACCCGGGCCGCGCAGAAACCGTCGAGGTCGACAGACCAAGGCCACCAGCCAGGACCATCACCAGGTCGACCCGGCCGGTCCTACTGAGACCGAGACCGAGGTCGAGGCCCGGCCACCGAGGGTGCACGTCCTGCCCGGGACGCCGGACCGGCACCCTCAGCGGGGAGACGCCGCCTCCCGACGGGCTGACCATCGCCGGCCGTCGGCGTCCGGTTCGGCCAGGCCGAGGCGCTCGAACTCCTGCAGCCAGCCACCCATCGGGAACCAGCCCCACCGCCGACGGAAGATGTTGGCGTTGCGCAGGATGGCTGCCAGGTGCTCGACCGGCGGACTGCTCGACGGATGGTACTGGTGGTAGGCCTCGGCGCCCCCGACCCAGCGCAACGTCCCGCCCGCCGCGGCGACCCGTTGGCCGAAGTCGGTGTCCTCTCCGCCGTATCCCACGTACTCCTCGCAGAACCCGCCCACCGCGCGCCAGTGTCGGGCGGTCATGGCGAAGGACAAGGACCAGAACAGGTCGAACCGGTCGCTGTCCAGGACCGTGCCGTGGGCAGGTGTGGGCCTGGCCGGATGAGCCCGGGCGAGGGCCCGCAGGTCGCCGCTGGGCAGTGCCGCCGGGTCGGCGCCGGGCGGCAGGTAGCCGACCTCGCCGCACAACACGACCGGAGTGGGGACGGCGGCCGCCTCCCGCGCCGCCTCTGCGTACCGGGCGACCAGGCTGGGGCTCGGGATGCAGTCCACGTCCAGAAAGACCAGCACGTCGGCACCGGCACAGATGGCCGTCTCGGCTCCGAGGTTCCGGGCTTCGGAGAGGGGCAGGTCGGCTCCCGGACTGCCCGTGGCCGCCAGCTCACGAACGAGAACCCGACCGGCCGGCGGGCGTTCGCCATGGAGGACGGTGACCAGGCCGGGGTCGCCCATGGCGACGAGGACGAAGTGCCCGGGTCTTTGCCCGGCCGCGAGGCCGCGGAGCTGATGCCGCAGGTGCTCGTGGCGCCCGTGCGCGATGGTCACCACGGCGACCCCGTCCAGGGCCGCCGTGGCGGCAGCGGTCACGCCGCCCCCGCGCGGTCGGTGAGGTGCTGGTCGAGGAGTCGGGCGGCATGCGCCGCGCCCCCGGCGTGCCAGCCGGTCCAGTCCCCGCCGCGTCTGACTGCCTGGGCCAGGAGGACCGGCCAGGCACCCGGGTCGGGCCAGTGCGACAGCCCGACCGCCAGGCCCAGCCGGTCCACGGCGGCCGCGGTGGCGAGCTGTTCCTCATGTGGTCTGGGTTGCGCCACCACGACCGCCGGGCGCCCCGCCGCGGCAACCTCGGCCACAGCGTTCTGTCCCGCGTGGGTGACCACGACGGTGGCCGCGCACAGGTCCTCCCAGATGTCGTCCATCGTCGCTTCAGGGCCGACGGTTCGCCAGGTCCAGTCAGCCGAGGCCTGCGCAGCCGCCCGGACGTCGTCCGCCGTCACGGATCGGCCGCCCTGACCCCAGAGCACAAGGACCGAGGGGGGTGCGGCGGCTCGTAGCCGGTGGGTTCGGGCGCGACCGTCGAAGCGGGAGAGGCCGCCGACATGCCACGTCTTGTCGAGCCAGGCCTGCGGCCAGCCGCCGTCGTGGGCACCGTCGGGCCACGGGGCCAGCAGATGGTCGGCGAGGTCGTATGCCGTGGCGTGGGCCCGGTCGCGGCGGTCTCCGGGCATCGCGACCACGACGACCGGCACCCCGCACAGACGCGCCGTCAGCGCGACCTCGACCGACACGTCGACGACGAGCAGCTCCGGGCGGGCCGCGGCGACCCAGGCGACGACGGCAGCCGTGCGGGCGCGCAAGCCGTCATCGTGTTCGGGTACCCAGTGCAGCGTGCCCCCTGCGGTCGGGTCGCGAACCGACGCGGGCCGCCGGGCGTCGTCGCGGGCCAACCGCACCCAGTCGCCTGTCCAGCCCTCCGGCCGTGGCAGTGAGCTCAGCCCGGTCACGTCCGTGCGCAGATGTGCGGCGATGGCCCGGGCGCGCGTCAGGTGCCCGGCTCCGACGTGGTGCACGTACCAGCCGATCACGCGGCACCGTCCAGCCCGCACAGGGTGGGCGAGGCCAGTTCCTCGTACAACGCCAGGTAGCGGTCGAGCATCGCCTCGACCGAGCAGTGTGCCACGGCGTGCGCCCGGGCATCCTGGCGCGACAGCCTGACGACCGAGCCGAGCTGGTCTGCGGCAGCGTCGAGGTCGGCGGCATCCACCAGCGCTCCGGTCCCTGGGCCGATCACCTCTGGTAGACCGCCGCGGCCGAAGGCCAGGACGGGGGTCCCGCAGGCCAGGGACTCGGCCGCCACCAGGCCGTAGGGCTCGTCCCAGTCCGGGGTGACCAGGGTCGCGGCACTATGGCCGACCAGGTCGGCCAGGTCCCGCTGACCGAGGTGGCCGACATAGCTCGCGCTACCGTCCCGGAGGCGTGGGGCAATGTGCTCCGCGACGTAGGCCGGGTCCGATGGTGGTCCGGCCAGGCGCAGGTGCCGCCCTGCCCGCCGGGCGATCTCGATCGCCAGGTGCGGGGCCTTCTCCGGAACCAGCCGGCCGAACCAGACCAGGTCCTGACCGCCCGGTCCGACATGCCAGGTCTGGGTGTCCACGCCGTTCGGGACGACCGTGGCCTGGGTGACGTGCGCCCAGGACCGGGCCGTATGCCGGCTGACGGCGGCGAACCGGGCGCGGCCGCAGTCCATCATCGCTATGGCCGACTCCAGCCACGGGGTGGGGGGCGTGTGCAAGGTTGTGAGCAACGGTGCCGGCAGCAGGGAGGCCATGGCAACGGGTAGGTGGTGAAGGCTGTTGTTGTGGACGAGGTCGATGTCCGCGCGTCCGTTCAGCCGGAGCATCAGCTGCAGGTAGGCGTGGTGCTCCCGCATCCAGGCCTCGGCTGGCATCGAGATGTCCGCCCGGGCCGTGTCGGAGAGGTCCAGCTCTCCCACATCCAGCAGCTGGGCGCCGAGGACCGGGTCGCTTCCCGGGCCGGCGAAGATGGTGACCCTGACACCGCGCTGGCTCAAACCCTGGACGAGCCGCCAGGTCAGCGCCTCCAGGCCGCCGGCGAACGGCTCACGCAGCGGATGGCGGGCAGCGGCCACCAGGACGACGTGCATCAGGCGGCCTCCAGCGCGGCGCGGTAGATACGGGTGTGCTCGGCGGCCAGCCAGCGTCGTTCGGCCGCTCGCTGGGCCGGGTCCGCTCGCCAGGCCGGACGCTCGGCATACGCCTGCCTGACGGCGGCGACCACTCCGGAGACGTCGGGCGAGCCGTCCGGACCCAGTGGGTAGACCAGGCACGGTCGCTGCTCAGGGTAGAAGCCGCAGTCCGGTACGAGCACCGTCGTGCCGAGGTCGTAGCAGGCCTCGAGCCAGCCCGAGTGGGTCCCGAACCGGTAGGGCAGGACGGACAGGTCCAGGGAGTGCAGGTACGCCCACAGCTCATCGTCGGAGTAGTAGTCGTGGACGTGCAGGTCCAAGGCTCCGCGGGACTGCAGGCCGCGTAGGTGGTCGGCCACGTCCGAGGCGAACCGAGGGCTGCCCGACGTCATGATGTCGGTGTGCGCGTCGACGACCAGGCGGGCATCGGGCAGGTGAGTCACCGCCCGAACCAACGCGTCGACGACGGGGACCGGGTCGATGCTGGCCCTCAGGCTCTTGGCGTGCAGGCCGATGACGAACTCCCGACGCGGTGGGCGGGGCCGGGTCATCCAGGCCGGACCGACCACATGGGGGTGAGGCAGCACGTGGGCCTCCCGTCCCCAGCGCGACCGGATCTGCGCGGCAGCGCCGGACGTCAGCGTGATCAGCTGCGCCGCGGCGGGCACCAGCACGTCGAGCTGGGCATCATGCAGGCCCGCCTCGGCGTGATGGGGGTTGCGCAGGTCATGCACGGTCATCACCAGAGGACGCCCGTGGCGGCGCAGCGCCTCGGTCAACCGGCTCAGGTCCTCAGGCGAGCGGGCGTCGAACCCGAAATGGATGTGCATGACGTCGAAGGTTGCCGACTGCGCCTCGACCCACGCCGGGTCCAGCATCCGTGGTGGCCACCAGGGCTCGACGGCGGACCCGTCCTGGGGTGGCGGGTCCGGCAGACGGACGACGTCGGCGGTCCCCTCCGACGACGCCACATGGCGCACGTACACGTGACCAGCAGGCACCGAAGCGACAACAATAGGCACCAAGCAGCTCCTTATCGACTGGAGTCGGCGCCGCTGCCTCCTCATAGCGGGGCACACCGTGTGCCCCGTCAAACTGCCTACTACCCGATGGCGCCAACAGTATGCACTGGGCCGGCGACCTGAGGTTGACCCGGCGGGGTGGACAGCCCGTACTGCTCGCCCGTTTGGCCGGGCACGAGAGGGTGCCCCGGACGGGTGGCTGGGGTCGTGTCGTATGCGGTCGCAGCGCCGGGAGCGGCCCCCCTTGAGGGACTCAATCACGTTGATCCTGAACCTGACTCGGCATACCTCGAGGGCGTGCAGGCCGGCCGCGGGGGAGGCCGCTGGGAGCGTCCCGCGCCGGTCCCGGATGCTGGTCGTCGGCACGCGGTCGTCGACGTGCGCGGGTCACCGGCCTCTGTCGGGACTCAGAGGGGGGCTATGGTCATAGGTGTTAGGGACCGTCTCGCTCGTTCCCGACGCTCAAACAGTGGGCGCGCCCACCGTGCGAGTGTTGGTCCGACGTTCGAGCTTGAGGACATCACCCATGTCAGACATCAGCAACCGCGAGGTCGTCGACCCCCGGAGCACGCCCGAAGTGCCGGCCGCGGCGGGGCGGGCGCCATCGGCCACCCCGTCCCACGGGTATCCCGCGTCCTCGCCGGCATCGACCAAGGATGTGGCCGCCGACGAGGCCCGCAGCGTGGCTCAGGACGCCAAGTCCGGTGCAGGTCAGGTCGCCGACACCGCCAAGCAGCAGGCTGGGGACGTGGTCCAGGAGGCCAGGACCCAGGCTCGTGAGGTCTACTCGCAGGCCAAGCAGGAGCTGGCCAGCCACGCGGCCGACCAGCACCGCAGGGCCGGCGCTGGCCTGCACTCCCTTGCCGAGGAGCTCCACGGCATGGTCGACCGGAGCGACGAGGGCGGGATCGCCACTGACGCGGCCCGCCAAGCCGCCGCTTCGGTGTCCAGCTTGGCCGGCTGGTTCGACAGCCACGAGCCGGGCGACGCCCTGCAGGAGCTGCGCGGGTTCGCCCGCCGCCGCCCAGGCGCCTTTCGGGCCGGCGCCGCGGTCGTCGGTCTGCTCGCCGGTCGCCTGACCCGCGGCGGCGTGGAGGAGGCACGTGACAACGCGTCCGACTCGCCGTCCGACAGCTCTTCGCGCACCGGCTCGACCGACCGGCCGGCGCACACGTCCGTGACGTTTGTCGAGCCCGGCCTGACCGAACCGATGGGTGCGTACGGCACGACCGGCACCTCGAGCCTCGCGGAGCCAACGGTTCTGTCCCCCACGACATCGGCCCCTGTCGAGGGCCCGTTCGACGCGCTGCCCTCTGAGCCGGGACGGCTCTCATGACGGCGGATCCCCAGCACGACGCGGTCCCGGCGTCCGAGCGGCGCGGTGAGACCGGGCCGGATGGCCGTTTCGAGACGGTCCACGACGCCATCCCCGAGGCCGAGCCGCTCCAGGGTTCGCACGGCACCTACGCCAAGGGCGAGGTCTCCTCGATCGGTGAGCTGATCGGGGACATCACCACCGACCTGTCCACGCTGCTGCGGCAGGAGGTCGCCTTGGCCAAGGCCGAGGTCACCGACAACGCCCGCAAGGGCGGCAAGGGCGCTGGACTGCTCGGCGGTGGCGGCGTCGCCGCCCACCTCGGGGTGCTGTTCCTGTCCCTGGCCCTGGCCGCCGCGCTGGCCGCCTGGTGGGACAGCCCGGGATGGGGCGCCTTCGCCGTCGGCGTGCTCTGGCTCGTGATCGGAGCCATTCTGATCGCGGTGGGCCGCGCCCAGCTCAAACAGATGACAGGCATGGAACGCACGGTGGACTCGGCCAAGCGAGTTCCCGAAGCACTCAAGGGAAATGAGGCTCGACGATGACCACCAGCACCAACGACCCAGACCAGATCCGCGCGGAGATCGCCACCACGCGAGGCAATCTCAGCGACAACGTCAACGCGCTCGGCGAAGCCGTGACTCCGGGCAACATCGCCCGCCGGCAGGCCGAGAAGGTCCAGGGCGCCGCCATCGGGGTCAAGGACCGGATCATGGGCACCGGCGAAGACACCGTGGCCGGCGTCCAGGACACCATGACCTCCGCCGGGGACACGGTGGCCGGCGCGCCGCAGGCGGCGCGGCGCAGGACCCGGGGCAACCCGCTCGCCGCGGGGCTCATCGCCCTGGGCGCGGGATGGCTGGTCGGGTCCTTGCTGCCCGCGACCCAGAAGGAGCGCGAGCTTGCCGTGCAGGCCAAGGAGAAGGCCGCACCGCTGGTGCAGGAGGCCCAGGCCATGGCCAAGGAGGTCGGCGAGAGCCTCGGGCAGCCTGCCGCGGACGCCGCGCAGTCGGTCAAGCAGACGGCGAAGGACGCGGCGGACAACGTCAAGGCCGAGGCCCAGTCCGCCAAGGACGACGTCCAGTCCAGTGCGCAGGAGTCGCGCGACCACGTGCAGGAACACCAGTCGCGCGAGGACACCTCGCTGACGTGACCTCCCGCGGATGACGACGCAGTCGGCCGGCCCCAGAACGGGTCGGCCGGCTGTGCGCGGAACCGCCCCACCCCCCAACGACCAGAGGAGTACGCCACGCCAGTAGCACCTCTGTCGGATGCTGTCTTGACCGGGGTGACGCGAACTCCCGGAAAGCCGCCGACGTGGTCAGCTCCCGGGCTGCCGCTGCGGGACTGAGCCAGCTACCCGTCGGATGAGCTCGCGGGCCACGGCGGCCGGCTCCAGCTCTGGCAGCCAATGGCCCGCGTCGAGCTCCACGAACCGGTACTCGCCGTGGACGTACTCCTTGCTCCGGTAGGCCGCCGCTCGGCCCAACGCCGGGTCGCGGCGCCCCCACACGTAGGTGGTCGGGACCGTCACGATGTCGGAATCGATGGTCGTCCACGCCGCTCGCCATGAGTGGCGCGCGGCGGCGCGGTACCAGTTCAGCGGGCCCTGCAGCGCGGACGCGGTGGCCAACCGGCCGGCATACGCATCGGCTGTCTGCAGGGGAAGCCCCGAGAGCCGAAGAGCCGGTGCCAGGGTTGCACTCAGTATCCGTTCGGGCAGGACCGGGACCTGGACGGCCGCGGCATACCAGCTGCGCAGCCCCTGGTCCGACCTCAGCAGAGACCACGCGAACGCCCGGGGATGCGGCGTCGACAGGACGGTCAGGCTGGCCACCCGGTCGGCGTGATGCGCCGCCAGGTGCCAGGCCAGGACACCGCCCCAGTCGTGCCCGGCCACGTGGGCGCGCTCCGTCCCGGCCCGGTCCAGCAGCCTCAGCACGTCCCCCGCGAGCGCTTCGACCCGGTACGCCGAGACGTCGGTCGGCGACGCATCGGCGGAGTACCCGCGCTGGTCCGGTGCCAGCGTGCGCAGGCCCGCCTGGTGCAGGGACGGAACCACGGCGTCCCAGCACCGGGAGTCCTGCGGGAACCCGTGGAGCAGCACGACGACCTCACCGTCCCGGGGTCCGGTGTCGCGCACGTCCAGGCGCAGGCCTTGCCGGTCCGGCACGTCGACGTGCTTGACCCGGCTGGCGGGTCGGGTCATCGCCGGCCTCCCGCCACGGCGAGTCCGCGACGGCAGGCCAGACCCCGGGTCACCGCGGGGGCCTCGGGGGTCGGTAGTCGTGGGCCGGGGACGGCGGGTTCACCGGCTCCTGCTCGGGTGGGCCGTCGGCGCCGCCTGACTGGGTGTCCCCAGCACTGCCCTCCTCGTCCTCCCGCGGTGTGCCACCTTGCGGCGACATCGTCGGGTCCTGGTCATCGGGCGTTCTGGTCATATCGCGTGCCTCTCATTCCGCCTCGTCCTCACGTGCATCATGAGCTGTCTACCCACCGCGCCGCCCTTCAAGCATCCAGCCCGCAACCTGGCGGCCCGCTCACGAGGGGAGCCGCTGGCGGGAGCCCTCCAGCCAGGCCATCGCCGGGGTGGCCGTCACGCCGTGCACGATGACGGACAGGACGATGGTGAACCCCACCGTCGACCACAGCGAGCGTTCCTCGGCGAACGGGGTGCGTCCGGCGGCATACGCGAGGTAGTAGATGGACCCGATGCCGCGGACGCCGAAGAACGCGGTCGCGGCCGCCTCCTTGGCGGTCAGCCCGCCGGGAGTGTCGGCCGCGCGGCGCCGGACGCGCAGCGCGAGGTAGCCGGCGGCGGGCCGCACGACGAAGACGAGCGCAAGGCCCGTCGTCACGCCGCGCCAGTCGAGCCGGGCCAGCAGCCCGTGGGAGGTCGCGACGCCGAGGGCGAGCAGGACGAGCAGGGTGAGCAGCCGCTCGAGCCGCTCGACGACGCCGTGCATCGCCTCGTGGTAGCCGTGCGAGCGGTCGGCGGCGCGGACCGTCATCGCACAGGTGAACACGGCGAGGAAGCCATACCCTCCGACGACCTCGCTCGCGCCGTATGCCGTGAGCAGGGCGGCGAGGGCGAGGAGCGGGTCGCCGTGCTCGGCGACCCGCAGCGAGACCCGGGGAGCGCGGAAGGCGCCGGCGGCCAGCAGGCGGCCGACGACCAGCCCGGCGAGCACGCCGATGACGACCTTGCCGACCAGGTCCCAGCCGAGCCAGCGCAGGCCCCAGCCCGACACCGCACCGGATCCGGCCAGGAGCACGGCGGCCATGACGAACGGGAAGGCCAGGCCGTCGTTGAGGCCGGCCTCGGAGGTGAGCGCGAAGCGGACCTCGTCCTCCTCGTCGATCTCCTCGTCCGTCCCCACGCGAGGCCCTTCGACCTGGACGTCGGAGGCCAGGACGGGGTCGGTGGGAGCCAGGACCGCACCGGTGAGGAGTGCGGCCGCGGGAGCGACGCCG
Organism: Nostocoides sp.; assembly: GCA_025929465.1. Taxonomy (GTDB): domain Bacteria; phylum Actinomycetota; class Actinomycetes; order Actinomycetales; family Dermatophilaceae; genus Nostocoides. The sequence goes on from JAICMC010000007.1 coordinate 9,465, forward strand.
AGCAGTCCCCACCCGATCAGCGCGACGCCGGCGATGGTCAGCGGCATCGCGAGGAGCAGCAGCCGCCAGGTCGGGCTCCACCGCCGCCAGGAGCCGCGGTCGCGTGGGGTCAGCGGTCGGTCGAGGGCCAGGCCGACGCCCATGAGCGCCACCAGGATGGTCACCTCGGTGAAGTGCTCGATGACCGTGCGGTGCACCACCGGGTCGGCGTCGAGGCCGTTCGTGAGCGGGGTGAGCCCGATCAGGATGCCCACCCCGACGAGCACCATCGGTGCCGACACCGGGAATCGGGTCAGCGACGTGGGCAGCACCACCGCGAGGAGCAGGCAGAGGCCGACGACGAGGTATGCCGTGCTGACCGACACGATCCTGCCTTTCGTCGTCGCTTCCGTGCCGGCGGCGGTGGCCGGCTCCGGAACCTTATCCGGGTGAGGTCGGGCACGGTGTCCCGTCGCCGACCAGGGGTGACAATGGCCGCAGGTAACCAGGAACGGTGGGAGGGCGCGGCATGCGGGTCGAGGTCGACGCCGACTTCGCGGCCTGGGCGAGCGCCCGGGAGCGGCCGTTCCTGTGCGCGGCATACCTCATCCGCGGTGACCGCCGTGAGGCCGAGGCGGTCGTCGTCGGCGTCCTGGCCTCGGTCGCGCCGCGCTGGGACCGGCTGCGTCAGGACGACCCCGACGCAGAGGCGCGACGCCTGCTCCACCGCGACGCGCTGGCGTGCCACCGCGACGCGCTGGCGCACCACCGGCGCCGGGGCGACCTGGGCGAGGACCCGGACCGGATCGCGCAGGACTGCGCGGACCTCGGGTCGGAGGCGTCGCGCGCGCTGCGGGCCATCACCCCCCGGCAGCGGGCCGTCCTCGTCCTGCGCGGCCTGGAGGACCGGTCCCCGCGCGAGACGGCGGACGCCCTCGGCAGCACGCTGGGGGCGGTCGAGAGCGAGCTGGCCGTCGGCCTCGCCCGGATCGAGCAGGTCCTGCCGTGGGTCGACGGGCTGGCCGCCGTGGCGGCGCTCCTGGACCGGGCGACGGAGCGTCTGCCCGACGTCGACCTCGCCGACCGGGCCTGGGCGACCGCCACCCAGCGCGGCCGGCGGAGGCGACGGTCGCTGGCGGTCACCACGGCGGCCGTGCTTTTGGGCGCAGGGGTCAGCCTCGCCACGTCGCAGGGCTCGCGCCACGACACTGTCCCCGGGCCCACCAGCGCGGTGACGGCCCGACCCACGACCGCAGCCCCGTCCTCCGGCGTCGCCGCCGACGGCACCCGGCTCTTCCTCGCCCCGTCGAGCGATGCCATCGCCGACCTGCCGAGCACGCGGGTGGGAGCCCCGTCCGAGGTCAGCTGGGACCCGCGTGCCGCGCCGCAGCCGCTGGCCCAGATCGTCACCGACCATGCGGGCTCCTCGGGGCGGGCCAACCTGCGCATCGTGTATGCCGTCCTCTCGGGCCGGGCGGTCGACCGGTGGGTCCCCGTGCTGCTGGTCCGGGACGACCGCGACGGCAGCCTCAACTACGCCTCGGTCGACGTGACGCTGGGCCCGATGGGGACCGACGGGGAGACCGGCGCCCCCCTCGGCGCCCGGGCCATCGACCCGACGGGCACCGAGGCGATCTTCCTCCAGCCGCGCGGGGTCACCGTGGTCGACGTGACGAGCGGACGGACCAGGACCTCGGCGATGCCGGGCGAGGGGGTTCGACCGTCCGGCCCGCTCGTGGACGGCGGCTTCAGCGACACCGGCAGGATCCTCGTCCGGGCCGGCGACGGCTCCGCCTGGTCGCTGGACCCGGTGACCCTGGCGTGGACGCCCGTACCCACGGGCTCCGGTCCGGAGGACCTGCGCATCGTCACCACGGCCGGCGCCTCCCGGCTGGACACCCCCACCCCTGAAGGCGCACCAGGGTCCTTCGTCCCGGTGCGGCTCCCGATGGCCCGGTCCTGGGGCGGGACGGTCGTTGCCGGCGACTGGGTGGCCACCGGCGGCACCGTCGAGGACGCGGCGGTCCCCGAGCAGTTCCGGGTCCCCAACGCCCTGTTCCTCGTCTCGCGCAGCCACCCCTCCACCCGGGAGGCCCTCCTCCTGGGTGCGAGCTCGCCCGGCGAGGTCACCGGCGGCGTCCGTGCCATCGGGGTCGCGGGGCGGGTGGTGCTCTTCCAGTACTCCGTGGCCGGCCGGACACTGGTCCTCGGCGTGGACCCCACGACCGGGCTGATGAGCCGCGTGGCCGAAGTCTGGTCGCCGGTCGACGGCGTCGGCACGGGAGGTCCGGTCATCGCCCTGTCCCCCTGGGCCATATCGCATCGCTGAGGACGCAGGTACCCTGCGAGGAAGGCGGCGCAGGGAGGCGCCGCAGGGAGGTGCCATGACCGGACGGGTGTGGGTGCTCGGGGGGTACCAGAGCGACTTCGCGCGCAACCTGGCCCGGGAGGACGCCGGGTTCGACGCCCTCGTCCGTGAGGTCATGGAGCAGACGTTGGCGGACGCCTCCGCCGCGGCAGCGCAGGTCGAGGTCATCCACGTCGGCAACGCGTTCGGCCAGCTGTTCACCGGTCAGGGCCACCTCGGGGCGATGCCGGCCACCGTCCTGCCCGAGCTGAGCGGGGTCCCGGCCAGCCGCCACGAAGCCGCCTGCGCCTCGGGCAGCATCGCCGTCCTCTGTGCCATGGCCGACCTGCGCTCGGGCGCCTACGACTGCGCCCTCGTCCTCGGCGTCGAGATCGAGAAGTCGGTGCCGGGAGCCGATGCGGCGCGCCTGCTCGGCGCGGCGGCCTGGGTGGGGCACGAGGCCGTCGGCGCGACCTACGTCTGGCCCGGCCAGTTCGACACGGTCGCCGAGACGTATGCCGCGCGCTACGGCCTCGACGAGGCGCACCTGCACCGGATCGCCGAGGTCAACCTGGCCAACGCGCGTGACAACGCCAACGCCCAGACCCGCGGCTGGGTGGTCCCGACCGACCTCGACGACCCGGTCGCCAACCCGGTCGTCGCCGGACGGGTGCGCCGGTTCGACTGCAGCCAGGTCACCGACGGCGGGGCGGGCGTCGTCCTGGTCACCGACGGGTGGCTGCGGGACCATCTCGATGCCCGGCCGCTGGCCGTCATAGAGGGCTGGGGGCACCACACCGTGGGCCTGCCGCTCGCCGCCAAGCTCGAGGCCTCGCAGGGCAACCCCTACGTCATGCCGCACGTCCGCGACACGGTGCTTGACGCGTTCGGACGGGCAGGGGTCACCCTCGAGGCGATGGACGGGTTCGAGGTCCACGACTGCTTCACACCGAGCGAGTACCTGGCCATCGACCACATCGGGCTGACCGGCCCGGGGGAGGCCTGGAAGGCGATCGAGAACGGCGACATCGAGCGCGGCGGGTCGATGCCGGTCAACCCCAGCGGCGGACTGATCGGTGGCGGCCATCCGGTCGGCGCGACGGGGGTCCGGATGCTCCTCGACGCCGCGCGCCAGGTGAGCGACACCGCGGGGGCCACCCAGGTCGACGGCGCCCGCCGGTTCGGCACCCTCAACATCGGCGGCAGCACCGCCACCACGGTGAGCCTCGTCGTCGGCGCGGCCCCTGACCAGGCCGGGTAGCCGGCATACGCACGAAAGAGACTGGGACACATGGACATCGAGCTCGTCGGACGGATGATCTCCACGCTGCCCGACGACGACGACCACCCGTACCGGACGGGCGCGTGGCGGCCGCAGACGGCGGAGTGGGTCGCCGACGACCTCGACGTCGTCCGGGGCGCGATCCCGGCTGACCTCGACGGCATCTACCTGCGCAACACCGAGAACCCGCTGCACCCGGCCATCGCCGCCTACCACCCGTTCGACGGCGACGGGATGGTGCACGTCGTCGGCTTCCGCGACGGGACGGCGTTCTACCGCAACAGGTTCGTGCGCACCGACGGGCTCGCGGCCGAGACGGAGGCGCAGATGTCGCTCTGGGCCGGCGTCTCCGAGCCGCCGAGCATCGCCATCCGGCAGGACGGGTGGGGGGCCCGCGGGGCGATGAAGGACGCGAGCTCGACCGACGTCGTCGTCCACCGCGGCAGGGCACTGACCAGCTTCTACCAGTGCGGCGACCTGTACCGGCTCGACCCCCGGACGGCGTGCACCCTGGGCAAGGAGGACTTCGCCGGCGCGTTCCCCGCCGAGGGAGTCTCGGCGCACCCCAAGGTCGACCCACGGACCGGCGAGCTGCTCTTCTTCAACTACTCCCGCGAGGCGCCGTACCTCCACTACGGCGTCGTCGACGAGGCCGGAGAGCTCGTGCACTACATCGACGTCCCGCTGCCCGGCCCGCGGATGCCGCACGACATGACCTACACCGAGCACTACGCGGTCTTCGGCGACTTCCCGCTGTACTGGGACGTCGCGCCGATGGCGCAGGGCATCTTCGTCCCGCGCTTCCACCGCGACGTGCCGACCCGGTTCGGGGTCGTCCCGCGCCGCGGCAGTACGAGCGAGGTCCGCTGGTTCGAGAGCTCACCGACCTACGTCCTGCACTTCGTCAACGCCTACGAGGACGGCGACACGATCGTCATCGACGGCTTCCACCAGGGCCAGCCCGAGCCGTCGGGGGTGGGCATCGGTGACAAGTGGCTGCGCGCGTTCCGCTACCTGTCACTGGACAAGATGCAGACCCGGCTGCACCGCTGGCGGCTCGACCTGCGCACCGGCGCCGTGACCGAGGAGCGGCTCAGCGAGACGTTCACCGAGTTCGGGATGCTCAACCCCGACATCGTGACGACGCAGCACCGATACGCGTATGCCGCCTCAGCCGTCCCGGGCCGCTTCCTGTTCGACGGGCTGGTCAAGCACGACGTGCTCACCGGCGCACAGGAGCGAGTCGCCTACGGCGACGGGGTGTTCGGCAGCGAGACCACGATGGCCCCGCGGATCGGGAGCCCCGGTGAGGACGACGGGTACCTGATCACCCTCGTGAGCGACCTCAACGCCGACGCCTCGTTCTGTCACGTGTATGCCGCGCAGGACCCGACCGCCGGGCCGGTCTGCGTCCTACGGCTGCCGGAGCGAGTCAGCAGCGGGACCCACTCGACCTGGGTCAGCGGTGCCGAGCTGGCGCGCTGGGACAAAACCGACACCGCGGCCCAGGCCGTCGGGCTCTGAGCACCCGCGAACGACAGGCGAAACGGCAGACATGGCAAGGGTTCTCGGCTTGCACGACCCCGCCAAGGTCGAGGACTACGTCGCCCGTGGCTGGTGGACCCGAGAGACCGTCGATGAGGTCTTCCGGGACCGGGTCGCCGAGCGTGGCGACGCCCTGGCCCTCGTCGACCCCGCGAACAAGGCCGCGCTCGTGGGCACGGGACCGCGTCGGCTCACCTGGACCGAGCTCGCCGCGGAGGTCGACCATCTTGCGGCTGGGCTCCACGCGCTGGGTCTCGGCCAGGGCGACGTCCTCGGCGTCCAGCTGCCCAACACCGTCGAGCTCGTCGAGGTGTACCTCGCCGCCTGGCAGCTCGGCATCACCGTCTCGCCGATGGCCGTGCAGTACCGCGAGCACGAGCTCGTCGAGATGGCCCGGCAGGCCGGGTTCGGGGCATACGTCGGTGCCCATCGCTTCCTCGACCGCGACCTGCTTGCCGAGGCTCTCGCGGTCCGCGACCGGCTCCCCGGCCGGATGCGGCTGGTCCGGTATGCCGCACCGGACGACCCGACCAGCGCCCCCCAGGAAGCGGTCGACCTGCGCGCCGGAGCCGCCACCGACGCCGAGCGTGGGCTTGTCGAGCGGCTGTCCCGCGAGGCGCCGAACGACCCGAACGACGCGATGACGATCTGCTGGACCTCGGGCACCGAGGCCCAGCCCAAGGGCGTCCCGCGGACTCATCTGGAGTGGCTGTCGATGGCCTGGGCGGGCGTCGACGCCCCGGTCATCGTCGCCGACGACGTTATCCTCAACCCCTTCCCGATGGTCAACATGGCGGCCTTCGTCGGCCTGCTGCTGCCGTGGCTGCGGACGGGTTGCGTTCTGGTGCAACACCATCCGTTCGACCTGCCGACCTACCTCGGCCAGATCGCGGCCGAGCAGGTGACCTACACCCTGGCCCCGCCCGCCCTGCTGACCATGCTCCTGCACAACGAGCCCCTGCTCGCCCGGACCGACCTGTCCAGCCTGACCCGGATCGGGTCCGGGTCGGCGCCGCTCCCGCCGCCGATGGTGATCGGCTGGCAGGAGCGCCACGGCATCAGCGTGATCAACTTCTTCGGCTCCAACGAGGGGATCGGCCTGCTGTCCAGCCCGGCCGACTTCCCCGACGCCGCGGCCCGAGCGCTGTACTTCCCCAACTACGCGGCGCGCAACCACGCCTGGGCGTCCCGCGTCGCCGACTGGATCCAGCTGCGCCTCGTCGACCTCGCGGACGAGTCGCTCGTCACCGAGCCGGGCCGGGTCGGCGAGCTGCGGATCGACGGGCCCACCGTGTTCCCCGGCTACCTGGCCGAGTCCGGCGTCGAGGCTCCGTTCGACGACCAGGGCTACCTGCGCTCGGGTGACCTGTTCGAGATCGCCGGCGACGAGGGGCAGTGGCTGCGCTACGTCGATCGGGCCAACGACATCGTCATCCGCGGCGGCATGAACATCGCCCCCGCCGAGGTCGAGGGGCTCATCGCGTCACATCCCGCGGTCGCCGAGGTGGCGGTCATCGGAGACCCGGACGACGTCCTCGGCGAGCGGCTCGCCGCGGTGGTGGCCCTGCGACCTGGTGCGTCCCTGGACCTGGCCGAGCTGACGGCATACCTCCGCGACCAGCAGGTGGCGCACTACAAGATCCCCGAGCGTCTCGCCGTCGTGGACGCCCTGCCGCGCAACCCGGTCGGCAAGGTACTCAAGCGCGACCTGCGCGGGAAGGGCGAGGGCAGCGCGGGGCGATGAGCAGATCGTGACCGCGCCGCTTGCCACGTCGCCTCGCCGTGCACCTCGCCGGCTTCCGGTCCCGTGGCCGGTGCTGCTCGTGGCGGGCCTCATGCTGGTCCTGCTGCTTGCCGTGTCCGGCGCGTACGGCTTCCACGGAGACGAGATGTACTACGTCGTCGCCGGACGACACCCGGCCTTCGGTTACGTCGACCAGCCGCCGCTCACCCCCCTCCTCTCCGCCGGGTCGGTCGCCGTCCTCGGCGTGACAGCCACAGCGGTGCGCGTACTGCCCGCCCTGGAGATGGCGGTCATCGTCGTTCTCGTCGGGCTCACGGCTGGTGACCTCGGCGGCTCCCGCCGGGCCCAGGTGCTGGCCGCCGTCACCGCCGCCCTGTCCGGCTACCTCGGCGCCGGTCACCTGGACACCACCACCGACGCCGACCTGCTCGCGTGGGCGGTCATCGTCTGGCTCGTCGTGAAGCTGCTTGCCGGCGGTGACCGGCGGCTGTGGCTGGCCGTCGGCGGCACCGCGGGGATCGGGTTGGAGAACAAGGACACGCTGCTCTTCCTCGCCGCGGGCCTGGCCGTCGGGCTGGTCGTCTCCCGTCGGTGGGACGTCATCGGCTCCCCCTGGGCGTGGGCTGCGCCGGCCATCGCGCTCCTCCTCTGGGCCCCCAACCTCGTCTGGGAGCAGCGCAACGGGTGGCCGCAGCTCATCATGGCAGCCCAGATCGCCGGGTATGCCGCCGACAACCGCGCGCAGATCCTGCCCCTGCTCTGGCTGTTCACCGGCCCGCTCCTCTTCCCGGTCAGCGCCGCGGGGCTGGTCTGGGTGCTGTGCTCGAAGGCGGCCAGGCCGTGGCGTCCGATCGGGGTGGCCAGCGTCGTCGCGCTGGCGCTGGTCGTCGTCACCGGCGGCAAGGCCTACTACGCGATCGGTACCGCCCCGCTCCTCATGGCGGCCGGGGCGACCGTGACGGACCGATGGCTGGCGCGGGGACATCGCCGCATCAGGCTCGCAGGGTTCGGCACAGCCGCGGTGCTCTCCGGCATCGTCGTCACGTTCCTCACCCTGCCGATCCTCCCGCTCGCGGCCTACGCACGCAGCGGCCTCCCCGCCGCGGTGCCGGACACCGCCGACCAGGTCGGCTGGCCGCAGTTCGTCGCCACCGTGACACGTGTGGTCACCGCCCTGCCCCCGTCCGAGCGAGACCGGGCGGTGATCCTCGGCGATGACTACAGCGAGGCCAGCCCGCTCGTCCTCCTGGACGCGGGCCTTCCGCCGGTCTACTCGGGACACAACGCCTACTGGGACTGGGGACCTCCGCCCACCTCTCGGACGGTCGTCGTGCACGTCGGGGACTGGCGACCGACCGACTGGTCCCGGTTCTTCGTCGGCTGCCACGACGTGGCCCACATCGACAACGGGTTCGGGATCGACAACGCCGAGCAGGGCAAGGCCATCTCGGTCTGCACCGGCCTGCGCGAGCCGTGGCGCGCGATCTGGCCGGCGCTTCGCACGATCAGCTGAGACCGGCCGCTACCGGCGGCTTCCGGAGCCCACCCACCTGACCGAGCCGGGAGGCCGCTACCGCCCGGCCTCCCGAGCCCACCCACCTGACCGAGCCGGGACTGAACACCCGACACGCGGCATACGGCGGGGTGCCGTTTCGCGAAATGCCGCGTGTCGGGTGTTCAGTCGGCCGGGCGGGGCGCGGGTGCCGCATGTCGGGTGTTCAGTCGCCCGGGCGGGGTGCGGGATGCCGCGTGTCGGGTGTTCAGTCGGCCGGGCGGGGTGCGGATCCCGTATGCCGGGGTGCGGGGGATGCGGCATACGCTCTGCACCATGAGCAGCATCGAGCAGAAGCGCGTCCTGGCCACCGCGATCCCCGGCCCGAAGAGCCAGGCCCTCCACGAGCGCAAGGTGGCAGCGGTGTCCGCGGGTGTCGGTGTGGGCCTGCCCGTCTACGTCGAGCGGGCCGGCGGCGGCATCCTCGTCGACGTCGACGGCAACCAGCTCATCGACTTCGGCTCCGGGATCGCCGTCACCACCGTCGGCAACGCCGCGCCCCGGGTCGTCGAGCGGGTGCAGCAGCAGGTGGCCGACTTCACCCACACCTGCTTCATGGTCACGCCGTATGCCGAGTACCTCCAGGTCGCGGAGGCACTCAACGAGCTGACCCCCGGCGACCACGAGAAGCGCAGCGCCCTGTTCAACTCCGGCGCGGAGGCGGTCGAGAACGCCGTCAAGATCGCGCGCTACTTCACCGGCCGGCAGGCGGTCGTCGCGTTCGACCACGCCTACCACGGGCGGACCAACCTGACGATGGGCCTCACCGCCAAGAACATGCCGTACAAGCACAAGTTCGGCCCCTTCGCGGGGGAGATCTACCGGGCCCCCATGAGCTATCCGTTCCGCTGGCCGGGCGGGCCGGCCGACTGCGCCAAGGAGTCCTTCGACGTCTTCACCTCGATGGTCCATGCGCAGGTCGGCGAGGACAACGTGGCGGCCGTCATCATCGAGCCGATCCAGGGCGAGGGCGGCTTCATCGTCCCCGCCCCCGGCTTCCTCGCCCAGGTGAGCGAGTGGTGCACGGCCCACGGGATCCTGCTCATCGCCGACGAGGTCCAGACGGGGTTCTGCCGCACGGGGGACTGGTTCGCGTGCGACTTCGAGCAGGTCGTCCCCGACCTGATCACGACGGCCAAGGGGATGGCCGGCGGCCTGCCGCTCGCCGGGGTCACCGGGCGCGCCGAGGTCATGGACGCCGTCCACGGCAGCGGCCTCGGCGGCACCTACGGGGGCAACCCGGTCGCCTGCGCTGCCGCGGTGGGCGCCATCGAGACGATGAGGGAGGAGGACCTGTGTGCCCGGGCCAAGCAGGTCGAGTCCCTGTTCCTCGGTCGGCTGCACGCCCTCGCGGACCGGTTCCCCCAGATCGGCGACATCCGCGGACGCGGAGCGATGTTGGCCATCGAGCTGGTCAACGGTGCCGGGGACCTCACCCCCAACGCGGCGCTGACCGCGGCGGTCAACACGGCGTGCCACGCCCAGGGCCTGGTCACCCTCACCTGCGGCACCTACGGCAACGTGTTCCGGTTCCTCCCGCCGCTGGTCGCGTCCGACGAGCTGCTGACCGAGGGGCTGGACCTCTTCGAGGCGGAGTTCGTCCGGGCCGCCTCAGCGTGACCTCAGCCGACCGGCATACGGTCCAGCCATGGTGAGCTGGATCGTCGACCACGTCCTCGGCGCGCAGCCGTGGGTGGTCTACGTGCTCGTCGGGCTCGTCGTGTTCGCCGAGGACGCCCTGTTCCTCGGGTTCGTCCTCCCTGGTGAGACCCTCGCCGTCATCGGCGGGGTGAGCGCCAGCCTCGGCCACACCGACGTCTGGGTCGTCGGCGTGGTCGTCGTCGTGGCGGCGGTCGCCGGCGACTCGGTCGGCTACGAGATCGGCCGGGTCTGGGGCACCCGGCTGGTCGGACACCGCTTCCTGGACAGCCGTCGCGAGCAGCTGGACAAGGCCCAGGACTTCCTGTGTCGCAAGGGTGGTTCGGCGGTCCTGCTCGGCCGGTGGACCGCCTTCTTCCGGGCCGTGATGCCGGCCCTGGCCGGAACGAGCCGGATGCCGTACCCGACGTTCCTCGCCTGGAACGCCGCCGGGGGGATCGCCTGGGGGGTGACGATGGTGGCGATCGGCTATCTCGCGGGCCAGTCGTACCACCGGATCGAGACGTGGGTCGGGACCGGCGGTGCGGTCGTCGTGGCGCTGGTGGTCGTCGCTGGCGTCGTCGTCTGGCAGGTCCGCCGGCATCGGGCCCAGCGTGCCGGCGGTCCTGCCGGCGCGGAGCACACCGCCGACGAGCGGCCCTGAGCGGGCTACCTCGTCGTCGTCGGGACGAGGCTCGGCTTCTTGGCCGGGGTGGCCCTCGGGGTGGTCCTCGGGGTCGCCGTCGGGGTGCACGCGGGAAGCGTGGAGGTCGGGGTCGGGATGGGCGCCAGGGCCTTGAACCCGTTGCCGATGACCAGGTCGACCGACGCGTCCTTGCGGCTGTCGGCGAGCTTGACAGGCCTGGCGACGAGCGCGAGCACGGACTGGACGGCCGCCTTCCCGGACGTGCCGTAGCGGACCTCGGCGGCGGCCGTGATCTTCCGCTTCAGCGGGTCGTTGGCCACGGCGCCGATGACGAAGCCGCGCTTCTTCAGCTCCGCGGCGGTCGAGGCCGCCAGGCCGTTCCGGCTGGTCGCGTTGTAGACGTTCAGCCGGCTTGGTCTGGTGAGCGCCTTGACGGTCGTGCAGGTCGGTGTCGAGCCTGCCGTGGCAGGCTCGGGGGGTTTCTTCCAGTAGGACCAGGCGAACCAGAACGCGCCGAAGAGGGCCAGGACGACGACAAGGAGGGTGACCAGTGCCCGGCGTCGCCGGGCGCGGGCGCGGGCCGACGCGCCCGCCTCCACCATGTAGTCGCTCACTGACGTCCTCCGGGCCGGCGGTCGACCGTGCCGGCGACCATCTCGGAGTCAGTCAAGCACGAGGACCCGGGCATGCAGGGTAGGTCGCTGGTGCAACGCCGCGCGGAGCGCGCGATGCAGGCCGTCCTCGAGGTAGAGGGTGCCCTCGAAGTCCACGACGTGGGCGAACAGGTCGCCGTAGAACGTCGAGTCGTCGGCGAGCAGCTGGCCCAGGTCCAGGGTGCGCTTGGTCGTGACGAGCTCGTCGAGCCGGACCAGCCGGGGCGGCACCGCCACCCAGTCCTTGGTGGACGTCCGGCCGTGCTCCGGGTAGGGGCGGGTGTCGCCGACGGCCTTGAAGATCACCTCGCCAATGTATGCCGTGTGCCGCCCACCCGCCTTCGCGTCGGCCCGCCGTCAGCGGACCGTTAGCGGTGTGTTACCAACTGCACGGGCGACGCACGGGAACCCCGCCCGGTACTCCGATGCTGCCCTCGACGCCGCATTAGAGTCGGCACCGTGACTGACAACTCAACGGGGCCCGCCTCCTCGGGCAACACCCAGATCGACGAGATCACCAAGGGCTACGCCTTCGAGGGGGCGGCGCTGGAGTTCGGGGCGGCCGTCGTGGACAAGACGGCATACCCCTCCGCCACGGTGCGGATCCCGCTGGAGGTGCTCAACCGGCACGGGCTGGTGGCCGGCGCCACCGGCACCGGCAAGACCAAGACGCTCCAGCTGATGGCCGAGCAGCTCTCGCGGGCCGGCGTCCCGACGTTCCTCGCCGACGTCAAGGGCGACCTGTCGGGCATCGCGACGCCGGGCACGAGCAACGACAAGATCGCGGCCCGTGCCAAGGACATCGGTGAGGACTGGACCGCCTCGGCGTTCCCGACCGAGTTCTACGCCCTCGGCGGCCTCGGCAACGGCGTCCCGGTGCGCTCGACGGTCACCTCGTTCGGCCCGACCCTGCTGGCCAAGGTGCTCGGCCTCAACGACACCCAGGAGTCCTGTCTCGGCCTGGTCTTCCACTACGCCGACGCCAAGGGCCTGTCACTGCTCGACCTGAAGGACCTGCGAGCCGTCGTGCAGTACCTCACCTCCAAGGACGGCAAGGAGGACCTGGTGGACCTCGGCGGCCTGTCCGCCGCGACGGCCGGCGTCATCCTGCGTGAGCTGGTCACGTTCTCCGACCAGGGTGCCGACGTCTTCTTCGGCGAGCCCGAGTTCGACACGAGCGCCCTGCTGCGGACCGCATCGGACGGCCGGGGCATCGTCTCCTGCCTGGAGCTGCCGGCGGTTCAGGACAAGCCGGCGCTGTTCTCGACCTTCCTCATGTGGCTGCTCGCCGACCTGTTCCACGACCTGCCCGAGGTCGGCGACCTCGACAAGCCCAAGCTCGTCTTCTTCTTCGACGAGGCGCACCTGCTCTTCGACGGCGCGTCCAAGGACTTCCTCACCGCGATCGAGCAGACCGTCCGGCTGATCCGGTCCAAGGGCGTCGGCATCTTCTTCGTCACCCAGTCGCCCAAGGACGTGCCCGGCAACGTCCTGGCCCAGCTGTCCAACCGGGTCCAGCACGCCCTGCGCGCCTTCACCCCCGACGACGCCAAGGCCCTCAAGGCGGCCGTCTCCACCTACCCGAAGTCCGGCTACGACCTGCAGGAGCTGCTCACCTCCCTCGGGATCGGGGAGGCCGTCATCACCGTGCTCTCCGAGACCGGCGCTCCGACGCCCGTGGCGTGGACCCGGATGCGCGCGCCGGAGTCGCTCATGGCGCCGTCGACCGACGACACGATCAAGGCGGTCATCAACGCCTCCCCGCTCAACGCGACCTACGGCACGGCGGTCGACCGCGAGTCGGCATACGAGATGCTCAACGCACGGTTGAAGGCCGCACCGGCTCCGGCACCGGCTCCGCAGGCGCCGCCTCCGCCGTCGGCCGCGCCGCGACCGTCGGGGCGGGCGCCCAAGGAGCAGCCGAGCATGGTCGAGCAGGTCGTCCAGAGCAGCGCGTTCAAGTCGATGCTCCGCTCCGCCGGGACCGTCGTCGGCCGCGAGATCACCCGGTCGATCTTCGGCACCGCCGCCCGCCGGCGCTGAGCCCCGCGCACCTGTTCGGGGTGGGGCGTCGGGGCCGCCCACGAGATCAGTTGACCCATGACAACTGTCATGCCTGTTGTCCATGTTCCGGGCGTAACGTCGAAGGGGCCACAGGTCCCATGCGTCTCGGGTGACACAGGTGCCCCATCGGGACCGGCAGACGGGAGACCTCATGAGCGTGCACACCGGCTCGGGTACAGCGCTGGCGGAGAGCCCCTCGGACAAGCCGCATCTCAAGCGACACGTGGGCCGGATCGGGCTCCTGTTCGCCAGTGTGGGCTCGATCATCGGATCCGGGTGGCTGTTCGGTGCTCTCAACGCCGCCCAGACCGCCGGGCCGGCGGCGATCATCTCCTGGGCCCTCGGGGGGGTGATGATCCTGTTCATCGGGCTGTGCTACGCCGAGCTGGGCACGATGTTCCCGCTCTCCGGCGGCGTCGTGCGCTTCCCGCACATCGGCTTCGGCTCGTTCGCCAGCTTCGCGACCGGATGGATCACCTGGGTCGCGGCGATGAGCGTGGCCCCCATCGAGGTGGAGGGCGCCCTCCAGTACGCGACGAAGTATGCCAAGTTCACCACCGCCCACCAGGTGTCCGGGGGAGCCACCGTGCACACCCTCACCGGGCTGGGACTGGTGGTCGCCGTCCTGGCCATGGCCCTGTTCGTCGTGATCAACTACTTCGGCATCCGGTGGTTCGCCCGGATCAACAACGTCCTGGTCTGGTGGAAGCTGTTCATCATCGTCCTGGTCGTCGTCGTCTTCCTGTTCACCGCCTTCCACGGCTCGAACTTCACGGTCAAGGGCTTCACCCCCCAGGGCTGGCACGGCGTGTTCACGGCCATCGCGACCTCGGGAATCGTGTTCTCCTACCTGGGGTTCCGCCAGGGGATCGAGCTCGCGGGCGAGACCGACAACCCTCGGCGCAACGTACCGCTCGCCGTGATCGGCTCGGTCGTGCTGACCATGGTCATCTACATCGGTCTGCAGGTGGCCTTCATCGGCGCCCTGCGCCCCTCGGACTTCGCGGGCGGCTGGGCCAAGCTGTCCTTCACCAACGACTTCGGCCCGCTCGCCGCCCTGGCCACCATCCTCGGGCTCGGCTGGCTCGCCGTGCTGCTCTACATCGACGCCATCGTCAGCCCGTCCGACACCGGCCTGATCTACACGACGGTCACCTCACGGATCTCCTATGCGATGGCGCGCAACGGCAACGCGCCGGCGGGCCTGGCCAAGACGACGAGCCGCGGCGCACCCATCGTCAGCCTGGTCCTCGCGTTCATCGTCGGACTGATCCTGTTCCTGCCCTTCCCGAGCTGGCAGCAGCTGGTCGGGTTCATCACCTCGGCGACCGTCCTGTCCTTCGGGTCCGGCCCGCTCGTCCTGGTGGCCCTGCGCAAGGAGATCCCCGAGCAGGAGCGGCCGTTCCGGCTGCCCGGCGGGCACGTCATCCCGCTCCTGGCCTTCTGGTCCTCGAACATGATCGTCTACTGGACCGGTTGGGAGACCGACTACAAGCTCTTCCTCGCCGTCCTGCTCGGCGCCGTCCTGCTCGGTCTGATGATGCTCGTCAACGCGCGCGGCGGCTCCTCGGTCAGCATGGACTGGCGGGCCGGGTCCTGGTACGTCCCGTGGCTGGGTGGCCTGGCGCTCGCCTCGTGGCTCGGCGACTACGGCCACGGCCGGGGCGTGCTGCACTTCGGGTCCTCGATCCCGATCCTGTTCGTCTTCTCGGTCCTGGTGTACTGGATGGCGTATGCCGTGCGGCTGCGTCGCCCGGTCGTGCTGGACAACATCGAGCTGGTCAAGGCCGAGGCGGCCGCCGAGGAGGCCGAGCTCGGCGAGCTGCCGGCCTGAGCCGGGACGCGCAGCCCTTCGCTCAGGACGCGACGACGGCGAGCAGGGCTCGCGCGTAGGCGGTCTCGACGTCGTCATCGGAGGTCTGCGAACCGTCCGTGAGCTTCACCGTCCAGCCGGGCGCGTCGTGGTGGAGCGACGCGAGCCGGTCGCCGAGCAGCTCGCGCAGCTGGTCCTCGCGCGGCAGCCAGAGTGCCTGGTCGAGGTCGACCGAGTCCAGCGCCCACTCGGTCGTCCCGTTGAAGCCGAGGACCGACGTGTCACCCCAGTGGTGCAGCTCGATGGTCAGCTCGCTGATCCAGAACACGTCGCCGGTCAGTGCCTCCCTGTCAATGACGAAACGGTCACCGGGCCGGGGCTGCCAGAGCACACCGGTCGCGAGGAGCTGTCGGGCCAGGGCGACGGAGATCACCCACCTATCCTGCCCTGAGCGGGGGCCTGCAGGTCCAGGGGCCCAGGCCCGGCCCGACGTGGCGCCTGCGCGGTGGCGGGACCAGGGCTCAGCCCAGGACCACGGAGATGAACAGGACGACCGGGACCGAGAGCATCGTCGTCAGCAGGATCGTGTCGCGCGCCAAGGTCGTGGCCCGGTCGTAGCGGGTCGCGTGGACGAAGATGTTCTGGGCGCTCGGCAGTGCCGCCATGACGACGATCGCGAGCAGGGCGTGTCCGGTGACGCCGAGCAGGCGCGCCACGGCATACGCGACGAGGGGCTGTCCGAGAGCCTTGAGGGCTGTCGTGGTCGCCAGCTCGGCGCGAGGGACGTCCCCGCCGACGCCCGGCCCGAGACGCAGGGCCACCCCGTAGGCGATGAGCATGGCGGGGATGGCCAGACCGGCCACCAAGGTGACCGGGTTGCCGAGGGCGACCGGCAGCGTCAGGCCGGTCAAGGACAGGGTCAGGCCGGCCAGGGCGCCGAGGGTCAGCGGGTTGGACATCGCCGACCCGAGCAGCCGCCACACCGAGGGGCGGTGCCCGGTCCGGTCCACGTCCAGGACCGCCAGGGCGGCCGGCTGGAGGACGAGCAGCTGGAGCAGCAGGGTGGGCGCGGCATACGCGACGTTGCCGAGGACGTAGGCCGCGATGGGCAGGCCGAGGTTGCCGGCGTTGACATAGCCGCTGGACAGGGCCCCGATCGCCGCGTCACCGGCGGACCGGTGCCAGACCAGGCACGCGCCGAGCAGGTAGACGGCGGCCACGGCCAGGGCCGACACCGCCGAGGCGAGCAGGTTGCGCGAGATGACGTCGTGGGTGGGGGTGTGGCCGATCGTCGTGAGGAGCAGCGCGGGGCTGCCGACGAAGAAGGCCAGCCGGGCCAGGAAGTGCTGCTCGGTCCAGCCGAGGAAGCCGACGTGGGCCAGCGCGGCCCCGAGGGCGATGACCAGCCCGATCGTCGCGAAGCCCTCGACGACACCCGACATCCGGGCGGGTCAGCGTGCGGGTCGCAGGACCGGCCCGAGTGCCTCGAAGACCGAGGCGTCCTCGATCGTGCCCGGGATGGTCGGCGTCTTGCCGTCGGCGATCTCGCGCATCGTCTTGCGCAGGATCTTGCCCGAGCGGGTCTTGGGCAGCGCGGCGACGACATCGACCTGCCGGAGCGAGGCGACCGCCCCGACCTCGTCTCGGACCCGCTGGACCAGCTCGGCACGGAGCCGGTCGCCGTGGGCGGCGGCGTCGACACCGGCCTTGAGGACGACGAGGCCGCGGGGCACCTGGCCCTTGAGGTCGTCGGCGACCCCGATGACGGCGCACTCGGCCACGTCGGGGTGTCCGGCGAGCGCGGCCTCGATGGATCCGGTGGACAGGCGGTGACCGGCGACGTTGAGGACGTCGTCGGTGCGGCCCATGACGAACAGGTAGCCGTCCTCGTCGATCATCCCGCCGTCGCCGGTGAGGTAGTAGCCGTCGTATGCCGACAGGTAGCTCGCGACGTACCGCTCGTCGTCGTTCCACAGGGTCGGCAGGGTCCCTGGCGGCATCGGCAGCCGCAGGCAGATGGCGCCCTCCTCACCCGCCGGGACCTCCTGGCCGGTCGGGGACAGGACGCGCACGGCATACCCCGGGACCGGGACGGAGGCAGACCCGGGCTTGATCGGCATGGGCTGCAGACCGCGCAGGTTCGAGGCGATCGGCCAGCCGGTCTCGGTCTGCCACCAGTTGTCGACGACGGGCACGCCGAGCCGCTCGGTGGCCCAGGCATGGGTGTCGGGGTCGAGCCGCTCGCCCGCGAGGAACACGGTCTGCAGCGTCGACAGGTCGTATGCCGCCATCAGCCGGCCGTCGGGGTCGTCGCGCTTGATCGCCCGGTAGGCGGTCGGGGCCGTGAACATCGCGGTGACCCGGTGCTCGGAGACGACCCGCCAGAACGCGCTCGCGTCGGGCGTGCCGACCGGCTTGCCCTCGTAGAGCACCGAGGTCGCACCGGTGAGCAGCGGGGCGTAGACGATGTAGGAGTGGCCCACGACCCAGCCGACGTCGCTCGCCGTGAACCAGACGTCGCCGGGCCCGATGCCGAAGATGTTGCCCATCGACCAGCGCAGCGCGACGGCGTGGCCGCCGTTGTCGCGGACGATGCCCTTGGGCCGGCCCGTCGTCCCGGAGGTGTACAGGATGTAGAGCGGGTCGGTGGCCTCCACGTCGACGCAGTCGGCGGGCTCGGCGTCGGCGACGAGCTCGGCCCAGTCCAGCTCCTCCCAGTCGGTGTCGCGCTCCCCGACCGCCGCGTGGCACTGCTCGCGCTGGAGGACGATGACCGACTCGGGCTTGTGCGTGCTGCGGTCGAGGGCGGCGTCGAGCATCGGCTTGTACTCCACGACCCGGCCCGGCTCGATCCCGCACGACGCGGCGAGGACGACCGTGGGCTCGGCGTCCTCGATCCGGGCGGCCAGCTCGGCCGGAGCGAACCCGCCGAACACGACCGAGTGGACCGCACCGATCCGGGCGCAGGCCAGCATCGCCACGACGGCCTCGGGGATCATCGGCAGGTAGACGACGACCCGGTCGCCCTTGCTGACGCCCAGGCTGGCCAGCGCCCCGGCGAACCTGCTCACCTGGTCCAGCAGACTGGCATACGTGATCGTCTGTGTCGTGCCGGTGACGGGGGAGTCGTGGATGATCGCGGCCTGGTCTCCGCGGCCGTCGCGGACGTGCCGGTCCAGGGCGTTGAAGCAGGTGTTCAGCCGGCCGCCGCGGAACCAGCGGTAGAACGGCGGGTGGTCGCCGTCCAGGACGCGGGTCGGCGGCGTCGACCACTCGATCGCCTGAGCCGCCTCCGACCAGAAGCCCTCGGGGTCGTCCAGCGATCGTTCGTATGCCGTGGAGTACGCGCCGTCGCTCATGCCCCCATGGTCGCAGGGACGAGCGCCGACGGCGGCACGAAACACGAGGCCAGCCTGCACCCGAGAGTGCAGGCCGGCCTGGCGGGCGTCGGTCAGGACTGGTGCAGCACGACCTGGGGGTGGCTCGCCAGATCCGGGCGTTCGGTGCGTGCCTGCAGCGTCGGAGCGTTCCGCTGGACCTGGGTCGACCGGGTCGACCCGGTCGCGGCCGGGATACCGGGGTAGGCCTCCATCGTCCCGACCACGTCGATGACGGCGTTGGCCGTTCCGCTCGTGTTCTGGATGTTGAAGTCGTTATTGTTCCCCAGCGCCGTGAGCGTCATGTTCGACACCAGCTGGCCGGCATACGGGTTGAGGTTGGAGACCGTCGGGCGGGTCGCCGAGAAGTTGGGCCACAGGGTGAAGACGGTGTTGACGGTGGGAGCCACCGCCGTCGTGTTGGTGACCACGTTGAAGGTGTAGTAGCCGGCGATGCTGGCGGGGACCGTGACGACCTTGACCTCGCCGCCGGGGGACATCGTGGACATCCCCTGGCCGTTCCGGCTGTCCACGATCCGGGTGGGAGCGGTGCCTGCCTGGAAGCGGGTGGGGACCCACGTGGAGGTCACCAGGTTGTTGTCGTCGTAGAAGCCGACGATGTCGACGACCACGTGCGTGCTGCCGTAGCGGTTGAGGACACCGATCTGCGGGTAGCCGTTCTCGTCGTGGCCGACCGGCACGATCTGCATGTTCGGGACCGTGCGGCCCGGCGTGAAGTTCACCGCGGAGGTCGTCCCGATTGTCGAGGGGTCGCCGTTGAAGGTCGTGAAGAAGCCGGACGCGGTGGGTGCCACGGCCGTCACGTTGACCGCCAGGGCCCGGATGTGCGGGTTGATGTCGGTGCCGTAGTCGACCGGGATCGTGTAATACTCATCGGCGCCGAGCTTGCCGTCGGGGACGCTGCGGGAGTCCAGCAGCCGCTGGACCTGCGTGTTCTGGAAGCTGCCATAGGTGGTGCGCGTGGCGCTCGGCCCGTTGTAGTAGCCCATGACGTCAGCGGCGACGTTGATCGCGCCCGCGTGGTTGTAGAGCATCACCTTGCCGCCGGTGCCCACCCGGACGGTGACGAGGTTCGCACCGATCCAGTGGGCGTTGAAGTTGATCGAGGAGGCCGTCGGGCGGGTCGCACCGGCCGGGTAGGCGGTGAGGTAGCCGGAGGCGGTGGGCGAGATCGCGGTGACGTTGAGCACGACTGCGCTGACGTCGGTGGCAGGCACCCCGCCGCGGCCGGTCACCTGGAGGGCGATCTCCTTGTTGGCGCCGAGCGGAGCCTTGGCCGCACCGTTGCCGGACCTCGTGTCGAGGACGCGCGCGGGCGTGACGGGGGCGTACGACCCGTTGGGCGTCTCCGTGCCCTGGATGGTCAGCGAGACCTGACGGTCGTCGGTGCCGGCCGCGTTCGTGCCGGGCAGGGTGAGGAAGCCGAGGTCGTCGCCGATGAGGTTCGCCCGGGCGCCGACGACGACCTGGCAGGTCGCGCCGGCCGCCACGGTGAGGTGGCTGCAGGTGTCCGAGACGATGGAGAAGCCGGTCGACACCCCGGGCTTGGCCCCGGAGATCGCCGCGGCGCCGAAGGTCACCGGGGTGTCGCCGGCCGCGACGGTGACCGTCTGGTTGGCCGCCGAGGTGCCGCCCGCGACGACGCCGAAGCGGACGTACGGAACGGTCGAGGCGAAGCGGATCTCACCGACGTTGTCGGTGGTGCCCTGGCAGGCCATGGAGTAGGACGCCGCGAAGCCGATGAGGACGTTCGAGCCGTCGCGCGTCACCTGGGTGACGTCGATGGCCCCGCTGGTGTCAGCGCAGGGCGCCGTGCTGGTCACCGTGAGGCCGAGGGTGTCGGCGGCTGGCGTGCCGATCGCGTAGCTGCCCACGGCGAGGTCGGTGTTCGGCGCGGCCGTGACGATGGCGTTGGCCGTGGCGCCAGTTGCCGTCGTGGTGAGCTGGAGCTGCTCGCCTGTGCTGGCCGACGAGGCGGTGACGACGGGGCTGACCGTCGTCGAGACGTATGCCGTGCCGGCCGGCTGGAGCGTCGAGGACGGCGCGCCCTCGACGGTGAGCACGCTGGCGGCGGCGCTGGGAGACTGGGCGGCCTGTGCTGCCGGCAGCCCGAGCAGGGCTGAGACGACGGCTGTGGGCACGACAAATGACAAGAGAACTGGACGACGCACTGATACCCCTCATGACGAAGCCCAGCCATCAGTCTGGCTGGGCCAGGTCAGCGTAGGCGATGGGGTCGGCCAGGTCCAGTCGACCGGCACGGCCGGCGTGGCTGCTCTGCCGAGCAGAGCCGGTGCTGCGCGTCACCGGCTCTGTCAGTGGCGGAGGATAGGGGATTTGAACCCCTGAGAGCTTTCACTCAACACGCTTTCCAAGCGTGCGCACTAGGCCACTATGCGAATCCTCCAACGCAGGAGGGTACCTGAGCGGTCGGTGCTCCCGGAAATCGGTGTGGCTCGAGGCCCTGGATGGTCGTGAGCGGGGCCGGTTGCGCCGCCACGGGGGCGAGTGGATCGGTCTGCTGGCTTATGCTTGGTATCGGCACCCGTGTGGTGGTACCTCACTGAACTCCCCCAGGGCAGGAATGCAGCAAGGGCAGGTGGGTTCTTCCAGGTACTGGAGTGTCTTCGTGTCGGGGTTCGTCCAAGCGGTCACTTTCGCTGCCGGTCCGCGGATACCGGTCGGCACTGCCGCTGTCACCGGCGCGACGAGCGTCACGGTGGGCGGCAAGGTGAGCTGGCTGTCGGTCGACCAGGGGCCGGGCACTGGCTACGGCCTCTCCCGACCGAGCACCCGCCGGTCGCGCACACGGTGACCGACGTCACGGCCGAGGTCAACCGAGATCAACGGTGCCGGGCCCCGATCTGGCTGGTCCCTGCGAACATTGCCAACATTGCGGGCAGTGACTTCGTCCTCACCGACAAGTCGTCGAGCTGGACAGTGCGGTCCCCGTCCGTCTGATCGGCCGCATTGACGCGTCGGGGCATCGCAGCGACATCGTCCGGGAGCAGGAGGCGGCTGGCTGGAGCAACGTCTTATCCTCAATCCACCGATTGGCCGGTGTCATGAGCCTGTCGGAACGTGAGAATGCCCTTGCAGGGCAAGATAATTGGGCTTGCGAAGGTCCGATTCTGTCCCTCACGGAAGGGCATCTCGTAGATGCAACTCTCTCACACCCACCCGGTCACCACGGCGGTGTTCGATGACCCGAACCTGGTGTCGTCCGCGGGTCTGGTCCCGCTGGTCAAGCTCGCCCAGGACGCGGGCCTGACCGCGCTGGCCCAGGACCGGCTCACACTCCCCACCGACAAGGGCGCGAACGCCGGTTTGAAGGTGACCTCGCTGGTGGCCGGGATGGCCGCCGGAGCCGACAGCATCGATGACATGGCCGTGTTGCGGCACGGCGGGATGGGCCGGGTCTTCAAGAACGCGTATGCACCCTCGACATTGGGCTCGTTCCTGCGGACGTTCACCTTCGGACACGTGCGCCAGCTCGACGCGGTCGCCTCACGGTTCCTGCTCGCGCTGGCCGGCCAGGCCCCGCCCTCACTACCGGGAGTTCCGTTGCTTCATCCCCGCGACACGCCGACCAACGCGCCACACTGGCAACACCAGCAACAGCACTAACTGCGCGGCATTGCCTCTATTGCCCGGGCCATGGTCTCAACGCTGGTCTCATCCGAGGCCGTTCGCCGTCGTCCGTGACGATGTGCAGCGCCCTTCGTCGTGCTCACACGCCGCCCGCGAACCCCTCCGGACGCGGCTTCGACGACTTGGAAAGCGTGTTAAGGACACGCGCATAAATTAATCAGTCACTGGGCTGCTGCGGGTTACGCTGCTGTGCGTGGCGGTGGTCGAGCAGCTCGCTCAGAAGTACGAGTCATTGGCGCC
>JAICMC010000154.1 GCA_025929465.1 Nostocoides sp.
CATCTCCTACGACCCCGACAACCACGACAGGATGACTCGGCTGCGGGCCGGCAAGATCGCCGGGATCGCCAAGACCATCGCGCCGCTGGAGGTCAACGACCCGAGTGGCGCCGCCGACGTCCTCGTCCTCGGCTGGGGCTCGACCTACGGCCCGATCGCGGCTGCCGTCCGTGCCGTCCGCAACACCGGGGCCAACGTCGCCACCGCCCACCTGCGCCACCTCAACCCCTTCCCCGCCAACACCGGCGAGGTGCTGCGTGCCTACACGCGCGTCATCGTGCCCGAGATGAACACCGGCCAGCTCGCGCTCCTGCTGCGCGCGGCATACCTCGTCGACATCCGGTCGCACACCTCGGTCCGCGGGCTGCCGTTCACCACCGTCGAGCTCGCCGACGTCATCGTGCGGGCACTGGAGGACCTGCGATGACCGCCGTCGAGATCGGCATGCCCACCACGGACGGGGCCGGCCTGGCCCACGTCCCGCACCTGGCCGCGGACGCTCCCGTCCAGTCCAAGCGGGACTTCACCTCCGACCAGGAGGTCCGCTGGTGTCCCGGCTGCGGGGACTACATCATCCTGGCCGCCGTCCAGGGCTTCCTGCCCGAGCTGGGCCTGCGCCGCGAGAACATCGTCTTCGTCTCGGGCATCGGCTGCTCGTCCCGGTTCCCGTACTACCTGGACACCTACGGCGTGCACTCGATCCACGGCCGTGCGCCGGCGATCGCCACCGGCCTGGCGACCAGCCGAGAGGACCTGTCGGTGTGGGTGGTCACCGGGGACGGCGACGCGCTGTCGATCGGCGGCAACCACCTCATCCACGCCCTGCGCCGCAACGTCAACCTGACGATCCTGCTGTTCAACAACAAGATCTACGGGCTCACCAAGGGCCAGTACTCCCCCACGTCCGAGACGGGCAAGATCACCAAGTCCACCCCGATGGGCTCGGTCGACCGCCCGTTCAACCCGGTGTCGCTCGCCCTGGGTGCCGAGGCGACGTTCGTGGCGCGCACCCTCGACTCGGACCGCAAGCACCTCGTCGAGGTGCTCAAGGCGGCTGCGTCGCACCGCGGCACGGCGCTCGTCGAGATCTACCAGAACTGCCCGATCTTCAACGACGGCGCCTTCGACCTGATCAAGGACCGCAGCCAGCAGGAGGCCCGGCTGGTCCACCTCGCGGCCGGCGAGCCGATCCAGGGCGGCCCCCCCGACGACCGTCGCACCCTCGTGCGCGGCGACGACGGCGGCCTGGTCTTCGTCCCCGACGCGGAGGCGACTGCCGACCGCGTGGTCCGGCACGACCCGTCTGCGGACGACCCGAGCCAGGCGTTCGCGATCAGCCGGCTGGACGGACCGGACATGACCCACGTGCCGATGGGGATCTTCCGGTCGGTCGACCGGCCCACCTACGACGACGGCGTCCGCGCCCAAGTCCGGGCGGCCACCGACACCGCCGGGGGCCCGGCGACCGACGACGACCTCGATGCGCTCCTGCGCGGGCGCGACACCTGGACCGTGGGGTGACCTCGCCCGACGACGGTTCGACCACTGAGCGCCAAGAGACCAGCCGCGGCACGGCATACGGGTTCCTCGCCTACGGGATCTGGGGGGCCTTCCCGCTCTACTTCCACGCCCTGAAGCCGTCCGGCGCGTTCGAGATCCTCGCCCACCGCATCGTCTGGACGCTCGCCTTCTGCGCCGGTGTGCTCCTGGTCCGCCGGGACGTGGGGTGGGTCCGCCCGTTCCTGCGGCAGCGCCGGCTGACCCTCGGGATCACCGCCGCCGCGTTCCTCATCGCGACGAACTGGGTCGTCTACGTGTTCGCCGTGCTCACCGGGCACACCTACGAGGCGGCCCTCGGCTACTTCCTCAACCCGATCGTCACGGTGGGACTCGGCGTCGTCGTCCTCGGCGAGCAGCTGCGGCCGCTGCAGTGGGCGGCGGTCGCGGTGGGGCTCGTCGCCGCCCTCTACCTGGCCTTCGCCGGCGGGTCCTTCCCCTGGGTGTCGCTCACCCTGGCCTTCTCCTTCGGCCTGTATGGGCTGGTCAAGAACAGGGTCGGCGTCTCGCTCAAGGCCATGCAGTCCCTCGTCGCCGAGACCGTCGTCCTGGCGCCGGTGGCGATCGTCATCCTCGGTGTGCTCACGGTGCACCAGGATGCGACCTTCCTCGGTCACGGCGCCGGTCACCCGACCCTGCTCGTCCTCGCCGGCCCGGTCACCGCCCTGCCCCTGCTCCTCTTCGCTGCGGCCGCACGGCGCATCCCGCTCGTCACGGTCGGGCTCATCCAGTTCGTCACCCCCGTGCTCCAGCTGCTCTGCGGCGTGTTCCTCCTCCACGAGCACGTGTCGGAGGGCCTGTGGGTCGGCTTCGGGATCGTCTGGGTCGCCCTCGTGCTGCTCAGCCTGGACTCGGTCCGGGCCCGGCCGGGACGGCCGATCCAGGCCTGCGAGCCCGGCTCGGCGTGACCACCGTCCCGGGCCGCCGGCGTCTCACAGCGCACGCATAGCCGCGGACCAGCAGCCGCCCAGACGGCACCCCTAGCGTCACGCTCGTGACGACCATCGAGTCCGCGGCGCCGACCGAGTCGATCCCTGCGCCACCCCCTCGCCCTCGCACCCGGCGCGGGTGGCGCAGCTGGGTGCTTCGCGTCGTCCTGGCCGTGGCCCTCGTGGCTGCGGGCGCCGGCGGCGGGATCTGGTGGGAGCACCGGTCCATCGCCTCGACGGCAGCGGGCGCGACCACCCGCACGACCTTGGTGCAGGCGACGCTCGGAACGGTCAGGCAGACGGTGGCCGCGACCGGCACCCTGGAGCCGGCGCAGCAGTCCACCCAGACCTTCTCCTCCTCCGGCACGATCACGGCCGTCGACGTGACGGTCGGCGACAAGGTCACCAAGGGACAGACCCTGGCGACCATCGACCCGACGACCCTGAAGTCCGACGTCGCCCTCGCCCAGGCGTCCGTCGCCGCCGCCCAGGCCCAGGTCGACTCCAGCACGTCCGGCACGAGCGGTGCCGCATCGGCCCAGGCCCAGCTCGCCTCCGCACAGCAGCAGCTGGCCTCGGCCCAGCAGTCGCTCACGGGTGCCACCCTGACCGCCCCGATGACCGGGGTCGTCGCGAGCGTCTCGTATGCCGTGGGTGACAGCGTGGGAAGCGGGACGTCCGGGTCAGGCGGGTCAGGCGGGTCAGGCGGGTCAGGCGGCTCGGGCGGGTCGAACGGTTCCGGGTCGGCCGGATCGGCTGCCGCGAGCTCGGCCGCCTCAACCGGTTCGTCCGGCAGCACCGGCATCACCGTGGTCAACACCTCCTCCTGGCAGGTCCAGGCCACCGTCACCAGCAGCGAGCTCGGCGAGCTGAAGAAGGGTCTACAGGCCACCATCACCCCCACCGGCGCCAGCCAGCCGATCTTCGGGACGGTCGCCAGCGTCGGCATCGTCGCCTCGTCCTCCTCCAGCGGGACGGCCCAGTTCCCCGTCGTCATCGACGTCACCGGCAACCCGGCGGGCCTCCACGCCGGGACCACGGCCAACGTGGCGATCACCGTCAGACAGCTGACCGACGTACTCACCGTCCCCACCCTGGCGATCGGCACGACGAACGGCCGGACGACGGTCAGGGTGAGCAAGAACGGCAGGACCTCGACCGTGCCGGTGACGATCGGCGGGGTCTACGGCGCCACGACCCAGGTCACCAAGGGCCTTGCCGAGGGTGACGAGGTCGTCATGACCACCCGCACCTTCCCCGGCGCCGGGACCGGGACGACCGGGCGGACCGGGACTGGCGGTCGCGGGTTCGGCGGCGGCGGGTTCGGCGGCGGCGGGTTCGGCGGCGGCGGCGGGTTCGGCGGCGGCGGGGCGGGACGCGGATGACCGAGGAACCGGCATACGCACTCTTCCCCGACACCGAGGCGCAGCGGGCCCCGAGCTCCGCGCCGGAGGTGCCCCGCGAGCCGATCCTGCGCCTCACCGACGTCGGCAAGACCTACCGCTCGGGGTCGCTCACCGTCGAGGCCCTGCGCGGCGTGACGCTGACCGTGGACGAGGGCGACTTCGTGGCCATCATGGGCCCGTCGGGATCTGGCAAGTCCACCCTCATGCACATCCTCGGCTGCCTCGACGTCCCGACGACGGGCGCCTACCGGCTCGCCGGTGAGGACGTCTCGGCGATGAGGGAGAGCCAGCTCGCCGACGTCCGGAACCGGCGGATCGGGTTCGTCTTCCAGCAGTTCAACCTGCTGGCCACCATGTCCGCCTGGCGCAACGTCGAGCTGCCCCTCGTGTATGCCGGGCTGTCCCGTCCGGAGCGCAAGGCGCGGGCCCTCGCGTCCCTGGCGCGGGTCGGGCTCGCCGACCGGGTCGACCATCGACCCGGTGAGCTGAGCGGCGGCCAGCAGCAACGGGTCTCGGTCGCCCGGGCGCTCGTCACCGACCCCCAGCTCCTCCTCGCCGACGAGCCCACCGGCAACCTCGACTCCGCCTCCACCGAGGACGTCCTCGCGCTCTTCGACGAGCTCAACGACCAGGGCCGGACCATCGTCATCATCACCCACGAGCAGGACGTCGCCGACCGGGCCCACCGCTCGGTCCAGATCCGCGACGGCCGGTTCATCGACGCGGCGGCCGTCCACACCAGGGTGGGCTCGGGCCGATGAGCTGGCTGGAGACGCTGCGCACGGCATACGACGCGATCCGCACCCGCCGGATGCGGTCGGCCCTGACCATGCTCGGCATCCTGATCGGCATCGCCGCCGTCATGCTCACCGTCGGGCTCGGCCAGGGCGCCCAGCAGCAGGTGGCGAGCCAGATCGACAAGCTCGGGTCCAACCTGCTCATCGTCTCGCCCGGCAGCACGACCAGCCTGACCGGGGTGCGCGGAGGGCGGGGCTCGGCGACGACCTTGACGACCGCCGACGCGGTCATGCTCGCCGACCCCTCCGTGGCGCCGGACGTCAAGGCGGTCGCCCCGACCTCGACGACCCAGGCCTCGCTCACCGCCGACGGCACGAACTGGACGACGAGCGTCGTCGGGACGACGCCGTCCTGGCCGGAGGTGCGGGCGCGCACCCTGAGCTCCGGGCGGTTCTTCACCGCCGAGGAGCTTGCCGACGCCCAGACCGAGGCCGTGCTCGGTCAGACCACAGCCCAGGAGCTGTTCGGCGCCCGCGACCCGGTCGGTCAGCAGGTGAGCATCGGGTCCCAGCCGTTCACCGTCATCGGCGTCCTCGCGACGGTCGGTTCGACGGTCGGTGGTGACCAGGACGACCAGGCGGTCGTTCCCGCGACGACGTACGCCGACGTCGTGTCCCCCGGCGCCGGAACGAGCGTCTCCTCGATCTATCTCGAGGCGGCCGGCCAGGACGTCCTCTCAGCGGCGTACCAGGAGGCCGACAACGCCCTGCTGACCAGCCACGGGGTGTCCGCGACCGATGCCGACTTCACCCTGTCCAGCCAGCAGTCCATCGTCCAGACGGCGACGAGCACCTCCCGGACCCTCACCGTCCTGCTCGGCGGAATCGCCGCCATCTCGCTGCTGGTCGGTGGCATCGGCGTCATGAACATCATGCTCGTGTCGGTCACCGAGCGGATCCGCGAGATCGGCCTGCGCAAGGCGCTGGGGGCGACGCCACGGGTGATCCGTCGCCAGTTCCTCACCGAGGCAAGCCTGCTCGGCCTCGCCGGCGGCGTGCTCGGACTCCTGCTCGGCGTGCTCGGTGCTGCCTTCCTGCCCTCGCTCATCGGCCAGCCGGTGACGGTGTCAACCGTCGCCGCCGTCGCGGCCATCGCCATCTCCGTCGTCATCGGCGTCGTCGCCGGGGTCTATCCCGCCAGCCGTGCCGCCCGCCTGTCCCCCATCGACGCCCTACGAAGTGAGTGAACCGACATGAGAACGACACCCCGCCTGTATGCCGCGTGCGCACTGGCCGCGGCCGCCACGCTGTCCCTCGCCGCATGCGGCGGGTCCGGCAGCGGCGCGACCTCCTCCTCGACGACGACTGGGACTGGGACCGCTGCGGGCCCCAGTCAGGGTCCGGGTGGCTTCGGCGGCCGGCCCCCCGGGGTCAACGGCCTGATCGCGGCCGTCCAGGGCTCCACGCTGCAGGTCCAGACCCGCACCGACCAGACCGCCGTGACCTGGTCCAGGACCACGAAGATCACGGCCGAGCAGACGGTCCCGGCGTCGACCCTGAAGGTGGGCGACTGCGTCTCGGTCCGACCGGCGGGGACCCCTGGCACAGGAGCCCCTGGCACAGGAACCCCTGGCTCGGGCACCGGGACGGCAGCCGACGGCGGAGCGCCCGCAGCGCCGACGACCGTGGCGGCCGCCACGGTGCAGATCATCTCCGCTGGCGGCAGGGGGTGCACCCACGGCGGCAACCGGCCCGGCTCCGGCGCACGGGCCGGTGCAGCACCGACCGCCGGGCCGACGGGCGCTCCGACCGGCAAC